>JBMFOT010000033.1:0-38723 GCA_049969495.1 Armatimonadota bacterium
CTGCGAATACAACACCGGTCCCAACGTGACACCCGGGCACTTTTTGATACCTTCGCGGAAGCCCTGTTCGCGCTGTTCCGAAGACGCTGCGCCCTTGATGAAGGGTATCATACCTACCTTGCCCTTGCCACCCACCAGCTGGCATAGCACCTCCGCCGCCTTCGCCGCCGCAGCGACGTTATCGGTAGCGACGAAGCTCAGCGGGTCGTCCGAGTTCACGCCCGAGTCGATGGTGATGACGGGGATGCCCGCCTCCAACGCCTGCTTGACGATAGGAACCATTCCATCCGCATCGCACGCCGCCATCACGATAGCATCCACTTTCTGGTTGATGAAATCTTCGAGGATGCGCTGTTGCCCCTCCACATCCGTCTCCTCGGCGGGACCTTTCCACAGAATCTGCACCCCCTCTTCCTGCCCTGCCTGTTCCGCACCAGCCTTCACCGTCAGCCAGAACGAGTGCGCCGTGCCTTTAGGCACCACCGCAATGCGCAACTGCCCCGACGGTGTGGTAGTAGCGCCAGGGGGCGTCTGGCGTTTCCCGCAGGCAGAAAGTAGCAAAGTGATCGCGGTCATTAGACTCAGCACACAGATAAAACGACGCATAGCTACCCTCCAGTGTGTCTCTCAAATGGACTCTTCTCTTTTCGCGGGGAGCGTGGGGGTTCCTGCTTGTGAGAGAACATCAAGCCTGCAGCGTATGAACTTTGAAGTGCTCTGTTGCAAAGATAGGCATGGCTTGTGGTAGAGTACAAAAAGGAGTGTAAGAAACAATGTTCGCACCGAAATCTGGTATACTGATTCCCGCATTGTTAGCAGTGCTACTCACCATAAACGCACAGGGAGGCCACATGCCTGCTTCATCCAACAATGCCCTGGCTTATTTGCAACGATGCAACGTGGTGTGGGACGCGCCATCGCAAGACAGCTCCGGTTCCATGCCGTTGGGCAACGGCGACATCGGCATGAACGTGTGGGTAGAGCCGAACGGCGACCTGGTATTTTACCTCAGCAAGACCGATGCGTGGAGCGAAATCAACCGTCTGCTCAAACTGGGCAGAGTACGCGTCACACTCTCCCCCGCCCTGCTGAGCGGTGGCAACTTTTTCCGTCAGGAGCTCCGCCTCTTGCAGGGCGAAGTGGTTGTACAGGGGGGCAATCCCCACAAGCCGGTGCTGCTGCGCGTGTGGATAGACGCCAATCGCCCTGTGGTGTGGGTGGATGTGGAGAGCGCAGAGCCCGTACACGTCCGCGCGCAGCTGGAAATCTGGCGCAAGACCAACCGCAGGCTGGAGGGGCGCGAATTATTCAGCGCATACGGATTGATGGACGCTCCCTTCCCCGTGGTGGAACATGCGGACACCGTACTGCAAGAAAGTCGTGACAGCGTTGTTTGGTTCCATCGAAACCCGACCTCCATCTTTGAGCAGACCTTGCGCCACCAGGGTCTGGAAAGCCTAATCGGTAAACTGCCTGACCCTCTGCTCCATCGCACTTTCGGTGGAATGATACGCGGTAAGGGATTGGTTCGCGAGGACACTACTGCCCTGCGCAGTGAAACCCCGTCGAAGCGGTTTTCCATCGCCATTCACATCCTTACCGCACAAACCGACACTGCAGAGGAGTGGGTCAAACAGATCGAAGCGCAAGCGGCGAGAGCGGAAGCAGTACCGCGCACCCAGGCGCGTGCCGCACACCAGCGCTGGTGGCTGAACTTCTGGAGACGCAGTTGGATTGTGGTAGGCGGAAGCCGGGATGCGGAAATTGTCACACTGGGCTATGCCCTGCAGAGATTTATCAACGCCTGCGCGGGACGAGGCGCATACCCCATCAAGTTTAACGGCTCCATTTTCACCGTCGACTCGCGCGAACCCGACGAACACTTCGACGCCGACTACCGTCGCTGGGGCGGAGAGTACTGGTTTCAGAACACTCGCCTGCCCTACTGGAGTATGCTGCCTGCAGGCGACTTCGAGATGACGCACCCCCTGTTCAAGATGTGCCTGGATGCGTTACCACTGGCACAGGAGCGCACCCGACGCTACTTCGGGCATGAGGGAGCCTATTTCCCCGAGACGATGACCTTCTGGGGAACCTACGCTAACTGCAATTATGGATGGAACCGCGAGGGAAAACCCGTTTCCCATATCGATAACCCCTATATCCGCTACTACTATTCCTGTAACCTGGAACTGCTCTCCCTTGCGCTGGAATACTTCTTTCACACGGGTAACAAGCAGTTCTTGGGCCAGACGCTGCTTCCATTCGCCGATGCGGTAATCACCTTCTACGACCAGCATTTCCCACGTGACGATTCCGGAAAATTGCTCCTCAAGCCGGCGCAATCTCTGGAAACATATCCTGAGGTGGTAAACCCTCTGCCGGACATCGCAGGGCTGCGCTGGACGCTGGAAGGGCTGTTAAGGTTACCGCTCAGTGGCAAAAACGCAGACCGGCGCAACCATTGGCGTCGTTTGTTGGGGCAGCTGCCCCCACTACCCATAAAAACGGAAAACGGACAGACCTTCCTGCTCCCCGCTCAGCAGATTCTGGCGCAACCTATCAACTCCGAAGACCCCGAACTGTACGCAGTGTTTCCCTACCGTCTGTACGGCGCAGGCAAGCCCAACCTTGAGGTAGCACGCAACACCTATGCACGACGACCTTACAAGGGCAACGAGGGCTGGCGGCAAGACCCGATATGGGCGGCGATGCTGGGATTAACAGAAGAGGCGAAACGGATGGTCTCTCAGCGCTTCGCTACCAAACACCCGGGCAGCCGTTTTCCTGCCTTTTGGGGACCGAACTATGACTGGATACCTGATCAGGACCATGGCTGCGCAGGCATGATTGCTCTGCAGGCGATGCTGATGCAGACCGATGGCGACCGCATCCTGCTGTTCCCTGCCTGGCCCAAAGAGTGGGATGTTTCCTTCCGCCTGCACGCGCCCGGCAAAATGGTGATAGAAGGCATCCTGCGCGGAGGCAAACTGCAATCGCTGAAGGTAACGCCCACCCGCAGAGAGAAGGATGTTATTGTCTTAGAGCCTCGGTAGGGTAGGAGCGATTTATGCCCCGAGCGGTCGTAACAGGTGGGGCGGGCTTTCTGGGCTCGCATCTGGTGGACAGGCTGCTGGCGGAAGGCTATGAGGTTATCGTGCTGGATAACCTGATAACCGGCAGCGTGCACAACATTGTGCACCTGGCGGGTAACGAGCGGTTCCGCTTTATCAAGCAGGATGTCACCGAGTATCTGTACATCGACGGCGCGGTAGATATCGTCTTTCACTTCGCTTCCCCTGCCAGTCCGGTAGATTTCGCCACCAAGCCCATCCAGATACTGAAGGTCAATGCGCTGGGCACGCACAAAACGCTGGGGCTGGCAAAGGCGAAGAGGGCGCGGTACGTGCTGGCGTCCACCTCTGAGGTGTACGGTGACCCGCTGGTGCATCCGCAAACCGAAGACTACACGGGCAACGTGAATCCGGTGGGTGTTCGCGGGGCGTACGATGAAGGCAAACGCTTTGCGGAAGCGATGACGATGGCGTACCATCGGCATCATGGCTTGGACACGCGCATTGTGCGCATTTTCAATACCTTTGGTGAACGCATGCGGCTGGACGATGGCAGGATGATACCCAACTTTATCGGGCAGGCACTGCGCGGGGAACCCATCACCGTATACGGCGATGGACAGCAGACACGCAGTTTCTGCTATGTTTCCGACCTGATTGAAGGCATCTGGCGGCTTGCGCAGCTACCAGACTACCATGAGCCGGTGAATATCGGCAATCCCGATGAGCGCACCGTGCTGGAGATTGCACAGCTGATTAAGAGCCTGGCGCAAAGCCCCAGCGAAATTGTCTTTCGTCCTCTGTTCTCACCCGATGAGCCACGCCGGCGCAAACCGGATATTACTCGCGCCCGCCAGCTGCTGGGATGGGAACCACAGGTGAGCATAGAAGAGGGATTAAGGCGCACCATCGAGTTCTTCCGGGCGCACCTGTCCTCCCCTAGCGCAGAACCTCTTCTTCCTCTGCCAGAGCATCCAGGAAAGCGTCCACACCCGCTTGCGCCACGATGCGGTCCTGTTCAATCGTACCTGAGCTGACGCCTACTGCACCGATAACCTGACCGTTGACGATAATCGGCAAGCCACCACCAAAAATCATGAAGCGCCCCTGGTTACTTACATGGATGCCAAACGCCGCACCGCCTTGGGGCGAGGCGATAGTAGCATATTCATGCGTGCCACGCCGTGTCCCCGCCGCGGTGAACGCCTTATTGATGGCGATGTCGATGCTGGTGATGCGGGCGTTATCCATACGGCTGAAGGCGACGAGATTGCCGCCGTCGTCCACTACGGCGATGTCCATATCCTGTCCCAGCTCGCGTGACTTGGCTTCACAAGCCTGAATGATTAACTTTGCCCCTTCCAGCGTCAGTTTGATGCGGTTTCGCTGTACCAGCGCCATACGCTCATGCCTCCCTTGTGGAAAAAATCATGCTGTTGACATTCGGTGCTCTCAGTATACCACTTTGTGCAATAATGGGCAACCGAAGGAAGGGCAGGAAGCGTTTTGCACGTGTCGAATCCGGATAACGTATGAAACGCTGGCTATTGGTATGGGCAGGGGTGGTTTTCATCTCAGGGGCGGTATGGGGAGATAAGCATCTGCCGGACAAGTGGCGTGCCCCTTTGCCGGTGCGCAACGCCGAGCCGCTGAATACCCTCTTCCTTCAAGCTCCTCCGGCTTCTGCGTCAGTTCTACCGGACAACAAGGTGCAAATCCGGTTGAGTCTTGATGTGGTGAACCACCTGCTGTTTGACAGGTCGGGGGATAATCGCTACGAACAGGACTTCGAAATACAGCGGCTCACCGCTATATATGCGCGAGGGGTCGGACGCGGCACGGAGGTGGCGGTATATGTACCTGTGCTGGCACGCAACGGCGGTTTTCTGGATGAGGCGATCAACGTCTGGCACCGCTGGTTTGGGTTCAAAGGAGGCGGGCGGGCAAGCCACCGTAATTACCAGGTACACGAATGGATTGTACATGGAGGAAAGACCCTTGTTCTGCTGGATACGCCTGCCTTTGGGGTGGGAGATGTGGTCGTGGAGGGGCGCAAGTCGCTGGGGCAATCCGGGCGGAGTTTTTGGGCGGTACGGGTGATGCTGAAATTGCCTACCGGCAACGCTGCGCAGCAGTTCGGCAGTGGGGCGGTGGATACAGGAGCAGGGGTTATCTGTACCTACCGGAGCAACAACCGGCTGGTATGGCACGGGAACCTAAGCACCGTATGGGTGGGGAAGCCCACACGTCTCGGCGTTCCTGCCCGTGGTATGGTGCAGTGGATGCTGGCAGCAGAGTATCTGCTCGATACACGAACGTCCTTCGTTTTGCAGGTAGACGATAATCGTGCTCCGGTGGTAGTGGGCACGCCATACGCCGATGGCACACGTCGCTCGCTCACTGTGGGGCTGGTCAGGGAGATCCGCCCCGGGCTGTGTGCCGAGATATCGCTTACTGAAAATCAGTTCGGATGGCTGGCACGAATCGCGCCGGATTTTCATCTACATCTTGGCATACGATGGTATCGCTGAGCCCTTAAAACGATTTTAACAATTGTGCGCTACGATGCTAATAGTTAGTTCCTTAAGGGAACGGAAACGAAGGAGGCGGACATGCATCAAAGAGGCGTTATCGCGGTGGTGGCGGCACTGGCAGTGGTGTCGGTGCTGGCAATAGTGGGGTGTGCGCCTAAGAGGGGAACGACAACCGTGTCCACTGCAAAGGTTCAGATTACAGGGGCAGGCTCCACATTCGTATATCCCCTGATGTCACGCTGGTCTTCGGAGTATGCGAAGCTGACCGGCGTGCAGGTAAACTACCAGAGCATCGGTAGCGGTGGTGGTATTCAGCAGTTCAAGGAAGGCACCATCGACTTCGGCGCGACCGATGTGGCGGTTTCGGAAGAGGAGGAAAAGAGCTTCACCCGTCCGTTTGTACAATTCCCTGTGGTGGCAGGCACGGAGGCGGTGGTATACAACCTGCCAGGCATCACAGAGCACCTGAATCTCACACCAGCGGTGCTTGCGGATATCTTTCTGGGCAAAATCAAGAAATGGAACGATCCACGCATTGCCCAGTTGAATCCAGGTGTTCAGCTGCCCAATCTGGACATTGTGGTCGTTCACCGGTCAGACGGAAGCGGCACGACCTACATCTTCACCGATTACCTTTCCACCGTAAGCAAGGAGTGGGAGCAGAAGGTGGGGCGCGGCAAGTCGGTGAGCTGGCCCGTAGGGGTTGGCGGGAAAGGTAATGAAGGCGTGACCGGTCAGGTGAAGCAGCTGCCTGGCGCAATCGGCTATGTGGAGCTGAGTTACGCGGTACAGAACAACCTGACCTTCGCCGCTATCCAGAATGCGGCAGGCAAGTTCGTGCTGCCGGGCAAAGACACGGGCGAAGAGGCAACGCGTGCGGCGGTAGAGCGATTGAAACAAGACATCCGCAGTAGCGCGGTGAATATGCCCGGCGAGAACAGCTACCCGATAACCGGCTTCGTGTATGTGCTGCTGGATAAGCAGCCAAAAGACACTGCGAAAGCGGCGGAGATGAAGAAGTTCTTCGAGTGGGCATTGAAAGAGGGACAGAAGATGGCGCCTGAGTTGGGCTACGTGCCGCTTGCCGAAGAGGTCGTTCAAATGTCGCTGCAGAAGCTCGCCGAGGTGCCTTAACAGCATGGGTAAAGCAGCGGACGCCTCTGCGGATGTGCAAGTACGCAGACGAGGCGGAGGCGCAACCTTTTGGCCCGACCGCCTGTTTCGAGCTGTGGTGGTAACGTGCGCCTCCGCGCTGGGTCTGCTGCTCGTGTTTTTTGCGTACGAGCTGTGGCAGTCTTCAACGTTGAGTATTCGCACCTTTGGCTGGCGATTCTGGGTATCGCAGGAGTGGGACCCTGTGCGCCAGCGGTTCGGCGCGTTGCCTTTCATCTGGGGCACGCTGGTGACCTCTATTGCCGCACTGGTTATCGCGGTGCCACTCAGTTTGGGCACTGCCATCTTCATTGCGGAGGTAGCACCTCGATGGGTGCGGCAGCCAGTCTCGTTCGTGGTAGAGCTGCTGGCAGCCATTCCTTCCGTTGTGTACGGCCTGTGGGGTGTGTTCGTGATGGTACCATGGCTGCGGGAGCACGTGCAGAAGCCGCTGGTAGAGCGGTTCGGACACATTCCCCTGTTCGAGGGTCCGGCTGTCGGCGTCAGTATGATGGCGGCGATACTGGTGCTGGCGGTGATGATTATCCCGTACATTACTGCGGTATCCCGCGAGGTGATTCTGGCGGTGCCGCAGGCACAACGCGAGGCGTCGTATGGTCTGGGCGCAACCAAGTGGGAAACCATCCGTCGGGTGGTATTGCGCTACGCGCGAGTGGGGATTCTGGGAGCGATTATCCTCGGTTACGGGCGTGCTGTAGGAGAGACAATGGCGGTGACGATGGTGATCGGCAACCGCCCCGACATAACGTTGTCTCTACTGCAGCCGGGTTACACGATGGCAAGCGTGATCGCTAACGAGTTCACCGAAGCCACTTCACCGCTATATCTTTCCGCGCTTACGGAGATAGGTTTGTTGCTGTTTGTCATTACGCTGTTTATCAACGCTCTGGCTCGGCTGTTGGTGTGGCGCGTCTCTCGAGGGGAGGTGCATTACTGATGCGCCCTTCACCGGTGCATGAACTGTGGCGCAGGTTCCTCAACATTGCAGCTCTGGCGCTTACCGGTATCTGCGCCATCGTGGTGATGGCGCCGGTGTTCATCATCCTTGCCTACCTGGTGGTCAACGGCATTCGCTCGCTGAACATCGAGTTTCTCACCAGCTTGCCGAAGTCGCCAGGGGAGCCGGGCGGTGGCATGGCAAATGCCATCGTGGGCAGCTTCTATATGGTGGGGCTTGCGCTCATCCTTTCTCTGCCTGTGGGAGTGGGCGCGGGGGTGTACCTAGCGGAGTTCGGACGAACCCGCTATGCCAACGTGGTACGTTTCATGGCGGACGTGCTCAACGGTGTGCCCAGCATTGTGATCGGCGTGTCGGTGTGGGCGTTACTGGTAGTGCCGATGCGCTCATTCTCCGCACTGGCTGGTGGAGTGGCGTTGTCGTTCATCATGATTCCGATGATTGCCCGCACTACCGAAGAGATGGTACGCTCTGTGCCTAACGCCTTGCGCGAGGCTTCGCTGGGGTTAGGGGCTACCTACGCTCGCACCATGTGGAGTGTGGTGTTGCCCGCAGCGAGGGGAGGTATCGTGACGGGCGTGATGCTGGCTCTGGCGCGAGTGTTTGGAGAGGCGGCGCCACTGCTCTTTACCGCGCTGGGTAACCGATTCTGGAACCTGTATCTGGACCGTCCGATGGCGAACCTGCCTACCCAGATTTACGAATACGCCAAGTCGCCCTACGAGGACTGGCACCGTCAGGCTTGGGCTGCCGCGCTGGTGCTTATCATCGTGGTGCTGGTTTTAAACATCATCGCGCGGGTATCTACCCGCGAGCGCTATCGTGCGCTGAGGTGAGAGGTATGCAGGAAGGTATCCATACTTCTACCGTCCAACCTGTAGCATTGATGCAGGAGGATGCATTCATGACGACCGTTATGTTCCCACGGCAGGAGGAGGCGATAGCACCGCCGCCGCCCAAAATCAGCACGCGTAACCTGAACGTCTATTACGGCGATTTTCACGCTATTAAGGATGTGAGCCTGGATATTCTGCCCAACCACATTACCGCACTCATCGGCCCCTCGGGGTGCGGGAAGTCCACCTTTCTGCGCTGTCTCAACCGGATGAACGACCTGATTGAAGGAGCGCGGGTAGAAGGCTCGGTGCTGCTGGATGGGCTGGACGTCAATGACCCTCGCACGGACGTGGTGGCACTGCGACGGCGCGTGGGCATGGTGTTTCAGCGGCCGAACCCCTTCCCGATGTCCATCTACGATAATGTGGCATACGGTCCGCGTATACATGGCATCCGGCGACGCAGTGTGCTCAATGAGATTGTGGAGCGTAGTCTGCGCCAGGCGGCGCTGTGGGATGAGGTGAAAGATAAGCTGAGGCAGTCGGCTCTGACGTTGTCTGGCGGACAGCAGCAACGGCTGTGTATCGCCCGCGTGCTGGCGGTAGAGCCTGAGGTGTTGCTGATGGACGAACCTGCTTCTGCACTGGACCCGACCGCCACCTTCCGTATCGAGGAGCTGATGCAGGAGCTGAAAAGCCAGTACACAATTGTTATCGTCACACATAATATGCAGCAGGCAGCGCGCGTCAGCCAGTATACGGGCTTTTTCTATAAGGGAGAGCTGTACGAGTTTGGCGAGACCGCCAAGATATTTACCACCCCTGAGCGGCGCGAGACCGAAGACTACATTCGCGGACGATTCGGCTAGAAGCGAGGTGAGTAAGGTGAACCTGCCCCACGGGAGACATGTGCTCACCGTGAGTACGAACACAGAGCGACCGCCGAATCCTGACCGTGCGGTAAGAACCTGAAAGCCTCTTTACCACACCTGCGGTGTATCGGGTATCCTATAGATGCGGAAACCTTTGGGGGCTACCCTGCACAGATTTACAATTCCTGTACGGCATAATATAATATAGCACCTTGCTGCAGGTGAATAGAAGGAGAAAATATCTGAGATGACCGTCGTACGCCATGCATTCGATGAGGAGCTACAACTGCTCCAGAACGAGCTGCTCGCGATGGGTAGCTACGTGGAGCAGATGCTGGATCAGGCTGTACAGTCCCTGTGCCATCGCGACGAGGAACTGGCAAAGGAGATCGTACGTCGTGATGATGACGTAGACGAGATGGACGTGAACATCGAGATGCATTGTCTGCGCCTGCTGGCTCTGCAACAACCGATGGCACGTGACCTGCGCCTCATCGGTACGGTGCTGAAAACCATCACCGACCTCGAGCGCATCGGGGACCACTCGGTAGATATCGCCAAAGCAGCGATAAAGCTGAAGGATTACCCACACGTGATTACGCTGGTGGACGTGCCGCTGATGAAGCAGAAGGTGTGCGAGATGATTCGTGGCGGGCTCGAGTCGTTCACAGAGCATAATCTCGAGCTGGCGTACGATGTGTGCGAGATGGACAACGAGGTAGATAAGCTCTACCGTCGGATGCGGCGTGCGATTATCGCGGCGACACAAATCAACCCCGAGAACCTCGAGGCGGCAACCACCATGCTACTGGTTATCTACTACCTGGAGCGGTGTGCAGACCATGCGGTGAACGTCGCGGAGCGCGTGGTGTTTGTAGAGACCGGGGTGCTGCGGCAGTTGGCGTTGAGCCATCGTGGCGAGTATGTGCCTGAAGAGAACAACAACGGAGACGAGATAATGGGGCAATGAGCACCGACATCGCGCACAATGTAGCTGTAGTGCGCGAACGCATCGACCGGGCATGTGAACGTGCGGGGCGCAAAACGGAGGAAGTGACCCTCATCGCCGTATCCAAGACGGTGGATATTGCCCGCATCGAACAAGCCATCGCTGCAGGAATTGAACATTTTGGGGAGAATTACTATCAAGAAGCGCGCGAGAAAATCCCGTGCATACAGGCTCCGGTGCACTGGCATTTCATCGGGCATCTGCAGAAGAACAAGGTGCGGGGAGTAGTGCCCCTCTTTGAGTGGATACACACCGTAGACGATGAGGAACTAGCACAGGAGATTGATCGGCGGGCGCAGGCGGCAGGAAAACGGCAGCGTGTCTTGATTGAGGTAAACATCGCCCGCGAGCCGCAGAAGTTCGGGGTATCCCCAGAAGAGGTGCTGTCTCTGGCGGAGCGCATCGCGCAACTGCCTTCTGTGCAGCTGGAGGGGTTGATGGGTATGGCTCCCCTTGTGGAGAACGCGGAGCAAGCGCGCCCCTACTTTGCCGAACTGCGCCGCCTGTTTGAGCGGCTGCCGGAAACCTGTCGCGTGCATCTGTCGATGGGAATGACACAGGACTACGAAGTGGCTATCGAAGAGGGTGCTACGATGGTGCGAATCGGCACGGCGATTTTCGGTCCGCGTGCTTAAAGGGGGGTGAGTCGGTGCAGGAACCGTTTGAGGAAGAGGAAGGTCGCTCGTGGTGGTCACGGCTGAAGGAGCGTCTGTTTGGTACAGGTGAGGAAGATGAAGAGGAGGGCAACACGGTCATCCGCCTCCACACCCGTCCGGCTCAGCGGGTGAGCGTGTTGTATGCCCGCACGATGGAAGACGCCCGACGTGCCGCCGATGGGCTCAAAGCGGGACACCAGCAACTGCTGAACTTCCAGTATGCGGATGCACGGGTGCGTGAGCGCGTGGTGGATTTCCTGATGGGTGTGGTGTATGCGCTGGAGGGCACGGTGGAGCGCGTGCACGAACAGGTGTTCCTGTTTGCGCCCGCCAACGTGCAGGTAGAGATGACCAGCGTGGACGATTTCCATAACGGGTCATGGGGTGAACGCGAGCGGTGAGCTTGAAAGGCAAAACCATAGCGGTGATCGGCACCGGCGCAATGGGTTCCGCGACCTGTCGCGGTCTGTTGAAAGCGAAGGCAGTAGAGCCGGAACAAATCATTGCCACCGATGTCCACCACGAGAAGGTAGAGTCGCTGGTCAAGGAGCTGGGCATCCGTTCTGCGTCGTCCAACGTAGAGGCGGCGAAGCAAGCGGATATCGTGATGTTGTGTGTCAAACCCTACCTTATCCACGATGTGGTAGAGCAGATTGCGGATGTCATCACGCCGGATAAGCTGGTTCTCTCTATCGCGGCGGGCGTGCCTATTGCTCGTATAGAGGACTTACTGCCTCCCGGCACGCCTGTTATCCGCGCCATGCCCAACACCTGTGCCATTGTGGGGGCGGGCGCAGCGGCGTACTCGCGGGGTCGATACGCTACCGAAGAACATGCTGCCGCCGCGCACGAGATTTTTACCTCTTTCGGTGAGGCGGTAGAGGTAGAGGAACATCTGCTCAACGCGGTCACCGCCATCAGCGGAAGCGGTCCCGCCTACGCCTACCTGATGATTGAGGCGCTGTCTGACGGGGGAGTGCGTGCCGGTTTGCCTCGCGATATCGCCACCTTTCTGGCAGCGCAGACATTGCTGGGCGCGGCGAAGATGGTGCTGGAGACGGGGATGCACCCCGCGCAGCTCAAGGATATGGTGACCACTCCGGCAGGAACCACCATCGCCGCGCTGGTGGTGATGGAACGGGCAGGCGTGCGCTCCGCGCTGATTGAGGCGGTCGCCGCAGCCATCGAAAGGGCGAATGAGTTGTCCTAATTCAAGGGTGGCAACGCGCTCGCCTCGTCCAGAATCGCCTTCTCCTCCGGCGGTAGCGGTCCGCTCCACCCGTTCAGGATGAGCTCCAGTTGCTCCATGTTGCGCGCACCGATAATCGCACAGGTTACCGCCGGGTTGCTGATTGTCCACGCGATGGCAGTTTGCACCAGCGGGCGGTCGAACCCCTTCAATACCTCTACGATGCGCTGTGCCCGCTCGATGTTGTGCGATTGCGCCCTGCGCTCCAGAAACCACCGATTTTCGGCGGCGCGGGTGCCCGGCGGTGGCGGTTCCCCTAGGCGATACTTGCCGGTGAGGATGCCTCCCGCCAGCGGGCTGTACACCATCACACCCACGCCCTCTGCCTGGCACAGGGGCAGTAACTCCATCTCTATCACGCGGTCAATCAGGTTGTAACGCGGTTGGATGCTGTCAAAGCGCGCCCAGTCGTGCTTATCGCTGAGCCACAGCGCCTTGCACAGCTGCCACGCGGCGAAGTTAGAGCAGCCGATGTAGCGCACCTTGCCCTGACGCACGAGGTCGTTCAGGGTGGAAAGCGTCTCCTCTAACGGCGTGTTCTCGTCCCATGAGTGCACCTGATAGAGGTCAATCACGTCGGTTTGCAGACGGCGCAGGCTGGCTTCTACCTGTTGCATGATGTGGTAGCGTGACAGCCCCTCGCCATTCGGGCCTTCCGCCACCCGAGCGCGAACTTTGGTGGCGATGACCACCTTATCACGATGTGGGCGCAGTGCCTTGCCCAGAATCTGCTCCGAGCGTCCGCCCGTGTACACGTTGGCGGTATCGAAAAAGTTGATGCCCGCGTCCAGACACCGTTCCACCATGGCGATGGAGGTCTGCTCGTCTGCCTCCCCGCCAAAGGTCATACAGCCCATACATAGTTCCGAAACCCACAGACCGGTTTTGCCCAGGCGTTTGTAGTTCATCGCAAAAAGCCTCCTCCTTGTCCTCGCGCAGATTGTACTGGATAAACAAGATGGGAGTCAATCGGGATGCTTTCTTCTCTCATACGAAGACACAGAGGTGCGAAGGGTGCTTTAGGCTTTGCCTATGCACATCCGCTCTGGATGTGGGATTACCGACGTACTTGCCCACAAGGACACTCTATCTCCTGTGTATACTCTTCTGGCACTCCGCAGAACGTGCTCAGCTGCTCTTGAGGGCAAGGTACGTCGCTTACGAAATCCCATGGAGGGCGAATAATCAAGTGAGTGCCATCTGGCAATCGGAAACAGCGAAACCCTACCTGTTTGGTACGCACACTGCCATCCACTTTCACGCCAAGAACCTTGCCTTCATAGGAGTTCTTGGCAAAACCCAGTGCCGATGCTTCGCATGGCGTGCCGTGCAGAACGCAGTAAAACACTGTATGGTTGGCGTCGTACCGGCGCAGTATCTCAATGTGTCTTGGGGAGCTGACGTCATCGCTCAGCAGATAGAAGTAGCTCACAGGACTGGACAGGCGGCGGGTAGCGTGCGGTGAAGCTCCCCCGAAATGATCAAGAGGACACACAAAAACTTGCTTATTGCGTACGTAAGGGAATATCTGACCGATCATCGACGGGTACTCGCCCTCGTAGTCTTCAACGTATATCTTCCATGCGAGTTGGAGCTGATGCAGATTGCTTGTGCATGGGACGGAAAGCGAATGCTGTCTCGCCCTTGCCAGTACTGGTAGCAAGAGAGCCGCGAGACCGGCGATGATGGCTATCACTATGAGCAGTTCCAGAAGAGTAAATGCTGCGCGATTCATCTGTCCAGCCTCCGAGCCAACATATCAGTGAAACCGATGAGCAGCCACGTAAGCCATAAAGCAACGACCAGCGAGACGAGGTCATCCAAAGCCATCAGCAGAATGTGCCAGTCAGAGATGAAATTCAATCCACGCCCCAAGAGTATTCCTGCAGTAACGACGACGACATTGAACCATCGCTTTCTTCGCTTTCGAGCCGGGGCATCCAATGGCGAGGTATGTATCCAGTAGGCTACCAAGCCGATGACTACTCCTACAACGGCTGCGACATTCCAGATATGAGGAGGGGGTACCAGAACGAAGCTCGCGGGCACTTCGGCAAAGGCACGTGGCTGATGAGAGACCACCGAAATCAGCCAATCCTTGAGGATCTGAGACAACCGCAAGGCAATGTAACCCGCGTACTGCCCGATCATGCCCGCAAGCAGCGCCCATAATCCTCCCTCTATACTGCGTGAGCCCGCGATACCTTTCATATCCCCCTCCTCTCCTAAACTACGGGCACTGTTGCGGTGTGGTTCGGTACGCAGTATATCTGGTATCGGTTGCGTGGGCAAGGAGGCTCAGGAGTTGCATCCTGCTCGTAACAGCAATCCCACGGTTGCCACTGTCCGCAGGTGACCAAAAAGTACCCCGTCCCCATATCCCACCAGCACTTGTTGCGCTGGCGCAGGTAATCAGCACGGCTACCCAACCACCCGTCGCAGTCACTATTCACCACACGTTGGCACCACTGGTCCGGTGTCGTGAAGTCGCTACCTTGTAGCGGACATGTCACGATAACACCAGTCGGCATGAAAAGGTTCAGTGCCCAAGCATACGGATTTGTTATCGCGGACATTTGGCTTGTACCACCACATCCTTCTCGCTGAGCCTCATGGCGGTAGATCGCTGTCCCCGCCAGTAGGGGTATCATCCCCCCCCAGCACTGCCAGAAGTAGCAGAGTCCTCACCAACATCCTGTGAAGCATGGTTGTTTTGCGCCTCCTTATCGCCGGTTTCTATAATATTAATCCCCAGCGTAGACCAAAAAGTTGTTTCTTGTTGCAGAGCCTTGCGTAGGATTGCAATCCCTTTATAGTAGCGTGCTTTAACTGTGCCCTCAGGGCATGATGTTAAAGCGCTTATCTCCGGGAATGTGTAGCCTTCAACTACTTTCATCTCCACAATTTCCCGTAAATTTGGAGGAAGTTCGCTCAGCTTGCTTATCAGATCTGGTTTCTTTACACTATCCTCAGGCGTTTGGGCAAGCACGACATAGCTTGCATAACGCCTCAGCAGTTCTGAATATCTGCGCAACTGCGCGAAGTAATCGGACAGTGTAGACTTTATAAGGTGTGCTACCAAGTGGGGTTGAGCAGAGGTATCATCCCATGGCGCTACTCCTCTAATTTGAAAATAGGATATGGCTACCTCTTGACAGAGGTCTTCGATATCGTTGCTACTTACCCCGCCACTGCGGAAGACTGCGCGAACCCGTTGGCGCCACAACCTCTCTGCTGTGTGCATCTTATCCTGCCTCCTTCCCGGGCACTGACAAAAAGCAACGATCAGCAATGTCGTTATACTTACCATGTTTGCTGATTATCTTCGATATCTTTTCGCTTGCCTCCTGCTGATGCTGTTTGAAACCTCAAGAGGAGAGAGCTGTATCTCCTTTCTGTGAACGTACCTTTGCGAGGGTTTCAGTCACCCTCTGCCAACCACCGCACCTGCTCGGGTGTCAGCTTTACCTCCTCGGCTGCCATGCACTCACGCAAGTGCTCCACGTTCCCCGTCATGAAGATGGGGATGACCAACGGCTTCTGGTGCAGCAGCCATGCCAGCGCCACCTGCGTTGGCGTCACGCCCAGCTGTTGCGCCAGATGGCGGGCACGCTCGCGTCGCGCGGCGTTCAGCGGGCTATTGCCGAAGCTCTGCTCGCCCTTCTCCGTGCCGGCGAAGTAGCCCTGCGCGGTGCTGGTGTAGGCGGCGACAGGCATATTGTGCGCAGCGTACCACCCGGCATCTTCAGGGGTGACGTAGCGCACGGTAGGGTCTTCGCCCATCTGCCAGTTGGGAACCGCCAGACTCCACTGCACCTGCGAAATGACGAACCCCTGCAAGCCGTGCTCGGCAGCGTAACGGTTCGCCTGCCCGATTCGCTCGGTGCGCCAGTTGCTCGCGCCCAGATAGCGAATACGCCCCGCGCGCACGTGCTCATTGAGGGCACTGATAATTTCGTCCACCGGCACCCGTGAGTCGTCTCGGTGCAGGTAGTAGAGGTCTATGGTATCTATTTGCATACGCTGCAGGCTTTCAGCGATGTCCTGCGCAATCACCTCTGGAGACATGTATCGGTCTGGGCGTGGGTATTTGGGTCCGCCATCGGGATGGGCGCCTTTGGTCGCCAGCACGATCTGTTCACGAACGTCCAGTTCGCGGATGATTCTGCCCAGTTCGCGCTCACTACAGCCCGCTTCGCCATCGGGTTCCCAGAAGGCGTAACAATGCGCGGTATCGACAAAGTTCCCGCCGAGGCGCAGGTATTCTTCCACCACGCGGGTGGCGTTATCTCCCTTGATGCGCGCTCCGAAGACGCCTGTGCCCAGACAGAGTCGGGATACGCTTAGAGTGGTACGGGGAATAAAAATGCGTTGCATGGTCACGTATGTCCTCCTGTAAACAAGCATGAGCGCATGGATCAGGTTCCGTATGGAGGTCTAGGATTCCTCTGCACCCAGCGAACAATGTGTCCGCGCCGACCGACGCGGTGAGGTTATACCCCTCATTCGGGGCACTGCATCTCGGAGAACTCAATGGCGTCCAGCAGTTGGCGGAGTGCGGACTCCAGTTTGGCTACTTCACAGGCGGAACGATACACTACTGCCCCGTAGCGGTCCAGACCGAACAGACAGAGGGTTTCGGTGCACTCGTACCGACGGAAGACATCGCCCCCACGGTCAACGAGCACTATCAGTATGGGCGAAATGTCGGAAGCCGGCTCACGAGCTATCACCAGAAGGGCAGCGCCGGCGTTACGGAAGGCTTCCTGCCACAACCGCACACCATCCAGCACGGCGGGAATGTCCGTCGTTTGGGGGACGAACACAAGACCGACCGGCTGCCTCTGCCGAAAGGCGTACAGGGAGATGGGCGTGCCATCACGCGCGGACGGCAGGGTAAACGATGGCGCGATGACCTCCTCGATCGTGCCGATGGTTTGCACGCGGTACATCATAAGGGCGTATTTGCTCTCTCACCAAGAGTGACGGTGATTCGCAGTCGCTGTGCGCCGCGCAGGATGCCCAGTTCTATCCTGTCTCCCGGTTTCATACGGCGCAGTCGGGCGGACACGTCGGCGGCACGACGCACAGGCTGACCGCTCAGCATGTAAATCACATCGCCGAGGCGGATACCGGCACGTGCGGCGGGGCTGTTGGGGACGACTCGTACTACTTCCGCGCCCTCCGCGCCGTCACGGTCTGCCGGGACGATGCCTAGAAAAGCCCTTCTCACCTTGCCGGTCTGCATCTCCGCCAGCACGGTGCGCACATCGTTGATGGGCACAGCCAGCCCTCCTCCCGACGCACCCAGCAAGGGAGTTTCAATCGGCGGAGATACGGAGGGAACCGCGCCGGAGCGTGGAGAGGCAGCCGGTTCGGGAATGCGAAGGGTGAAACCCGGCGTGAGCGTGGCGATGACGATGCCTACCGCCTCGCCCCGTGCGTTCACTATCGCTGCACCGCTACTGCCCGCACCGATGGAACCGGAAATTTGCAACAGGTTAGAGAGAAACTGCTGTTGACCGATAACGCCGATGCGCTCTTTGCCTGCAACTGTGCACAGCGCCACCGAGCGGTCGTAGCCTCCCTGTGTGCCCACGCAGAGCACAAGGCTACCCGGCTCCAGTTTGTCCGAATCGCCCAGCGGCAAGGCAGGCAGTTCCCGGGCATCGACCTTTACCATCGCTACATTGGTGGCTTCGTCGATGCTTACCACCTTGCCGGTCAACCGGCGTCCATCGGCAAGGCGCACGGTGCACTGCTCTGCACCGCGCACGACATCCGCGCCGGTGAGAATCCAGCCGTTGCTGTCTACGATGAAGCCACTGCCTTTACGGGTGACGGGGTTGGGCAGGTTCAGCATTCGCAGCGCCTCGTATACACGACGGGCGGCTTCGTTGCTTGGGCGTGTCCAGAGGGACGAGGGAGCGCTCTCCGGAGCCACCAGCGCCCCACCTTCCACGGATACAATAGCGGGTTGAACCTTACGGGCGAGTGCGGTAATCTCGCGTTCCAGCGATTCCAGCACGCTCTGCGCACTCGCAGACACAACGAGCAATAGCAGACACGATACGGTTGCGAACAGGCGCATCTGGCATCGCCTCCTATTCCACCGCGCCCGCTGTGGCGGCATAGGCGGTTTCGATGACGTAACCTTCGGGCACAGGCGCGGATGTCACCGGATGCGCCTCCACCAGCACCGGTTGCACGGGCACCTCAGGTTCGGGCAAAGGCTCGGCAGCAGGACTAGTATCCGCTGCCTGGGTGTTCTCCTGCTTCGGTTGTGCAGCAATGACGACATGCCTCGGCGGGTGGTATGCCGGAGGCGCATGGCGTGTAGGCTTGTTCTGCGCCGGCGGCGTGGGTTGCCCCGACTGCCCGGGCTTTGGTTTGCCGTTTTTGGTGGGAGGCGTGGCGGCCGGCGCAAAGGGCTTTTTGCCCGGTGAAGCGTTTTCCAGACGCGGTGAGGTCACACTTTGCGCCACCTGTGGTAGCCCATTCTTTTCATCTACCGGTGCAGAAACGCTTCGCCATAGCACAAAACCAAGCGTTACCACCACAATTGCCGCTACGGGAGCCAGCACAAGTTGTGGCAAGAAAGTTCGCTGCTTGACCTCCCCGTTGACCAGCAGGGGCCGCCACCCCGTGGGCGGCGAATCGGGAAGCAGTCCGGCGTATTGACGTACCGCCTCACGGGCACGACGATAGTTTTGTCGCTCCGCCTGACAGTGCGCACACGCCTGCAGGTGGCGGCGCACCCAGCCGGGCGCGTCGTTTTGTATATCATCCTCGCACAGGGCGAGGTAGTATTCTGCCCATCGGCACAGTAGCCGCTTCATCGTGATCCCCCCAGAAGTACTTCCAGCCGTTGCTTTAATAGCCGCCGGGCGCGGAACAGCCGCAGCTTCACACTGCCGACACTGCATCCCAGCGCCTGTGCCATCTCCGAGTAGTCCATTCCTTCAATATCTCGCAATACAATCACCGCACGATGGTGAGGGGGCAGGGCGTCTATCGCTTTGCGTACCGTCTCGCGCAGTTCGTTCCGTTCCGCTGCGGCGTGCGGGTCGACATCTGCAAATCCTCCTCCCACATCCCAATCCAGAGATACCTCCGGGTGCGCCTTTTTGCGTTTCACGTGGTCTATCGCCAGATGCACGCCGATACGGATGAGCCACGTGCGCAGTTGCGCCTCACCGCGAAAGCTATCCAGAGCGCGATAGGCACGCAGGAAGGCATCCTGTGTCAGGTCCTCGGCGTCATGCGGATTACCCACAATGCCCAGTATACTGCGGAACACGGCGGTTCGGTGCTGTTGCCACAGCGTGCCGAATGCCTCCATGTCGCCCGCTCGGCAGCGTTCGATCAGCTGCTGTTCGCCCTCTTGCCGGGGATGCTCTCCGGTTGCCACTCGCCACTCCCATACCTGCGCATTCATCGCGACGCTCCTTATCTATTTCGGTGCGAGCACCGTAGGCTCCCCCTCGCGCCAACCCACACTGCGGAGAGACAGCGGGTGCCCGCACCGTCGTTTACACGAGTAAGCGGGCTCCGCCAGGCGGCGATGGGGGGTGCTTCCCCTCGGGAACGTGCACCTGCCCCGGCGTGAGACACGCCTGCACTCGTTCGCACGTCCTCCCTCAACCCATTTAGATAGACGATTGCCACCTCTCTTTGTTATCATGTACGCGTGAGTACCATCATCACTCTATTAACCGATTTCGGCACGCAAGACACTTACGCGGGCGTGATGAAAGGGGTCATCGCTTCTCTCTGCCCCGATGCGAGGGTGATCGACCTCACCCACGAGGTGCCGCCTCAGGACATCGCCACCGGCGCGTTTCTGCTGGACGTTTCGGTGGATTACTTCCCGGAAGGTACGATACATGTGGCGGTGGTAGACCCCGGTGTAGGCACTGCACGCAAGCCGGTCGCCCTGCGCACCGCGAAAGCGTTCTTCGTCGGCCCCGATAACGGAATCTTTACGCTGGCATTGCAAAGGCAGAAGCTCCTGCAGGCGGTGTGTCTGGATAACCCGCAATACCATCTGCCCAACCCCAGCGCAACCTTTCACGGACGGGACATCTTCGCGCCGGTGGCGGCATACCTTGCGTGCGGGACGCCTTTAGAGTATCTCGGCACGCCACTCACCCGTTTGCAACGCCTGTCTCTACCGCGTATCCGGGTGGACTGGCTGGGCATCCGTGCGACGATAGTGCATATCGACCGCTTCGGCAACGCCATCACCAACCTGACTCGGGCGGACTATGAGGCATGGCGTACCCGCTGGGACGTGAAAGAACCTTTGGTGGAAGTAACTAAAGGAATGCTTCTGCCGATATGTCGCACCTATAGCGATGTATCTCATGGTCAGCCTCTGGCGCTGTTCGGCAGCAGTGAACGGCTGGAAGTGGCGGTGCACGGAGGCAACGCAGCGCAGGTGTTGAGCCTACGACGTGGCGATACGGTACGGGTTTTGAGGCGTGAGAGCACCCCGCCCCCGCGCGTGCAGAGAACGTTGAATCTGAGGTGAGGTCGGGCACTCGAGATGAAAGGGCGAGCGAGCCGCTCGCCCTTTGTCGGTGTGCGCACAACGACTTGCACATACTGCAGCATGCCTAGCGTGTGCTGCTTCATGCAGATCGATGAGTATAAACAAAGGCGTTTCGTTTCATGGAATTAACATACTCTGCGCAAATCTGTCAATACTTTTTGCGACCGTAAACCTCACATATTTTAGCAAGAGCCTCTGCCAGTCCATCACTCAGGTATTCCGACCTGCATCGCCACTGCCAGTTGCCCTCCTCGCGCCCGGGTAGATTCATTCGCGCCTCGCTCCCCAAGCCCAACCAGTCCTGTAGAGGGATAATCGCCACTCGTGCCACCGATGCATAAGCCAGCCGAATCATCTCCCAATGGATACTGATGTGCTCGTGCCCAATGTAATCGATAATACGCCTCTTTTCTTCCTCGCCCAAGCCCGCAAACCAGCCTACCAGCGTATCGTTATCGTGCGTGCCGGTGTATACCACTGTATCCGGCTCATAGTTGTAGGGTAGATAGGGGTTGTCGGGGTCGCCATCAAAGGCAAACTGCAGCACCCGCATTCCGGGAAATCCCAACCTCTTACGCAGACGCACTACGTCGGGAGTAATAATGCCCAAATCCTCCGCGACAATGGGCAAGTCGCCCAGTTCCCGCTTCAGTGCGCGAAAGAGACCCCTGCCGGGTACCCGCACCCATGTGCCCTTGATTGCCGTTGGCTCCGCAGCGGGCACACGCCAGTACGCCGCAAATCCGCGAAAGTGGTCTACCCGAATCATATCCACCAGCTGCAATACCCGGCGAAACCTCTCGATCCACCAGCGGTAGCCGCCGCGCTTTAACCTCTCCCAGCGATAAACAGGGTTCCCCCATCGCTGACCCGTCGGGCTGAAGTAGTCGGGAGGAACGCCTGCAACGAACGTCGGATGTCCCCGAGCGTCCAGATAAAACATTTCGGGGTGCGCCCAAACGTCCGCACTGTCATGCGCCACAAAGATGGGCATATCCCCCATGATGCGGATACCCCGCGCGTTCGCATACCGCTTGAGGTCTAACCATTGTGTCACGAAACGATGCTGAAGAAACACGTGAAACTGCACCTCGTCTGCCAGCTGTTCACTGGCATCCTGCAGCGCCTCTGGCTTGCGTGCCACGAGCTCTTTATCCCATTCCGTCCACCCTCTGCCCCCGTATGTCTCCTTCAAAGCCATAAACAGGGCAAAATCCTCCAGCCACCACCCCTGTTCAGCACGGAAAGCCTGCAGAACACCCTGTTGTGCCTCATCAGCACATCCCTTCCACCGCTCGTAGGCGCGTTGCAGCACCGCCATCTTCGCGGGGATCACCGCTCCGTAATCCACCCGGTCGGCGGGGAGGAAGGGGTAGTTGGCGAAATCCTCCTCTGTCAGCAAGCCCTCGTCGAACAGGCGCTGCAGGCTAATCAGCAGAGGATTACCCGCAAAGGCAGAAAAGGCGGCATATGGCGAGTCGGCGAAGCCCGTCGGACCGAGAGGGAGTACCTGCCAGATACCCTGACGCGCTCGTACCAGCCAGTCCACGAAGCGGTATGCCCCGTCCCCCAGCTCGCCGATGCCGAACGCACCGGGCAAGGAGGTAGGATGCAACAGGATGCCTGCACACCGTTCTGTAAAGTTCATACTCGGTACATTCTCCGGCTACTGCCTTGCTCCTGCTGGCTATGCTATAATAACCAGTGATGCTGGTTGACATCGCCATCATATGTTGGGGGAGGGCGAGGCTCCGTCCGAGCCGGAAACGACATGACGGTTCCTGAACAGTGGAAACCCTATATCGAGACCCTGCGCCAGCGCGACCGCGCTGAGAGGGAGCGCGTGCAGAGGCGTTACGAACGCGCATGGGAGCTGGCTCGGCAGGCGGCAGAGCTGCTTCGGCGCCACTTTGGGGCGACGCGCGTGGTGGTGTTCGGCTCGTTGTTGCGCCCCAGCATGTTCGGCAAACACTCGGATGTAGACATCGCCGCATGGGGCATCCGGCCCCAAGATACCCTTCGCGCCATGAGCGCAGTGGCTTATCTGGACGAGGAGATTGAGGTCAACCTGGTGGACGTGAACACCTGCAAACCGGGCATTCTCCAGGTCATCGAACGCGAAGGAGTAGAGGTATGAGCCACGATGACTATCGGGTACTCGCCGCCCGCATCCGCACCGAGATCGAAGATATCGAACGAGTAGTCGGCAAAGCCGAGCGTGCCGTCTCGCTCATTCGCCAGCATCCGGCAGAGGATATCTACGTAGACGCGGCGGCTCACAACCTACATGACTTCTACAGCGCGCTGGAGCGACTTTTCCTCCAGATAGCGAAAGTCGTGGACCGTTCCGTGCCGGAGGGGGAACGCTGGCATCGTGACCTGCTGGAACAGATGTGCTTGCCCATGCCCGCGCTTCGCCCCCCCGTTCTTCAGGCAAGTACAGCATCGCAGCTGGACGAATATCTGCGCTTCCGGCATGTGGTACGCAACGTCTATTCTTTCCATATACACCCACAGCGTGTGATACAGCTGGTGGACGCAATGCGCCCTCTCTTCCAGGAGGTCACCGAACAATTGAAACAGTTCGCACAGTTGCTGGAGCAGTGGAGTGGTGAAGCAGAGCGCGGATGAGTTCCATACTCCTGACTGGGTGAAGCACGCGGTTTTCTACCAGATTTTTCCCGACCGCTTCGCCAACGGCGACCCGTCCAATGACCCCGCCAACGTACAGCCCTGGGGCACACCCCCTACCCCCTATAACTTCATGGGCGGCGACCTGCAGGGCATCCTGCAAAAGCTGGACTACCTGCAGGAGCTGGGCGTCACCGCCATCTACTTGAACCCCATCTTCCAAGCCACGTCCAACCATCGCTACAATACCTACGATTACTTCCGCATCGACCCCAAGCTGGGCACCATGGAGGATTTCCAGAATCTGCTTGGGGAGATGCATCGTCGCGGAATGCGATTGATTCTGGACGGGGTATTCAATCACTGCGGGCGAGGTTTCTACCCCTTTCATGACGTGGTGGAGAACGGCGAGCATTCGCCGTATGTGGGATGGTTTCACATCAAGAAGTTCCCCATCCACCCCTACGATGGGCGCAAAAAGGCGAACTACACGAGCTGGTGGGGTATTCGCTCCCTGCCCAAGTTCAATACCGACAACCCGCAGGTGCGTCGGTTCTTGCTGAGCGTGGCGCGATACTGGATAGAACAGGGTGCGGACGGGTGGCGGCTGGATGTGCCCAACGAAATCGACGACCCCACCTTCTGGCGCGAGTTCCGAGAGGTGGTGAAGTCCGCCAACCCCGACGCCTACATCGTGGGCGAAATCTGGAAAGATGCGAAACAGTGGTTACAGGGCGACCAGTTCGACGCGGTCATGAACTATCCCCTGCGTGACCTGTGTGTGGAGTTCATCGTCAGGAGGACGATACACGCTCCCGCCTTCGCTAACAGACTGCTTCGCCTTTCCCGGCGATACCCGTTGGAAGCGACGCAAGCGCAGCTGAACCTGCTGGGCAGTCACGATACCCCACGCTGGCTCACTGTGTGTGGAGGGGATGTGCGTCGTGCGATGCTGGGCTACACTATCCTGTTCACACTGCCCGGCGCACCCTGCATCTACTACGGCGATGAAATCGGCATGAAGGGCGAGGCAGACCCGCATTGCCGCGCCTGCTTTGAATGGGACCAACGCAGGTGGAACCGCCGACTGCATCAGCACATCCGTCAATTGGTCGCTCTGCGCCGGAGTAGCACCGTCTGGCGTACCGGACGGTTCGACGTGCTCTTCGCACAGGAGGACACGCTCGCTTATGCCCGTTGGGATGATGCGGATGTATTCATCGTGGTCATCAATAACGGCAGAAGCCAATGGGATGGCGTGCTTCCTCTGCACAAGATGACACGACTGTACCTCGATATGCTGCAGGATGTGCAAAGCGGCGTGGCGTATCCGGTAAAAAGCCGAACGACGCCACTGACGGTACCACCGCTTTCGTGGTTGGTGCTACAGGGTAAAGTATCTTGAGCACGGCTGGCGAGGCTCCTGCCGAGCGGACTGAATATGTTGAATCTTCGTGCGTATCTGCTTAGAAGAGGGTATAAGCAATGAAAGGTTTAGTCGCTCTGATGGCTTTGGGAACACTCGGTACTGCAGTCGCACAGTCTCAACCCTTCACCATCGCCATACAGGGCAAACCGCGCTGTGTGATTGCGGTTGCTGAGAACGCTCCACCAGAGGTGAAATCTAACATCGCCGCCGATCTGGCACAGGTGCTCCAGCAGGTTATTGGCGGGGAACAGATACCTGTAGTCAACCTTCCGGCGCGCCAACCTGCCATCGTGCTCGCGCTCGCCGGTGACTTCCCCCAGATGGCAAAACAGCAGCGACTGGCGGAATTGGGACCGGAAGGCTACATCATTCGTTCCGAGCGTAACCGCCTGTGGCTGCTCGCTAATACCCTGCAAGGGCTCCAGCACGCGATATATGGGCTGTTGCACGAGATAGGTTGCCGCTGGTACTTCGCCGATCCGGTATGGACGGTGATTCCTCACAAGCCCACCCTTCGGGTGAACCTCAGCCTGCGCGAACAGCCTGCGTTCAAGGACCGCGTGATATGGTACGAATGGGGAGCAAACACCCCTGTGTTGCGTGAGCACTACGAAGCGTGGTTCAAGCGCAACCGCCAGGGTGGGCACTTCCCCGCGGACTGCGGACACGCCTACGAACGCTATATCCCCCACAGCGAGTTTTCGGCGCACCCGGAGTGGTTTGCGCTGGTGGAGGGCAAGCGCCAGCCCACCCAGCTCTGTGTAAGCAACCCGGAGGTGCAACAGCGCGTGATAGCGGGGGTAACGGCGCTGTTTGAAAGGGAACCGCAACGTAACATGGCGTCGATAGAGCCGAACGATGGAGGCGGATATTGCGAATGCGACCGTTGTACAGCCA
Source organism: Armatimonadota bacterium (assembly GCA_049969495.1). Classification (GTDB taxonomy): domain Bacteria; phylum Armatimonadota; class HRBIN16; order HRBIN16; family HRBIN16; genus HRBIN16. The sequence continues at coordinate 25,873 of JBMFOT010000033.1, forward strand.
TCGGCAACGCCAGCGACCAGGCGTTCTATCTGGCAAACCTTGTGGCGAAGGCGGTTCGCGCCCGCTATCCCGACAAATGGGTCGGACTATACTCCTACGCTTACCACAGCGAGCCACCGCGCTTCCGCATCGAGCCGGGCGTTTACGTGCAGGTGACCACCGGCTTCCGGTATACAAAGCTCAGCTTTGAGGAACAGGTCAACAAACTGCGCAATCTCGGAGCGACGCTCGGGGTGTACGACTACTTCAGTGTCTTCCCATGGGACTGGAGTCTGCCCGGAGCCGCCAAAGCGGGACGGGTACTCGAGCTCGCCGAGAGTATTAAACACTACCATCGGCTGGGCTTGAGCACCTTCAGCGCAGAATCCTCCATCAGCTGGATACCCAACGGGTTAGGCTACTGGGTGGCAGCGCAGCTGATGTGGAACCCCGGTCTTGACCCCAAAGCGCTGGTGGATGATTTCTTCCAGAAAGCGTTTGGAGCCGCTGCCGGTCCGATGAAACGAGTGTACGAACGCTGGTCCAGAGGCGAGCGATTCTCCCCGCGCGGGCTACGACTGGCTCTGAACGACCTGCAAGAGGCTTACCGGCTGAACAAGGACACGCAAATACGCGCCCGGCTGGACCAGGTCGCTATGTACCTGCACTGGTTACGCCTCTGGATGGAGTATGACCGCGTAGCGCGCTGGGACGAGGGTGGTAAACTGGTCGCGGAGCCGAGCGAAGTGATAGCACGCGCCCATGAACTGGTGGTGTATTCGCGCCGACTGATGGACACCGGGGTCGTACATTCGCATCCTTTGCTCAACGACTGGTTCCGTCAGCGATTCGCTGCGCTGGAGCGTATCCCCGGCTTCGACTGGAAGCAAACGGAAGAATGGAAGAACGAGAACCAACAACCTCCCCAGCCTCAAGAGGTGCGACACGATTTCGAGAGTGACCTGCGCCGCCTGAACGAGCTGGTGCCAGAGGCGGTAGAAATAGGGAACAGAGAGTTCACAGGCAAGCTGGTGCCGCTGGCGCAGAAGTTGCCCAAAGCAGTACAGGCGTGGGGCAACGTGGCACGTTCCCCCCTGTTTGTGGAAAGCGGTCTACATCTTTTCGCAGGCAAGGCGGGCGAGACCTTGCGCCTGACGTATACCCCCTTCGATAGCGGACACACTATCGATTGCCGATGGAGCCTGCAGCGATACGACGGGCAAACCGTCGCGCAAGGCGAACTGAAAGCGCAACGCGGGCAGCCTGCCACACTGGAAACGACGATTGACGAAGACGGCGTGTATGCGCTCAATCCGGGCACCGATTACTGGAAAGCGGCGCAAATAGGGTTTGACGCTCGTCCTCTGTCGGTATGGTGCGGGCGGGCGGACAGGCAGGGTAAGCCGCCTCTGTGCCTGTGGCTGCCGCGCTTGGACCAGCCTCTGTACTTTTATGTGCCGAAGGGGACGCGCCACTTTGTGATAGGCATCGTGCAAGGCGGTTTCCCGCACACGACGATGGAGATTCGCCTGGCAAACGGAACCATCGTACGGAGGGAAAGACTGCTTGCCGGTGACCAGATTTCCATCATCGTTGCGCAAGATATCCGCGAGTATGGCGATATTTCCGAGATGGGCAAGCAGGTGGTGCTGCCTTCGCAGGAGCTTTCCATCGTGGTGCCAAAGGGCGCGGATGGGCAGGTGTGGGCGTTGTCCTTAAGCAGTTTGCGGTGTGTGGTGGAGCTGTATGACGTTCCGCCCTATCTGTCTCGCCATCCGGCGGAGTTGCTGGTTCCGGAGGACAGTCTGTAGTCGGTGTCGCCGGTCTGGAGGGCAAGGCTCCGTCCGAGCCATCCGTTTCGGCCGCGACGGAGCGCGACCATCCACCATCATCGCTTACTCCGCCACCAGCGGAATGAGTCTGCCCTCTATGCGTACAGGGTGGCCGAGTTCCACCTCAACGCGACCCAGATAGCGTGCGTGACATCCTGCCTGCACAATCACTACGCTCCCCTCGCGCAGAGGCTGGTCGAGAACAGAATGGCTGTGTCCGCCGATGATGAGGTCTATGCTTTGAGCGTTTTTCGCCAGTTCGATATCGCGAGCGAGCCCGATATGCGTGAGCGCAATCAACAGGTCTACCTGCGGGCGCAGCTGCTCTGCCAGTTCACACCCTTTGCTGATGGGGTCATCGAAAACGTATGCACTGACATGCCGGCTCAACATCCGCTCAGTAATCATCGGCACGGTCACCCCAAAGACTCCCACATGCCCGACAGGGGTTTCCATTATCAGGTGGGACTGTACGGGGAGTGTGGCGTCGCCGCGAGCGCGGATATTGGCGCACAGCACGGGAAAGCGCGCGCGGTTGAGAGTGGTACGGAAGCCCGCTTCGGTAAAGTGGAACTCGCGGTTGCCAACGGTCATGGCGTGGTAGCCTATCTCCGACATCCGATCCAGGATAGGTTCGCCGGAAGGATTAAAGGTAAGATTGCCTGAGCCTACCGCATCGCCCGCATCTAACAGCAAGACGGGCGGGTTTGCACGCTCGGTCTGCACCACCTCGACCAGACGTGCGGTTCGTTCCTCATGCTTTATCAGGCGATTGTGCAGGTCATTCGTGTGCAGAATAACTAACCGGCTCACGGGTTGCTTCCACTCTCACGCCGCGATTGCAGATACCTCTCTATCGCCTGCTCCCACTCTCCACGCGCTTTCAACAGCCACTCACATACCTCGCGCACCGCGCCGTTGCCGCCGAAGGCTTGCGTGGTATAGTGTGCGTGCTCCTTCAGTTCGGAAGCGGCGTTCGCCACCGCAACCCTCATGCCTACCGCGTCGAAAGCGGGCAGGTCATTCAGGTCATCACCGACGTATAGCACTTCGTCCATCTTGAGTTGCCACTGCTGGCGCAGCTTCTCGATCTGCGCCTTTTTATCGCGCACGCCCTGATAGCACTCGGTCACCTTCAGCTCCGCTGCCCGTCGCGTGAGCGCCTCCGAGACGCGCCCGGAGAGTATTGCCACCCGGATACCCGCGTGGCGCAGCAGTTCGATGCCCAGACCATCGGCGACGTGGAATCGCTTGATTTCGCGCCCGGTGGGGTCGTAATAGATGCCGCCGTCGGTCAGCACACCGTCCACGTCCAGTATCACCGCTTTCACCGCCTGCAGATTTTCCAGAAAGGCGGGCTGGAAACCCGACAAGGCAGGCTGCGAACCCGAGGGTGTATGCTGTTCTACCATGGCTATACAATCCCCGTTCGTAACAGGTCTTTCAGCATCAGCATCCCAACCGGCTTCCGCTCCGCATCCAGCACGGGCATCTCACCGATTTTCACCGGCAGGCTTTCGAACAGATGGAGCGCCTCCACCGCCAGTGGATTTCCCTCTATCACGTATGGCGTGCGGGTCATCAGTTCTTCGGCTGGACGGTCCAGGCTCCCCACATCGCGCAGCAGGTGTCGTCGGATGTCGCCGTCGGTGATGATGCCGGCTAAGGTGCCGTCGTCGTTCACGATGCACGCCGCGCCCGCGTTGGCTTTGGTGATGGCGAACAACACGTCCCGCAAGGGGTGGTTTTTAGGCACTATGGCAACACTGTCTCCGGTGCGCATCACATCGTGCACACGCAACAGCAACCGTCTGCCCAGCGTACCCGCGGGATGAAACACCGCGAAGTCTTCGGGGGTGAAGCGTCGCTCTTGCATCACCGTAATCGCCAGCGCATCGCCCATCGCCAGCATGGCCGTGGTGCTCGCCGTCGGCGCGAGGTTGAACGGGCACGCTTCGCGCTCTACCGACACATCCAGCACCACATCCGCCGCCTGCGCCAGCGTGGACTCCGTGCGTCCCACCATCGCGATGAGCTTCACGCCAAGTCGTTTCAGCGCAGGCAGTATCGCCAGCAGTTCGTCGGTTTCCCCGCTGGTGGACAAAGCCAGCACCACATCGTCGGCGGTTACCATGCCCAGGTCGCCGTGAACTCCCTCCGCAGGGTGCAGGAAGAAGCTGGGCGTGCCCGTGCTGGCGAAGGTAGCTGCCACTTTGCGGGCAATTGCCCCCGACTTGCCCATGCCCGTGGCGACCACTCTGCCTCTGCAAGAGAGCACCATCTGCACCGCCTGCACAAACCTTTCGTCCAGGCGGTCTATCAGGCGCAAAATGCTCTGCGCCTCGGTCTGGAGTACTTCTCTGGCTACCTCTATCATCTCATGGTTATTATATCAGTTTTGCGCAGGCAAATAACAGGGGGAGGTAAGCTTCTCCCGTCGAGCCGTTCCATCTTGTCAGAGGGTAGCCTCCAGAAGGTTACTACCGACGTACCAGCACCACCTCGCGCAACCCGTGCCATTCCAGAGAATGCAGATTCTGCCCCACCATGCGAAGGCTCACCGGGCGTTGCTCACCGTACGCCGTCTTGCCGGTAGCCCTCCAGGAGCCAGCTGGTAACCGAACAAGCGGCGCTTCGTCACTGTCTCCTTCCTTCTCGATACGGATAGCCGTTGGTGTTACCGTAATCGCCAGCGTCAGCCCCTGCCAGCGAATGCGGTCGACACGCAACGACTCCCAGCCAGAGGGCAGTCTGGGGTCTATCGTAAATCCGTCGCCTGTGGGCTGGAAGCCCAGAAAGCCGTACAGCATCACCTGGGGCACCAGCACGCTCTCGAAAAACTCCATATCCAGTCCCAAACCGCCTGCAGTACCGCCCCCCTGTAGCGTGCCCGGACGAGAACCATCGTAATACTTACGGTAGCCGCCTGCTCGTTCCACATCCTCGTACCAGTGCAGAATCTCCTGCAGACGGTTCCACGCGTCGTCCGCTCCGCGCACTTTCAGTCGAGCCATCAGGTCGTAGTAGGAAAAACCCAGCACCGCACCGCCGTCTTGCACCTGGTCTCCGAAGGCGATGCCCTCCGGCGAGCTCCATGCCCAGAAGTAGTAATCGATGTTACGCCTTGTGCTGGCGCGCGGGGCAAACCGCCAGAAGTAGATGTCTTTTCCCTGCGCGGTATCACCCTCCACAATGCGCTCTCCACAAACCCAGGCGAGAATGTCCCGGGCATGTTCAGGCGTGGCGAAGTCGTAAGCAACCGCTTCGAGATTCAGAAAGGTGAAGCCGTAGTCGTGCATGACACCGTCGGCGTCCACAGGAGCAAAACGTCGGGTTTGCGGGTTCCAGAAAAGGCGGTTACCTGCCGCTTTGACCTCCTCAGCATGTCTCAGCAGTTCGTGAGGGTCAAAGGCGTAGACGCCACGAGGCATGTTCCAGCCCGGATGACGTATGACCTCCTGCTCGATCTCCGCCATCTTGCGCAGGGCGTCGTAGTAGTGGATGGTCGCGTACACGTCCTTTGCACCAAACGGTAGCAGGTCCCAGTAGTTATTTCCCACACCACTGCCGTACACTATCTGCTTCTTGCCATCGGAGGTATAGCGCACACCGCTGCGCCCTTCATGCCCCACCCACCGGGTATCTACCACCTTTTCCTGCGTGGTGCGGTGTTCGGTCATCAGGTAACGCAGGGCAAGACGCATGCGGTTCAGGTTCTGCCGCAGAAAGTTCAGGTCGCGCGTCCACCAGAAATACATAGCGCATCCCCGCACGAAGTTCTGCGCGTTGATGTTGTGACGGGTGTCGTACTGGGTGAAAAACGCTTGAATGACCACCTCGCCACCCGGTCTGGGGTTACCGAAACCGATTCGCAACCGCGTGATGTCACCCTTCCATAGGGGATGGCGATGCATCGGAATCGCCTCATGGTGGATGGTGTCGCCTGTGTGCGGACTGAAATAGAAACGTCGCTCTGGCGAAAACTCCGGTTGTTCGCGCGTTGTCCATTCGATGTAAGGCTGAGCGTCCTCTATTCCCCTCCCTTTCCAGCGCAGCTGCAAGAACGGTGCCTCATAGGGGTCTACATCGCAGGGTGGAGCGGTGACCGACGAGTTCGCCCCCGTCAGGATAACTTTCCAGCCCTCCTCCGTTACCCCTGCGCTGTCTGCATGCAGAACCTGCCAGTCGTCGGGCGTGCTCAGCTTATCGGTACGCCAGCCTGGTCCCACAGTGTCTTTGAACGAGAAGTGCCAGCCTGCGGTTCGCCTGCCCTGATTCCAGAACGGGAAGGGCCAGCCCAATGGATGGGCGATAGAAGCGTGCTGATGTGTGGCAACATAACCCTCTGCGTCCATAACACGCGCGCTCAGTACCTGCCTCCACTGCTGGCGGAAAGAATCGGCGTAGCCGCCGGTATCCACCGCAGGCCACAGCGATGCCAGCGAAAGCCATTCATCCCACAGGGTCGCTTTGGGTCCTGCCCCCGGATAGTGCAGCCAGAACAGGCGACGCAGGGTATCCAAAGGCTTTTCCTGCCCTGGCACCTGAAAACGTGGGAAGTCGTCGGGAATATGCTCGGAGGCAGAGGCTCCTGCCACTGCCAACACTGCAATCAGTGTCATACTCCACAGCACCCACATACGCACACCTCAACGTAGAGATTGAAGAGCTCTTTCCACGCTCAGGCGCAGTTTCCCTGTTGGACTGGGCATGTGCTGGTGGCTTTTGCCAGGTAGCGGTTCCCTTCCTCTTGTGATATGATGTATATGCTCTTCGTTTCATGCTGAAGCCGACCGTTCGCCAAGCGAGGCACATCAACATGCGCAACTACCCGGGACCACTTAGCCAGCAGATGCTGGAAGAACTGGCGCACTACGTGATCGCCGAGCCAAAGCCGTTCGTGATTGACCTCGAGAAGAGCGAGGGTATGTGGCTGGCAACCGTAGACGGTCAGCGCGTGTTCGACTGGGCGGGGTACTATGCTTCCAAGCTCATCGGGCATAACCACCCACGTCTGTACGAACCCGAATACCTGAAGAAGCTCGCCCGCGCCGCAAACAACAAGGTCGCCAATCCCGACTTCCTCACACCGGAATGTCTGGAATATTACCGCCTGCTACATGAACTTGCGCCGCAGTGTATGCGCAATCCCCGTCTGGAGGTATATGTCGTTAACTCCGGTGCAGAGGCGGTAGAAAACATGATGAAGTACCTCATCAACCTGCATCACCATAAGCTGCTCAAGAAAGGCAGGTTACCCAACCCGAGGCGATTCATCTACTTTGACCAGGCGTTTCACGGGCGTACGGTGTTCGCCTTGAACGTGACGCAGGTGGTGCACGACCCTGTCGTGACCAAAGACTTCCACGGCTTCATCCCGGGTAATATTCAGGTTCCCTTCCCCGCCATCGACACTTCGCTTCCCGAATCCGAAAACCGCGCTCGCACCCGGCGCAGCCTGGAAATCGTGGAGGATTTTCTGCAACGCTACCAGGGCGAAGTGGTGGGCATCATCATAGAGCCTCTGCAGGGTGCTGGCGGTCATCGCGTGGCGTTGCCGGAGTTCTTTCGCGGGCTGAGCGAGCTGGCACACCGGTACGATGTGTACCTGGGCTTTGACGAGGTGCAGACCGCCGGTGGACAAACGGGAACCTTTTTTGCCTGCGACCAGTTCGACCTCCCCTACCCCCCGCAGGCGGTGGCAACCGCCAAGAAACTGGGCAACGGCGTGGTATACATGCTCTATCCGATGGAAGACAGGGGCGTACTGGACTCTACCTGGGGCGGCACGCTGGCAGACATGGTACGCTTCGTGCAGGAGATGAAGATTGTGCGCGAAGAAAAACTGATTGAACAGGTTCCGCAGAAGGCGGCGGTGCTGGTGGAGGGTTTGAACGCTCTGGCGCAACGGTACCCCGACGTGATTTACAACGTACGCGGCATGGGATTGTATCAGGGTTTCAGCCTGCGCCGTCCTGAGTTGCGTAAGCAGCTGCTGGAAATTGCCTTGCAAGAGGAAGACATGCTGCTGCTCGGTGCGGGCACAGACACCATCCGCCTGCGCCCCAATCTGAGCGTCACGATAGACGACATTCACCTGTTCCTGCAGAAGCTGGAGCGCGTGCTGCAAAAGGTGGCATCATGATACCTTCCACGCTTTTGGCGATAGACGCTGGGGGTACCAAGACCGACCTGTTGTGGGCACAGCCGGACGGTCGCGTGCTGGCGCACGTACAGGGACAGGGCATCAATATCGCCAGCAAACCGCCCGGCGTATGGCAGGAGGTGCTGGAGGCCCTGTTCTGTCAGGCAGGCGTTGACCGTGAGACGGTACACGTGGTGTGTGCAGGCGCGGCAGGTTACACCCTGCCCGACCGCCGTGCGCTATTTGAACACTTGTTGCAACAGATGCTCCCGAGCGCACGAGTGCTTGTGCTGGCGGACTACGCCATTGCGCTGGAAGGGGCTACCGGCGGTAACCCCGGCGTGCTGGTCATTGCGGGAACCGGCTCTATCGCTTGCGGACGTGACCGCGAGGGCAAACTGATGCGTGTGGGAGGCTGGGGCTACCTGCTGGGCGATGAAGGAAGCGGCTTCTGGATAGGGCGCGAAGCCATCCGCGCGGTGCTCGCGGCAACCGAGGGCTGGGGCGAACAGACCCGGCTCCACCAACTGCTATCCGACATGCTGGGCAGCGACGACTGTAGCGAATGGCTAAGCGCGCTCTACCGCACCCAGAACCCGCAATCGCTGCTGGCTCAACTCGCCCCTCGGGTCACCGAAGCGGCGGAGCAGGGAGACACCCTGGCGCAGCGCATCCTGCTCCATGCTGCCGACCACCTTGCCGGTCTGGTTGACCAGCTAACACGACATCTTCACCTGCCGGAAGATTTCCCTGTGTGTACCGTCGGCGGGGTATGGAAATCTCAACTGGTGCTCCAGCGGTTCCACCAGCAGCTGGGTGAGCGGTTGCCACACTGGCACGGCGAGGTGAAGCCACCGATGTACTCGCCGGTGGAAGGAGCGCTCCTTATCGCCCAGCGTATGATGTGGGCGTAGGAACCCAATGCGCGGAAGGGACTGCACCAACCTGCGCTGGAAGGACGTGCATGCGTCCGCTATGCCATTACCTTTGTCCAAACCGCTCGATCAGTAAGTGCTTCGCCCCCTCTTTGTCGTTGGGCGCGAGTCTGCCCTCTATCACCTCGTTGAGCAGAAACGCTTTGCACTCGCCTACCTGCTTGCCTGCGGGAATGCCCAGTATCTCCATGATCTCACGCCCGCTCAAGGGACTATCCAGCTTCTGCACATCCTCGCGCGAGGTAAGCACACGAATGCGCTGCTCCAGTGCGTCGATATCCGACTTGGGAAAGGCGGGGTTGCTGGCAGCGATGTCCGCCCGCACAAGGGTGAGCAGTTCATCCAGCAAGCCGTCCACATCTCGAATCAGTCGACGCACCGCCGCGTCGCTCCATGAGTAGTCATACTCGCCCGGACGCATGTGCAGGCGCACCAGCTTCACCACCGACTCTATGATGTCGTTGCTGTAACGCAACCGCCTTAGCCAGTGCGCTGCAATCTGCGCTCCCACGTTCTGGTGTCCGTAAAAATGCACGCCCTTTTCATCCACCGTGCGCGTAGCCGGTTTGCCCACATCGTGCAGCAACGCCGCCAGCCGAAGCACCAGCGAGGCATCAGACGGCAGGTTCTCCAGCACCTTCAATGTATGCTCCCACACGTCGTAAAGGTGATACTGGTTCTGCTCCACACCGTGCATCCGCGCCAGTTCGGGCGCAAACTGCTCCAGCAAACCGGTCTCCCGCAGCAACCGCAAGCCCTTCACTGCGTGCGCCGCCTGAAGCAGCTTGGTGAACTCGTCGCGGATGCGCTCCATGCTGATAATCTGCAGGCGGTGAGCGGTCTTCCGAACCGCCTCGAGGGTGTTCGGCTCGATGTCGAAGCCCAGCTGCGCGGCGAAGCGCACCGCCCGCATCGCGCGAAGAGGGTCTTCCTCGAAGGTCACTATCGGCTCTAGCGGCGTACGCAACAGTCCCGCTTGCAAGTCGCTCAGCCCCATGCCCGTCAGGTCGAGCAGTTCGCCCGTGTGCAGGTTGCGCATGAGGGTATTCACCGTAAAGTCGCGGCGGAAAGCGTCCTCACGCAGGGTGGCGGGCTGCACCTGTACCGGCTTACGGCTATCGGCGGAGTAGCTCTCACGCCGCGCAGTGACCAGCTCGAATTGCACCCCGTTGATGTGCACCATCGATGTGCCGAAGCGCGGGTAGGTGACAGGCAAATGGTCGGTAACACCCTGTGTGTGCAACCAATGTGCCAGCTCCAGCGCGTTCAGCTCCGTCACGATGTCTACATCCGGCGGGAGTGGACGACCGAGCAGTTCATCACGCACCACGCCCCCCACCAGATACAGATGACCCTCCCACTTGGTGCCGCGCGTGACCTGACGTAGCCTGTCTATGGCGACCAGCAAACTACTCACATATAAGAGTGTACCACGCTTTGGGACGGAGAGACGCTACCCGACATGCCCTGTACGGTGTGTCATGCTACCATTACCACTACCGCTTGCCCTTGTCGCACCGAGACAGGCACTCCGCGTCTCAACTCCTCGCCACTCAACCGACGCTCCTGACGCCCTATTCGCACCCGATAGGTGTTGTTCGCGTTCACCGTGAACCATTCGGGAAACTCGTTCAAGCGCGGGTAGTTGACGGCGAGGCGCAGATGCTCGCGATGGCGTGGTCGGTCAAAAAGCAGCACACCCTGCCAGTCCCGCTCCGCAGCCAGCGCAACCGTCAGCCTGTTGCCTTCTCGAACGGCCCCCACACGCAGGTCGGCACGCCAAGGGCGAGGCACAATACCCTGCGTATAGTACAGGGCAACCATCAGTAGCGTACGGGCGGTATTGCCGTCACCGTACCAGCCTTCCACGATGCCGTCCTCGCGCTGTTTGCCGAGAAAATGGGGCAACACCGCTTCCATCCAGCGAAAGCCGCTTGCGACAGGCAGGCGGTTGAGCAAGAGCAACGCGCCTTCGATGGAGTCGGCAAAGGAGTCCGCTCCTTCCCACAAGAGATACTGCGGCTGGTAGATGTGTTCCAGCGCGAACCTCGCCGCCTCGGTGAATCGCTCATCCCCCGTCGCTACCCCAAAGGTGTACACGCCGCTCAATGCATAGCCCCATGTGTCGGGCACTGCCCTGTTGCGCACCTCGGCGGTAGAGGCAGTCAGCAAACCGTACCACAAGCCATCCTCATTACGTGCTTTCTCCAGCAGTCGTTCGAACATCTGGCGCAGAGCGCGTTCGTATCGCCTTGCTTTGACGGGGTTTGCCTCACGCACCACCAGATACAGCTCCGACAACCCCCCAATAATCTCGTTGCCGTGGTCGTTCAGGCTCAGCACATCGTTCAACGGCTGATGAGCGGCGAAATCCCAGCGATGGGCAGGCAAACCGCCGTTGCGCGGGATGACTTCGAAGCAGTAGGCATCCCCAATTCGCTCTGCCCAGCGCAGGTAGCGTTCGTCACGGGTCATCGCGAACAGTCGGCTGAGCACCTGCAACACCTCGCCGTTGACTTCGGTATCATCGGCGGGCAGGTTGCCCCACTCCGAGCGTACCGGGGCGTGCTCGAAGATGGCATCTACCAGCTCGGTCATGCGTTCTGTCCACCAGCTCCTGCCCATCACCTCCGTCATCGGCAGTAAGCCATCCTTGCAGTACTCCGCCGCGCCAAACACCAGTCGGCGGATGTCCACCTCAGGATAGACAAAGACGCCCTTCTCCAGGTCGTACCAGTCGGGTAGTACGCCGAGCCGATTGGTCAGCTTGCGCTCGTTGTCGAACACGCGCTGGATGTCCGACAATCGCTCCGGCGCGAGGAAGTGTGCTGTAAGGTACAGGAAAGGCACAAGGTCGGCAGCGTTGTCGTTAGGCGCCCACACGCGCTGGTCGGTGCGACGGGGCAGCAGGTCGGTGCGTTTGTCCCGTATTGCCCACCAGCCGTCCAGCACCCCCAGCGCACGCAGGCAGGCGCGTCGTGCTATCTCACCACGGCGCAGGCACTCTCGCACAGTGTCGCGCTCTCCACGCCAGGGCGGAGCAGCCCCCAGCACCTGCGGCAACGCCATCCACCACCGGTTGCCGCGAAATACGTGCCCGCCGGAGTGGGTATCGAAGGAGAAGTTATTCTCCGCGCGGAACACGCGGTAAGCCTGTCGTATCTCCTCCGCCGGCTGGCGAGCAATGGAGACGGGGAAGCCACCCGGAGCACGCTCCTGCTCACCGAGCTCGCAGAGGAGCACACGTGGAGCGACGCACGCGAAGATGTCGGCAAAATCGAAGTGCTCCTCTAGACCGGGGAAGTTCCAGCAGGGGCAGTGTCCGCTCTTCATGTTCTCCACGGTGGTCAGCCAGCCGCTGCTACAGGCGATTTTCACCCGCTCGTCCAGCGCGGCAACATACATGGTGGTCTCTCCACCCAGCGACAGACCCGCCAAGCCGATACGTCGCGCGTCCACCTGCGGCAGGCTCACCAGATAATCGATGCATCGCAGACAATCCCACACTCGCTCGCCCATCAGCGACCAATTCCCATGCTGCAGGTCGTGCGAGCCGATGTCGGGGGCAAGCACCACGTAGCCCATCTCCGCCAGCACGCGCCCGTACCAGTACAACCCCTCGCCCTTCATGACCTGTTCACCCGTGCCACCGTGACCGTGCAAAGCAAGCACCGCAGGCACTTTGCCCGAAACCTTCTGCGGAACGGCAAGCCAGGCGTGCACACGACGGTCGGGCAGGGTTTGTAGATTGATTTCTTCCAGCACGTACCCGCCCGCCGGGGCCTCGATGCGGCGAAGCACTTGCGGATTGAGCGGCACGCGCGGTGGTTGCCCTCCACCCATCATCAGCTCGAACAGCTTCTGGCGAGCTTGCGTCTGCCAGCGACGGGCTTCTGCCGGCGTACGGGCGCTAAAGCGCATTTGGCGTGTGGTGTATTGGTGTAACCTCGACCGTACAGG
>JBMFOT010000034.1:0-38363 GCA_049969495.1 Armatimonadota bacterium
GGGATAGATAGCCTGTATGCCACGCATGAAACCACCCGCTCTACGTCCGGGTGATACCATTGGTGTGGTATCGCCCAGCAGCTATAAGGCGATAGAAGCCCTGCAACCGGGTATCGAGAAGATTCAACGACGCGGCTACCGACTGGTCTTCGGAGAACACGCTTTTGATCGCCGCGGCTATCTGGCGGGAGAAGACCGTGACCGCGCCGCCGACCTCAACGCTATGTTCGCCCGTGAGGACGTGAAAGCCGTCCTCTGCACGCGCGGAGGCTATGGGGCGTCACGCATTCTGGACTATCTGGACTGGGAAACCATCCGCGCGAACCCCAAACCGCTCATCGGCTACAGTGACATCACCACCCTGCACCTCGCTTTTCTGCATTACACCGGCATGGTGGTCTTTTACGCCCCGATGATTATTACCCTCGCCCGCGAGGTCTCCGCGCTGAGCATCAGCAACCTTTTTGAACTACTGGAAAAGCCGGAGCCTCTGGGCACATACGATACCCGAGAGGGTAAGGTCCAAACCCTGGTGCCCGGCGTCGCAGAGGGCGAACTGACCGGCGGCTGTCTGTGCCTTGTCACCGCCACCTGCGGCACGCCGGAGCAGATAGACGCCAAAGGCAAAATCGTGGTGCTGGAAGATGTGGACGAGCCCCCCTATGCGGTAGACCGGATGCTGACGCAGCTGAAGCGATGCGGTGTGCTGGACGAGGCGGCAGGTTTCGTCATCGGCGAGATTACCAATTGGGAGCAACACACAAGCGACCGCTCGGAGACGCTGACCATCGACCAAATCTGGCAGGACATTATCGTGCCACTGGGCAAGCCCGCCATCATCGGCTTTCCCTTCGGGCATGTAACCAACCCGCTGACCATACCGCTGGGGGTGAGGGCTCGACTGGATGCGACCGCAGGCACGCTCACTCTGCTCGAACCCGCAGTATCGTGAGGCGAACGGAACAAAAAGGCACCGGCAGAAACCTTGCCGTCGCGGGCAAGAAAGGGAGAAGCCGGTGCCTTAACTATTCCTCTGAGCAAATCAGTCAGTATCGATTCGATAAGCAGGCGGGGAATAGTCCACGAATAGTCAAACCCGCAGCGATTAGTAATGCCCGCAGCTGCTGCAGCCGCCGGCCTCCTGCCCTTCGTCGGTAGCGAAGGACTGCCCACAGCCGCAGGACCGAATGGCGTTCGGATTATCGATCTTGAACCCGCCGCCCAGACTATCTTCCACGAAATCCACCTCCGAACCACTCATGTAGCCCAGGCTCAGCGGATCGATCACAATCTTTACGCCATGCGAATCGAAAATCTGGTCGCCTTCATCCACGATGTCATCAATCGCCATGCCATACTGCAAGCCGGAGCAACCGCCACCCGCCACAAACACGCGGAGCATGGCGTCTTCCTTACCCTGCGCTTCCATGATGTTGCGGATCTCGGTTGCTGCCCGTTCGGTTAACGTAATCATCGCGCTGTTTCCACCCCTTGTCTGATTGTCGGACTGGTATAGTATACCTCTTCTGCTAGCCGGCGTCTATCCCGTGCGCTCCACCGGAGGGCGAGCCTCCCGCCGAGCCGTCCGTTTTCGGTCGCGACAGAGCGCCCCCCCAATACAGGCGCGTGGAGGGCGAGGCCCCGTCCGAGCCGTACAACCCGACATCATCCTAAGTACTTAGCTATGTAAATTATATCTCATTTTCACAGACAATGCAAGCAGGCATTACTCAATCCCCTGCGCGGCGAGCCAGCGTTCGGCGTCTATTGCCGCCATACAACCACTGCCTGCAGCGGTGACCGCCTGGCGGTACACACGGTCTGCCACGTCGCCGGCGGCAAACACACCCTCCACGCTGGTGTAAGTGCCCTGCCGCAGGAGGATGTAGCCCTGCTCGTCCATCTCCACCTGACCGGCAAAGATGTCGGTATTCGGCTTATGCCCGATTGCCATGAACACCCCGTCAATCGGCTTGTCCCACACCTCGCCGGTCTTCACGTTGCGCAGGCGCACACCTGTCACCTTGCCCGCGTTCACATCGTGGATGTCTTCCACCACCGTGTTCCAGATGAACTCGATCTTGGGGTTGTCGAACGCTCGCTGTTGCATAATCTTGCTGGCGCGCAGCTGGTCGCGCCGATGCACCACATATACTTTCGTGGCGAATTTGGTGAGGAACAGCGCCTCCTCCATTGCAGTGTCGCCACCGCCGACCACAACCACCTCTTTACCCCGGAAGAAGAAGCCGTCGCAGGTAGCGCAGGCAGATACCCCCCTGCCCTGCAGCTTCTGCTCCGCTTCCAGACCGAGCCATTTCGCGCTGGCTCCGGTAGCGATGATGACCGCGTGCGCTTCGTACAGATTCTCTGCGCTATCCCACAGCTTGAACGGTCGCGTGGAGAAGTCCACTCGCGTCACCACATCGGTAATTATCTGCGTGCCGAACCGTTCCGCCTGCTGACGGAATAGCTGCATTAGCTCCGGCCCCTGAATGCCATCCGGAAAGCCCGGATAGTTCTCCACTTCCGAGGTAATAGTGAGCTGTCCGCCCGGCTGCAAGCCTTCGAACAGAAGGGGTTGCAGGTTCGCCCGCGCGGCGTAGATGGCGGCGGTGTAGCCCGCCGGCCCCGAACCAATAATGACCAGTTTGTGTGCCATGCAACGTACCTCCTCCTACATTAGATACGTAAGTACTACGGGTAGATTCCCCGCGTAACGATGGCGTCGGCGACTCTGCCCACGCCGATAATGTAAGCGGCGGTGCGCATATCTACCTTGCGTGTCTTCGCCGTACGCACCACCTCATCAAACGCGCTGATAAGCACCCGCTCCAGCTTCTGGTTGACCTCATCCTCGCTCCAGAAGAAGCTCTGCAGGTCTTGCACCCACTCGAAGTACGAAACGATGACCCCACCGGCATTTGCCAGAATGTCGGGCACAAGGAACACGCCCGCTTCGTTCAGGATGCGGTCGGCTTCGGGAGTGGTAGGTCCGTTTGCTCCCTCGATAATTACCCGAGCCTTGATACGCTCCGCGTTCTCGCTGGTAATCTGATTACCCAGCGCAGCAGGCACCAGGAAATCACATGGCAGCTCCAGCATCTCCGCGTTGGTTATCACCTCTCCCTCGGCGTACTGGGGCAGCGTGCCCTCGCGTCGGATGCAATGCTTCAACAGCACGGGAACGTCCAGCCCCTTCGGATTATATACTGCGTTCAGGGCATCGCTTACGGCAACCACTTTCGCACCCGCCTCGTGGAAGAACTTCGCCGCGGTGCTTCCCACGTTCCCGAAACCCTGTATCACCACGCGCGCGCCCTGCAGGGGGATATTCAGCATCTGCGAGCACCGGTTTGCTACCATTACCAGCCCGCGCCCGGTGGCTTCAATCCGCCCCTCAGAACCGCCTACCGCTATTGGCTTGCCGGTGACCACCGCCGGAACAGTATACCCCTTGTGCATACTGTAGGTATCCATAATCCACGCCATCACCTGCGGGTCGGTTCCCACATCGGGGGCGGGGATGTCGCTTTCGGGTCCGATGATGACGCTGATTTCGGTCGCATAGCGGCGGGTCAGGCGTTCCAGTTCCTTGAGAGACAGTTTCTTGGGATCACACATCACCCCGCCCTTCGCCCCACCGTACGGGATGTTCACCACGGCGCACTTCCACGTCATCCACATCGCCAAAGCGCGCACCTCGTCCAGGTCCGCATGGGGATGATAGCGAATGCCTCCCTTGGAGGGACCACGCGCACGATTGTGCTGTACACGGTACCCGGTGAAAATACGTACAGAGCCGTCGTCCATCTGTACCGGGAAATGCACCGTCAGCTCGCGCTCGGGGTACTTGAGGAATTCGTGTATTTTGGGGTCCAGCTCTAGCAGTTCCGCCACAATCGCTAACTGCTGCAATGCCATCTTGTAGGGGTTCGCCTCGTTGCGTCCCTTGTTTCGCGTTGTGGACATCGTGTCTCCTCCATTGCTCGGATTGTATCTAAGACGTATAACTCAGCCCTGTGCTTGGCGGCAGGATGCGCCTGACCCACGCGGAGACCGGTAGCACAAACACCAGATTATAGAGGCTCTCACCCACCGCCAGAGATACCCACCGCCCTGCGTTCTGCTGCGGTGAGAACAGGAAGAACACCGCCTCGCACAGCATACTGCCCGTCAGCGCAGAGAAAATCAACACAACAGGATTATGGCGAAAAACGCGCAACTCCAGCAGCCCCAGTAACGCCCCCAGCATCATCCGGCTAATCAGGTAGCTGCCCACCGACATCCCCACCACGCTACCCATCAACCAGCCCGCCAGAAGACCGTACGCCGTTGCAACGTGCACCGAAGTATTCACCGCGATGCAGATAAGCACCACTTTATTGAAATCGGGCTGCACCCCGTGAAAGCGCAGGTGATGCGCAAACACCGCCTGTATAGCAGTGGCAAACAGTATCAGCAGCACCAGTTTCAGCCACGCAGGTACTCTCATTGGGACGTTGCCTCCGCACGGGTGAGCAGCACCTCCTCAACCCGCGTCACCTCTACGAACGGCTTGACCCGCGCCTCGCGCATTCCTGCCTGCCTTTGCTCCATCACCTGTTCGACGACGCCGATGGGAATACCTGCGGGATAAATCCCTCCTAGCCCGGAGGTAATCACCACGTCGCCCGGGCGCACGTCGGCATCTTTAGACAGAAAGGTGAGCACCAGATACTCTTCTCCTCGCCCCCGGCAGACGCCAACCGCTCGCGACTCGGCACGCTGTACCCGCGCGCCAACGCTGGCGTTGGGGTCGGTAATCAATAGCACGTGAGCGGTGTGGCGCGTGACCATATACACTATCCCGACCAGCCCCCTGTCCGTCACCGCCACCATGCGCGGACGCACCCCTTCCGCCTGTCCACAACCCACAATCAGCGTATGGAAGTAGGCGGACGGCTGAATCGCCAGCACGCGCGCCACCAGTGGGCGTATCTTTTTGGTCTGTGCGAACCGCAGCAGGCGACGCAGACGCTCGTTCTCCTGACGCAGCTCCTCCTGCGCCACTTTCTCTGCCCGCAATGCTTCCATCTCTTGCCTGAGACGTTCGTTTTCTTCGCGCAAGCGTCGCCCGTGAAGCACTCCGTAGCCGAAGTCCGAGAGAAAGTGCCCGGTGGACCGCAGAGCAGACTGCACAGGAGCCACCAGAGCCATCACCGCCTCGGCGAACGGGTTTGTCGCTCCCCGCTGTACCGCACGGTTGTGCTGTATGCCAACGAAAAGAGCCAGCACAGCAAGCAGGACAATAACCCGAAACCGGTTGTCGCGCCACAGATTGCGCATACAGATACACGCTGAATTAGGAGTAAGAGCGGTTCGTGCCGATGAGCACCTTGCGCAGGCTGGGGTTGGTCTCGATCTCCTCCAGTACCCTGCCGGTACCTATCACCACACAGCTGAGCGGGTCCGGCGCTACGTGCACGGGCATGCCGGTCTCTTTCGCAATCAGGCAGTCCAGCCCCCGTAGCAACGCACCACCGCCCGCCAGCATGATACCCCGATTGATGATGTCCGCCGCGAGCTCGGGGGGGGTCATCTCCAGCGTCAGCTTCACCGCCTCTACAATAGCGTTGACCGGCTCCTGAATGGCGTGCCGAATCTCCTCGGAGGAGATGACCGCACTGCGCGGTAGTCCGGTAATCAGGTCACGCCCGCGCACCTCCATCGTAGCCTCCTCATCCAGCGGATACGCGGAACCTATCTGGATTTTCGCCTCCTCAGCGGTGCGGTCGCCGATGTACAGGTTGTAGGTACGGCGTACGTAAGCGGCAATGGCTTCGTCGATCTCGTCGCCCGCGATGCGGATGGAACGACTTGCCACAATGCCCGACAGCGAGATGACCGCCACTTCAGTGGTACCCCCGCCGATGTCTACAATCATCGAGCCGGTTGCGTCACCCACGGGCAATCCTGCCCCTATCGCCGCCGCCATCGGCTCCTCGATCAGATACGACTCTTTCGCCCCCGCCTTCTTGCAGGCGTCCATCACCGCGCGACGTTCTACCTCGGTCACACCGCTGGGGATGCCCACCACCACCGTCGGCGCTGCCCACGAACGCCGATGCACCTTCTGGATAAAATAGCGGAGCATCTTCTCGGTCTGGTCGAAGTCGGCGATGACCCCGTCTTTCAGCGGGCGAATGGCCACGATATTGCCCGGCGTTCGCCCCAACATCCGTTTGGCTTCTTCGCCCACCGCCAGAACCTTTTTGGTATCTTTTTCGATAGCAACCACCGAAGGCTCACGGAGGAGAATACCCTTGCCTCGCACGTGCACCAGAGTGTTTGCCGTGCCAAGGTCGATACCCATATCCCGCGAGAAACGTCCCAGAAACCTTTTCCAAATCGCCATGCGAACCCTTTCCGTCCTCCATCCTGCGCGATACACCAGTATATCATAACATAAAAGTATCCGCGCTTCACCCCTTCTTATCTGTACGTGATGCGCACGCTCTCTACCTCGTCCTGCACCAATCCGGGAGGTCCGTCGATCTGCGCTTCGAGATAAAACGAGGCAGCGGTTTGCTCCATCACAAGCGTGTAAGGCAATGTCACCCGAAAAGAAACTACGCTTGCTGTTGACGGCTTCAGGTGACGGCTGGCAGCAGAAACTATCTGTGGCGCATGGGAAGCGGCAGGTACCAGAACATGGGGCACGTTGTTGAGTCGAATACACACCTGAAAATCGGTCACATCGTATGGGCCGAGGTTCAAAACGGTTGCCGTACCCTTCAGGATGGTCGCATTTCCTACTTTGAGCACGTTCGCCTCTGCATCCTTGAGAATCACCTTTCCTTCCTGAATCGGCGCAGGTTGTTGGGGGTCAACCGGCACCAGTTCGGGCTCGCCCTGCGGGTTTTCCACAATGTAGTACTGCGAGCCGTCATTGTAACGTGCAATCGGCGGCGGATACTGTTTCACTATCACGCCGGGCAAGAGCGGCTGGTAGACCATTAGAACGGGGGTGGGAGGAGCGGGTGCTGCGGAAGGTGGTGGAGAGATGGGCACATTTCGAGTCACGTTCTGCGGCATGTTGCTTCGCATGGACGGTGTGGTTGTGGGCAGATGTGCAGAGATGGGTGCGTTTGCCACAGGCGGAGCTGAGCGATGCTTCCCTTTCTGTTGCGCCAGCTTGCTGGACAACCACATCAGAGTTCCAACCAGCACGATGGCCACCAGCACGAGTAGAACAAGAAGCAGGAAACCTCCCTGCGTTCTTCTCATAGCGATCAACCTCCCTTTAACTAGGGCGAGGCTGACTGCCTCGCCCCGAACATTACAACCTCCTACCCGCTGCCGCCTCCGCCTTCTCCGCTGCCTTCCAGCCGGATGGCGCGGTAACCGCCTTTCGACTTGTAGTACAGGAACTGCAAGCCGAACAGCACCACCAGAATCACCGGCAGGATTGCCACGTAGCGGATAGCCATCGCCGCGCCCTGACGCAGGGCTTCCTTAATCACCTTTGCCTGCTCCGCGGCGGTTGGGTCACCCTGTTGTGCTCTGTCCTCTACCTCCTTCGCCTTCTCAGGACTGAACTTGCTATCCACCACCACTATCTGCCGGATCTCGGGGGTGAGGTGCTGGATGGTGTGATGGTCGTAGATTCGCCCCATCACCGGACCGGCAACGCCTGCTGCGATCATACCGGTCGCGCCCATCACCGCCAGCAGGAACTCCCCACCACGCGGATACCGCTCGGAGGTCACCCCCAGCATGGTGGGCCAGAAGTAGGTCTTGCCGATGCCGAACACGGTCGCCGCGGCGAACGCCACCCCCGGAGCGAAGGCATGGCTCAGCCAGTACAGGCCAACCGCTGCCAGTGCAGCGCAAATCGCCAGCAAACCTACCGGCGTGAAGAGCCTGGTGAGCGGGCCGGCGAACAGCCGAAGCACAAACATCAAGCCCGCAGTGTACACTAGGAACAGGATTCCGCGAATGCCCACCGTGTCGGTCAATATCGAGCCAACCCACTGGTCAGGTCCCAGCTCGGTAATGGCGGTCATACACATGCACAGCATCAACAACAACACACCTGGCCGCAGAATCTCCCTGAACATCTCGGCGGTGGATACACCAGAAGCGGCACGCTCGGTTTGCGGGAACTTCTCCGTCCATATCATCGCCCCGTAAATGAGGGCAGGAACGATAATGGTGCCCACCCGAACCTGCCAGCTGGCGTGGAACATCTCCGCCAGCGCCGTGGTGAGCAAGCCGCCGATAACCAGCCCGCCAGGCCACCATGCATGAAGCACGTTCAACTTGTGCGTTTTATCCTCCGGGTACATGGTGGCGGCAAGCGGGTTAATCACCCCCTCTACCGTGCCGTTCGCCAGCCCCACCAGTAAGGTGGATGCCAGCAGAAAGGGAAAACCAAATTGCGGGGACAGAATGGTGAAGATAATCCCCAGAATGTGCCCAACGCAAGCGAGCCGAAGCAACCTGCCCATGCCGAAAATGTTACACAGGGGTCCTACAATCAGGATGGCGATGGGGAACCCCCAGATGCCCATCAGGTTCACTAAGCCCTGCTGCTCGTGGCTGATATTGAAAGTAACCCCAAGCTCCTTCAGGATGTCCGCGCGGATGGAGAAAGCCATCGCAGTGGTCACCAGCGCAATGCAGCTGGCGATAAACAGCTTCTCGCGACGATAGGTTCCAGACAAACCGTGTGCGTTCAACTCCCTACCTCCTTGTCAGGAATGTTTTCGGGATACCTCTTGTGCATTATCATAAAACGCCTGTACATTCTCGTCAATAGCTCGATAACCTTCATCGATTGCACACTCGACCCTGCTCGTGTTAAAATGGATACGGCAAAGGAGGTTCATTCGTCGCCATGCCTGTTATCGAGCACAGCATCTGGATCAACGCGCCGGTAGAGAAGGTTTACGCTGCCGCCCGAGAGGTGGAGCGGTTCCCGGAAGTGATGCCCGACCTGGAGTCGGTGAGGGTTTTGGAGCGAAGCGAAGACGGTTCGCGCACGATTACCGAATGGACAGGATTGGTGCGAGAGTTCAACAATATGCGCGTGAAGTGGACAGAGGAGGACCTCTGGGATGATACCGCACACACCTGTCGCTTCCGCCTGATTAAGGGCGACCTGCAGCGCATGGAGGGTGAATGGCGGTTTGTAGCAGAGGAGGGGGGCACGCGCTTCCACTCACGCCTGGAGTATGAATACAACGTGCCACTGCTTGGTGCCCTGGTGAAGAATCTGATCCACAAGAAGCTGGAAGAGAACGTGCAAATGGTTCTGCAGGGCATCCGTGCGCGAGCAGAGGGAACTTAGCCCCTCAGGTGTCCTGTTCGACCTCGTGGAGAACCTTTTGTACCTCATCCAGAATGGCGACTATTTTGTCTGTTGCTTCGAGGATGCGCTGTACGTACACCTGCTGTTCCGGGGTGAGTTCCTCGTCACCCAACAGTTCGGCAAATCCTACGATGGCAGTCAAAGGGGCACGCACATCGTGGTTGAAACGCGAGAGAATAGCATTCCGCGCTTCGCGCCAGCGCGCGAGCTTGTGGGCAAGCGTTTCTGGGTTGTCTTCTGGCATAGTGGGAACCTCCCTTGTCGATCCGGCTTCTTATAAGAGTATAGCACGTAGTGATGCACTGAACCAGTGGCTCGGGCAAAATAGCGCGCGGATGAACACAGATTATCCGTGACAATCCGTCTCACGGGAAAAAGCACGCGAATGAGAGAAGCGGAGATAGCAACTATAGGCAACAGCCGCCTCCGGTGGTGGCAGGCTCTGCTGGTACCCTTCTCACTGCTGTATGGCACGGGGCTAAAGGCGTACCTCTGGTGGCGCCTGCCGAGACAGTTCAGGGCAAACGCAACGGTGGTTTCGGTGGGCAACCTGTCGCTCGGGGGCACGGGCAAAACACCAACAGTGCTTGCGATATGCCGCCACTTACAGCGAAGCGGGTTTCGGGTAGCCGTACTGAGCAGGGGATACGGCGGAACGATGAGCCATGCAGGCGGTGTGGTATCTGACGGCGAGCAGATATTCGCCACCGTTGCGCAGGCTGGCGACGAACCGTTGTTGATCGCCCGCAAACTGCCCGGCGTGGCGGTACTGGTAGGCAAAGACCGGCGCAAGACCGCACGCAAAGCGGTCGAACAGTTTGGCTGCGACGCGCTCGTGCTGGACGACGGCTTCCAGTACTGGCAACTGCATCGCGACGTAGACCTGGTGCTGCTGGACGGAGAGTGTCCATTTGGCAACGGCTGGACATTGCCTGCAGGCACCCTGCGCGAACCGGTGCAACACCTGCAACGCGCCCACGCTCTGCTGGTGCAGGGCGAGCACGCATCCTGTTCCAGCCTGACGCAGATGTTTCCCCTGGTGCCTTGCTTCGCCTGGCAAAAGTCTCCTTCAGGCCTCCGGCAGCTCTATCGGCAGGAAACCTGTTGCGAGGCGGACACCTTACGCGGCAAACGGGTGTTCGCGCTCGCTGCCATCGCCAGTTTCGAATCGTTCACCGGGATGCTGACACAGCTGGATGCGCAGATAGCAGGCACATGGAGCCTCCCTGACCATCACCCCTATACCCCCGATGATATTCTGGAGGCGCAGAGGCGCGCTCGCGAGTGTCACGCCGAGGCAATACTGGTCACGGAAAAAGACGCGGTGAAGTTGGAGGAGATGCCCGCTATGTGGCTGGAACCGCCGATATGGGTTGTGGACATCGAAGCGCGTTTTACGGAAGGGTTCTGGCGGTGGCTGGACGCGCGGATACGCGCCGCCCAACACGCCGCATCAAAGCAGGTCTCCCCGACAGAAGGGGCACTCTGAACCTTCCCCCGGGTGCAAACAGCCACATCGTGAACACTCTCGCCACCCCTGTTGCTTCCGTATCAGCGCCAGCCGATGGTAGGCGACCAGATACTCGGTAACCTTCGCACGCATCTCCGCGTCGGCGATCGGCTCGGTCAGAGCGTGCAAACGGGCGATGGTGACCGCATCCAGATCCGGCTCCACTACGGGATGTTGCTCGGGTTGTGCGGTATCAGCAGGCGGTTTGCGGGAGCGTGGCTTTACCCGAAAGACCAGCTCGGTGAAGATGGGCGCACCCGCATACTCGTTGAGCTTCTGGAGGATGGTTTGCTGCTGGAAGCGCAGTTCCTGTATCCACGCACTGCTCTTGACCGCCACAAACACTTTGCCTTCCTTCAGCGCTTCCGGCTGTGCGGCGGCGGCAACGGTTTTGCCTACCACCTCTTCCCAATTGAGCAGGGCACGAAACGCCCTTAACCGCTCGCGCAAACCGAGCGCGTCCACCGTTTCGTCCAGAATATCGCGCAACAGGTCAGGGCGTGACATGCTATCCCACACTCTCCAGGCGACCGTTCTCCACCCGGTACATTCGGGCGCTGGAGAGGATTTCCTGTGCAAAGCTCTCGGCAGAGGTGGCGGTAATAAACGCCTGCGCTCCGCGCAGGGTCATACGCAGCAGCTGCGCTCGCCGCAGCTCGTCCAGGTCCGACATCACATCGTCCAGTAACACGATGGGCGGTTCCTGTCGCTCCTGCAGGGTAAGTTCAAACTCCGCCCTTTTCAGGCTCAACATGACGGTTCGCTGTTGACCTTGCGAGGCGTAGGTACGCGCCTCCTTGCCGTCCACAAACAACAGTAAGTCATCGCGCTGAGGACCGACAAGGGTCGTACCCCGACGCAGCTCCTCCTCGCGCATCTTCCGCAGCTGTTGTCGGAAACGCTCGGCTACCTGCTCGCGCTCTCCCTGCCCCCCTTCAACAGCGGGAGCATAACGGATGTGCAGCTCCTCACGCCCTTCGGAGAGTTCCGCATGGGCGGTGCGTGCCAGCGGGCGCAGGGCGCAGATGAACCGTTCTCGCGCCACTATCACGTTGCTGCCATAGCGCACCAACTGCTCGTCCCATGCCTCCAGCAGTTCTATGGTAGAAGGGGTTATCGCGCCGCCGCTTTCGCGAATGCTCTTCAGCAGGCGATTGCGCTGCTCTAACGCCCGGCGATAGCCCACCAGCGCGCGCGCATACGCCGGACTGAGCATACTGATTTCCACATCCAGATACCTGCGTCTGTCTGCCGGTTGCCCGCGCACCACCTCCAGATCCATCGCGCTGAAGAGCACCACGTTAAATTGCCCCAGTGCGGTCGCTGCGCGGTAGGTTTGCCCGTCCACTTTCACCACGCGGGGTTGACCACGCGAGAGATGCACCTCCACCTGCACATCGATCAGCTGCTCCCGATGGATATGGGCGTGCACCGTTGCCCCCTCTGCGCCCCAGCGAATGAGCTCCTCGTCTTTGCCCGCGCGAAGTGCTCTGCCCGTCGCCAGCAGATAGATGGCTTCCAGCAGATTGGTCTTACCCTGCGCGTTTTCTCCTGTGATGAGGTTCAAGCCCGCATCGGGCATCAGATGCAGGCTCTCGTAGTTGCGGAAGTTGGAGAGACGTAGTTCCAGCAAACGCATGACAGCGCTAACCCAGGTCCACCCCATTCACCCGCAAGCAGAACCGGCACTCCAGCTGTTCCGCCGCCTTGCGACACATCACCATGCGCGACAGGAATATCTCGAAATACTCCATCACGCTGGCAAAGGAGGTGTCGATCTCCAGGTCCAATCGGATAATGCGCTTATCGGGTTCTACATACAGGTTGGACCGTTGCACCGCGTGGTTCACCCTATCGTGGATGTCGTAGGTCTCCGGGCGCGGGTTCTGTACACGGCTATAATGCACGTCCGATTTATCGGCAATAATCACCGCGGCGGAGGCGTAGTCTATGGGGATGCCATCGCCTTCCTCATGGTTGCCTATAGCGGCGACCACCACCGCGATCTCGCGCGGGTCCATGCCCATCTCGTCCAGAATGTTCATGGCGATAATCGCGCCGATCTCAGGATGGTTGTTGCGGTTGACCATATTGCCGATGTCATGCAGGTAAGCAGCGATAGTGGCGAGCTCCGTTTGGCGCGGCGCATAGCCCAACGACTCGCAGATGGTACGCGTCACCGAAGAGACCACCCCCGCGTGGCGGTGTCCGTGTTCGGTATAACCGATTGCCGCCATCTGCTGGTTCGCAGCGTCGATGTAAACGCGCACCTTCGGGTAGCTGCGCACGTCCTTCAAGGTCACCTGCTGCAGTGTAATCACTTTTGTTTCACTCCTCTCTGGATAGCTGGCTCTCTTCCGGCGTGTACTTCTGAAGGAACTCCCTTGCAAATTGTTCCAGATTCCCTTCGCGAATCGCCCAGCGAATATCTTCCATCAACCTCTGGTAGAAGTACAGGTTATGGTACGTTGCCAGGCGCGCCGCCAGAATCTCCTTCGCCTTAAACAGGTGGTGGATATACGCCGCCGGATAGCGTCGGCACACCGGACAGTCGCATTCCGGGTCCACCGCACCGAAGTGGTCGGCGAAGTGCGCGTTGCGCAGGTTCACCCGTCCGCGTCGGGTCATCATCGCCGCGTTGCGTGCCAGGCGCGTAGGCAGAACACAATCGAACATATCTACCCCGCTGGCGACCGCCTGCAGGATGTCATCCGGCTCACCCACGCCCATCAGGTAGCGAGGCTTTCCGTCTGGCAGAAGGGGCGTGGTGAACGCGACAATGCGATGTATCTCCGCCTTCTCCTCGCCGACCGCCACTCCGCCGATGGCAACACCGGGAAAACCGAGCTCGCTGATGAAGCGCGCGCTCTGCTCGCGCAGGTCTTCGTATACACTTCCCTGTACAATACCGAACAGTGCCTGCTCGGTATGATGCGATTGCAGACAGCGCACCGCCCAGCGATGGGTGCGCTCCATCGCCGCTTTCGCCTGCTCATAGGTACACGGGTTGGGCGGGCACTCATCGAACGCCATGATAACGTCCGCACCCAGCGCGTGCTGTATCTCCACCGCCCGCTCGGGTGTAAAATAGTGGGTGGAGCCGTCGATATGCGACTGAAACTCCACACCGTCCTCGTACACCCGCCTGAGCCCCTGCAGGCTGAACACCTGGAAGCCACCGCTATCGGTGAGGATATTGCGGTTCCACGCGATAAAGCGGTGCAAGCCGCCCGCGCGGGCAACGCGCTCGTGCCCCGGACGCAGGTACAGATGATAGGTGTTGCATAAAATAATACGCAAATCGAGCCATTCCAGTTCTTCCTGCGTCATGGCTTTGACCGTGCCCTGTGTGCCAACAGGCATAAAGACAGGTGTTTCCACCTCGCCATGAGGCAGGCGCAGAACCCCACACCGCGCCAGTGAACACGGGTCACGCGCCACTATCTCAAACTGTAACGCGGGAGACGGTCTCATTCTGCAGGCGGTTTAAGCAGGGGATTATCTGGAGCGATTTCCGCCAGATGCTGCAGAGCTTGCTCTGCTTCCACCTCTTTGCCCGCACCGCGCAGGGCAAGAACCAGATTCGCCTGCGCCTCCGCGTAGCGTGGGTTAATCTGCAGGGCACGGCGGAACGCCTCCTCCGCGCCACGATAGTCGCCCTGCGCCATCAGGGCAACCCCCAAACGGTTGTACAGGTCGGGATAGGCGCCGTTCACGTGCAGAGCCTTCTGATACTCTTCAGCCGCTTTCGCGTACATACCACGCCGGTACAGGTCATCGCCCAGGCGGGTATGGAACTGAATATCCTCCACTTCGGTGATGCGCACCTGCTCTAATGCCGCCAGCGCACCCTGCAAGTCGCCATCCTCGCGCAGCTGCAGTGCTTTCTGATAGTCGGTTGTATGCAGGCGAGGCTCCAGTGCAATCGCTTCCTGTACTGTCTGCCAGCCCCTCTCGGCTTGACCCTGCTGCAAGTAGCAGATGCCAAGCCGCAGTTTAGCGTAGGCAAAGCGCGGGTTAATCTCCAACGCTTTGAGCAGAGCCTCTTCTGCCTCCCGGTACCGCTTCTGCTGCTGGAATACGATACCCAGACTGCAGTGAAGGTCGGCAAAGCGCGGGTGTATCTCGATAGCATGGCGTAGAGCTGCCTCGGCACGCTCCAGCAGTCCTCCCTGCAAGTAGCGCTGCCCCAGCTCGGCATACGCCTGCCCCAGATGAAACCGCGCCAAGCGATATACCGCCGGGTCGGAGGGTCCGACCTGCTCGAACTCGGCGATGGCTTCTTGGTACAGCCCCTGGTCCAGCAAACGCACGCCTTTGTCGTAGTGCGGATTACGCCCCAGCACCAACTCGCGATTGAAGAAACCCATGCTGATACTCCTCCCCTGCGTTTATTGCGACGCCGATCGGGCAAACGGTGCGGTATTGGCGGATCGCCCGATACCGTAGTACTCCAAACCGGCCTGTTTTACCTTCTGTGGGTTGTAGATATTACGTCCATCGAACAACAGCGGGCGACGCATAGACCGCCGCAGCTTCTCCAGGTTAATCTGCCGAAACTCGTTCCACTCGGTCACCACCGCTACCGCATCACAGCCGGTAGCCGCGTCGTACGCGTTTTCGCAATAGGTGATTTGCGGAAAGATGGCTCGCGCCTTGGGCATAGCGATGGGGTCGTATGCCCGCACCTCTGCCCCCTCCGCCAGCAGAACGGCGATAATCTGCAACGATTTCGCTTCGCGCAGGTCATCGGTATTGGGTTTAAAGGAGAGCCCGAGAATGGCTATCCGCTTGCCATCCAGCCCGCCCAGCGCGTTACGCATCTTGCCGACGAAATATAGCGGCTGCTCCTCGTTAATCTGCTTCACCGCCTTCAGCAGCTGGAAGTCATAGCCCAGCGCATCGGCGGTAGCTATCATTGCGCTGACGTCCTTGGGAAAGCAGCTCCCGCCCCATCCCAATCCTGCCTGCAGAAACTGGTCTCCGATACGCCTATCGTAGCCCATACCCTTCGCCACCAGGGTCACGTCCGCCCCGCTCAGATCGCAGATGCGGGCAATAGCGTTGATATACGAAATTTTCATCGCCAGGAAACAGTTAGAAGCGTACTTGATGAGCTCGGCGGAGT
Source organism: Armatimonadota bacterium (assembly GCA_049969495.1). GTDB lineage: Bacteria > Armatimonadota > HRBIN16 > HRBIN16 > HRBIN16 > HRBIN16. Next base: position 15,991 of record JBMFOT010000034.1, read on the forward strand.
TCACGTCGGTAATAATCATCGGTCGCTCCAGCGGGGCATAGAGCTCTATCAGTTTCATGGCTGCATTTTGATTGGCTGCGCCAATCACGATGCGGTCGGGATGCAGGGTATCGTAAATCGCGGAGCCTTCCCGCAGGAACTCGGGGTTGGACACCACTTCAAAGGGAGGATGGTCAGCAGGGGCGCATTGCTCAATCCACCGTCGCACCACATCACCTGTGCCGACAGGTACGGTACTTTTATTCACGATGACCTTTGGAGCGTTCAGCGCACGCGCGATATGGCGACAGGCGTCTTCTACCTGCGATAAATCAGGTTGACCATTGGGAAGGCTAGGTGTACCTACCGCGATGAAGACCACTTCGGAGCGACGTACCGCCTCTTCGGTATCGGTGGTGAAGGAAAGGCGACCCTCCTCCACATTGTGGCGCACCATTTCCTCCAGCCCCGGCTCGTAGATGGGCATGATGCCCGCGCGCAAAGCGGTAATCTTCTCCTCGTCTTTATCCACACAGATGACCTCATTGCCCAGGTCGGCGAACACCGCACCCGTAACAAGCCCCACATAGCCCGTACCGATGACGCTCAGTTGCATCTCTCCAGCCTCCTCGATGATGCCAAACCCTGCCTGTCGGCAGGGTGGCATATGCTGTCTCACTATGGATTATGCCAGTTATGCGGTGTACGTTCAGGTGTGTACGGAGAGTATTTCGTAGTCCACCGTGCCTGCGGGCGTCTCCACCTGCACGATGTCGCCCACTTTCCGACCCACGATGGCTTGCCCGATGGGCGAGGCGGCGGAGACATGCTCGTACTCTTCGTCGACTCCGAACACTGCGGCGGAGGCGGTGTCCACCACGCGGAACGTCCACTCCTCACCGTGCTCGAGGTCCTCCACGGTGACCACACTGCCGACAGTGACCACCCCATCTTCGCCGGGCAAATGCTCTACCACCTGCGCGATTTCCAGAATGCGTTGCAGTTCACGGATGCGCCCTTCCAGCATCGCCTGAGCGCGTTTGGCTTCGTGGTATTCGAAGTTCTCGCTCAGGTCGCCCTGTGCACGGGCGCGACGGATGCGTTCTGCGCTTTGCGCCCGCCCAACGGTTTTCAGATGTTCCAGCTCCTGTTTGAGTTTTTCATATCCCTCGCGCGTGAGGATAATCTCATCACCCATTGCGAACAACCTCGATAGCGTTTTGATTGGTCAGCACCATCCACACAAAGCGTGGTAGCAATACCACTTTGGAGATTTTACGCGGATTGTGCCCTACCCGCCACAACCATTCCATGCCTATTCTTTGCATCCATAACGGCGCGCGTCGCACCCGTCCGGAGAGCACATCGAACGTCCCTCCCACGCCGATACTCACAGGTACCTTCAAAACATGGCGATAGCGGTCAATCCACTTCTCCTGTTTGGGGATACCCATCGCCACACACAGCACATCGGGTTGAGCTTCACGAACCTGCCGGACAATTTCAGGCTCTGCCTCCAGCGGGAAATATCCATGCTGACACCCTGCGATGCGTACACCCGGGAAGCGTGCCTGAAGACGCTGTGCGGCTTCCTCAGCAACACCCGGCTGCGCCCCCAGAAAGTAGAGCCGCAGACCTGTTTGCGCGCTGATTTGCGCCAGTCGAATCACGATATCCACACCGCTCACACGCTCCGGCAGCTGGATACCACGCCGACGGCACGCCCACAAGATGCCGATGCTATCGGGCGTTACCAGGTCTGCCCGATTAATAATATCACGCAGGTGGTCATCTCTCTGTGCCGTGACCACCATACTAGAATCGGCGGTAACCACCTGTCGTGGGGTGTCCTCGCGCGTAAAACGCAGGATGTGCTGTATCGCCTCGTCCATGCTGACCGCATGAACGCGTACCCCGAACAGCGAAACCGCCGATATTTGCTCTTGCACAGGCACTGTTGCCGCTTCCATCATGCTCACGGCTATAAGTATACACGAAACCGCAGGTTTTTTCCTGCCCCCTGCGGGGTTTGCTGTGGAGGTGTGGGGCAACTTGCAATTGCGGACCGGTTAGACCAGACCATACCAAAACAAAATGGTGGACCGTGGAGGACTCGAACCTCCGACCCGCTGATTAAGAGTCAGCTGCTCTACCACCTGAGCTAACGGTCCACCGGCTCAAAAAAATGCTGGTGGAGCTGAGGGGATTCGAACCCCTGGCCTCTTCAATGCCATTGAAGCGCTCTCCCAGCTGAGCTACAGCCCCATCCAACGCACTCATAATTATACAACATCTCTGCCTCTGATGCAAGAACCGGCATATTCACTGCCAGCCTAATGTGGTCGCACCCTCTACTCTACTTGCTGCCGATTTTGTAAATCTTCGTTCCGCAGGTCACACAAGTGCCAACAGTTGCGGGGCGCCCGTTCTTCAGGGTCACAGCGGTAGGGTTCTTCATCTCCTTCCTCGCTTTGCATTTGACGCAATAGCCCTCCATAGAAACCCCCTCCCATTGAGGAATTTGCAACGAGCTTTCGCCGGTTTCCGCGCGGATTCCTACTTCCTACCCTTTTTCTTCCGCACGCACCAAAGAGAATGTCGCCGCAACCTAGCGATTTGACCTCTCCCCCATCCCCTCTCCTACAAGGAGAGGGGAGCCGTGTTTCGGATGCCCCCAGCTTTTTTCAACGTTCATAAGCTCGTGGCGACAAGGTGATGGAGTTTTGTCGTACAGCAGGTATCACTTCCTTGCAGCGAGAATCCGCTAGATAACCCGTGCGAAGCAGCGAGACCGATGCCAGGCTGGAAGCGAGAAGGTACCCTGATGCTACTGGCAGGAATGATCAACCTGCTGGCAGCACTGCTCGCCTGGCTGGGTATTCTGGCAACGCGCGCTCCCTCAGGTGGTCAACACCTCGCTGTGATATTATGTATCCTCCTGGTTGCGGTTCTACCTCTGTTCGTGCACTGGGCGATGCGCTGGCGTACTGCGCCGGGCGACCCCGTTCTTCTACCCATTACGTTCCTGCTGAGTGGGGTTGGCCTGGCGAACTTGCTGGGCGCGGGCGGCGGTAGCCCGGCAGAAATCGCCATCCAACATGGCATGGGACTGCTTGCAGGAGCTGTACTGGTTGTATTACTTACCGGTATGACATACTCCCAAAGAAAGACGATGCTCGAGTATCGTTATCTGTGGGCACTGTTGGCGTTACTGCTGGGGGTACTCCTGCTCCTGTTCGGCAAGGGACCAGGGGGCACGCGCCTGCAGCTGTTCGGTTTCCTGCCGGTGGAAGCGATGAAGCTCCTGCTGGTGCTGTTTGCCGCCGGGTACGCCTCCCGACGCTTTGGAGCACTCGCCCCCGCGCGCACCGGTGTTCACTGGTGGCAGATACGGTGGCAGGAAGCCCTCCCACTGCTGGTGATGTTCGCCTTGATGCTGGGCATTTTCATACTGGCGAGGGATTTCGGTCCCGCTCTCACCCTGTATCTGAGCCTGCTGGCGATGCTCTATCTGGTGATGGGCAAGGTGGTTGTGCTGATGCTGGGAGGCGCTTTCATGCTGGTGGGTATTGCTATCGCAGAGATGCTGGGGGTTGGGGTACTACCCACCCGCGCAGCGATGTGGCTATCACCGTGGCAGATCACAGAAGACCACGCCCGGCATCTGGCGCACAGCCTGTGGGCGTTATCTACTGGAGGGTTGTTCGGTAGCGGTATCGCTCTGGGTAAACCGCAGTACGTGCCTTTCGCCCGCTCGGATTCGGTGTTCAGCACATGGGGTGAGCAGATGGGGCTGGTCGGCACGTTGTGTCTGCTGTGCCTGTACGCCCTGTGGCTGGGAAGGGCGGCGCGCATCGCGCAAAGAGCCACCGCTACCGAAGACCGTCTGCTGGTAGCAGGCATCGCGGTACTGCAAGGCACGCAGATAGTGCTTATCTGCGCGGGTATCACCGGATTGTTGCCGATGACCGGCATGTCGCTCCCCTTTATCGCGAAGGGCAATTCCGCCTTGCTGGCAAGCTTCGCGATGGTCGGTCTGCTGTACAATGTAACCGCGCAGCCGTCGCCGCAGCCTGTCCCCTCTGCCTCCAGTAGATACCCGCTTCGCTTGCGCAGGCTGGCCTGGATATTCACCCTGCTGATACTGGGCGTTATCGGCGCACGCTGCTTCTGGCTACAGGGAGTGAAAGCGGACGAAATAGCTACGCGGCCACTACGGGTGCGCATGGCGAAGAGCGCCCCCTACCGCATCAATAACCCCCGACTGGAGGCTATCGCACGACGTATCCCCCGCGGACGAATTCTCGATGCCACCGGCGCGGTGCTGGCGGAAACACGGAACGGGCAACGGGTCTATCCCTGCGGCGAAGCCTGCGCACAGCTCGTGGGCTGGCTGGATACCCGATTCGGGGGCCCTTCGGGGGCAGAGGCACGCTATAACCGACGCCTGCGGGGATATGACAGCACGCGCGACCTGCTGCGCCTCTACCGCCGAAAAGACCTGCCATTCTTCCTCCTGCCGAAAGGGCAGGACATAGCGCTGACCGTTTCTCGCGAAGCACAACAGCGCGCCCTGCGCGCTCTGCGCCAATCTTACCCTGAGGGCAATGCGACCTTTGTGCTTCTGGAGCCGGAATCCGGGCGCGTGCTGGTAGCGGTGGGCACGCCTACCTTCGACCCCAACCGCCTCACCCCTGCCCTGTGGCAGCAACTCCGGAATCGCCAAGACGCCCCACTGGTGTTCCGCCCGGTAGATGGTTTGTACGCGCCCGGCTCGGTGTTCAAAGTAGTGACCGCTGCCGCTGCGCTGGAGAGCGGTGTGCCCCTGCGCTACCTGTGTCGCCATAGCGAGCGCAACGTGCGCTGGAAGGTGGGCGACAAAACCTTCGTCAAGCCACGCCTCAGCGACCATCCATCTATGCGCGCACACGGCACAGTAGGATTGCGCGACGCGCTGAGGCTGTCCTGCAACCTCTACTTTGCGCATTTAGCCATTGCCCTGCAGCCAGATGCGCTGTATGAAACCGCTCGCGCGCTGGGATTCCAGCATATCCCTTCCCCCGAGCAGATGGCTGCCGAACTACCCGACTGCGGCTTCGGGCAGGGCAAAATACTGGCGTCGCCCGTGGAGGTGGCGAACCTGATGGCAACGGTAGCACGCGACGGCGCATGGCGCAAGCCGGTATTCACCCCAGGCACCAACCCGTCCAAACCGGTGCTGAGCGAGGCTACCGCCGAGGCGCTCCGGCAGATGCTCGGCGAAGTCGTGCAAACGGGCACGGCGTACGGCATCTTCACCGGAACCGGTTGGGAGGTATACGGCAAAACGGGCACTGCCGAGACCACTGGGGGCAGCCGCAAACCGCACGGATGGTTCGCCGGCGTGGTGCAAAAGGGCAATCTGCCGCCGCTGGCGTTTGCGCTGATACTGGAACACGGCGGCAGCGGACGACAGGCAGCTCGCGCGAGTCGCAGCGTATTGCAACAGGTACTGCCGGTGCTGGAAGCACCGTGAGAAAGGATTCTGGCTGGACGGCACGCATGGTAAGAATGAGGTCCTGTTGTTCGCAAGGCGGAGTACCATTTGCACAGGAGGTGAGGACAGAGTGCACAGCGTGCCACCTGAATATTTGAACAAGGTCTACCTAGGGGATGTGATGGACCTGCTCAAATCGCTACCCGACCAATGCGTGGATATGGTGTACGGAGACCCTGACTATAATGTGGGTGTGAAGTATGGAGACAAATCATACACGCGCCATTTTGAGGAGTACGTCGAGTGGTATATCGAGCTCGCCCGCGAGTCATTGCGCGTGCTGAAAGACGACGGCAACATGTTTCTCATCAACTACCCGAAGCAAAACGCCTACCTGCGCGTGAAGTTTCTGGACGAGGCTTGCTATGCTGTCCATGACTACGTGTGGATTTACAATACCAATGTTGGGCACAGTCCGCGCCGTTTCACCACAGCCCATAGAAGCATCTTGCACTGCCGAAAGAGCGAGCGCAATCGCTTCTACAAGGACCAGGTGGCGCAACCCTATCAAAACCCCACCGATAAGCGCATCCTGCGCAACCTGGCAAACGGCTCAAAGGGCAGAATGCCTTATAGCTGGTTCTATTTCGATCTGGTGAAGAACGTCAGCCACGAAAAGACATTTCATGCCTGCCAGATACCGCAGAAATTAGCGGAGATGCTGATACTGAGCTGCACACAACCCGGCGATACGGTGTTTGTTCTGTTCGGGGGGAGCGGTTCGGAGATAGAGGTGTGCCACAGGTTAGGCAGAAACTTCCTCTCTGCTGAGATAGACCCCAGATACCACGAGATGATACTGCGTCGCTTGCAAATAGGCGGCATCGAGGAGAAGTACCGGCTCATGCCACGAAGGGAAAACGACGTACAACTGGCCCTGCCGGTTGGCGCAGACTCCGGTACACCCTTTAGGCGTTAAACGTTATCGGATACTTCCCGTACTCGTGACACGCTTCATAGAACGCTAACACGTTCTCCAGCGGGGTGGCGGGGTTGACCTCGCTGGAAGAGCCGATAAAGAACCCTCCTCCGGGCGCGGCGACCTGCATGGCACGCTTCACCTCACGCCGGATGTCGTCGGGCGTGCCCAGAGGCAACAGCTGCGAGCAGTCGATACCGCCTACCAGTATCAATCTATCCCCATAGCGTTTCTTCAGCGGCTCCAGCTCCATGCCCGCAATCGGCTCTAATGGATTCAATCCGTCGATACCCGCATCCAGCAGGTCGTCCATAATCTGCCACAGGTTGCCGTCGCTGTGGAAGATGACCTTGATGCCCGCCTCATGTAACGGCTCGATGCAGCGCCTGAGCATCCGAATGAACGTACGCCTCAGAAAGACAGGCGAGAACATCACCCCGTTCTTGTACGCTACATCGTCGCCGATAAAATGCAGGGGGCAAAGCTGCTCTTCTGCCGCTACCTTCGCGAAGCGGTAGGCGTTCTCCCCTTCCAGTTCCAGCAGGGCATCCACCTCCTTCGGGGCATCGTAAATCGCGTAGGCGAAGCGTTGCTGACCCATCAGACCGTACGCAGCGTGAAAACCACACCCGCCGGGCGGAACGAACATCGTATACGGTGCAAACCGCTCCTGCTCTTGACGTATCCGGGGCACCCACTGCGTGCGTATCCAGTCCCACGATACCGGCTCCGCCTTGCGCAGATGCTCCCGCAAGTCCTCGATGCTCTCAATCTCGTAATGCACCTTCCACGCGGTCTGCCCGGACACCCGATGCTGTCCCCTGCCCTCGCCCAGTACGGTACCGTCCTCGCCTTGCTCGAAAGAGCGTCCGTAGCCGCGGCAGAGGTCAATGCCCAGCCCATGATAGACCCGCACCATCGTGGTAGCGTAATCATCGCCCGGCTGTTGAAAATGCCTGACCACCGCGGGGTTGTCGATGTAATCCCATATCGGCACGCGGTCACCCTCGCGAAAGTTCATGGACGCCTCGATACGCGCCCACACCGCCTCATGCAGTTCACCGCCGTATCCCGCTGATGGACGTACCATTTTTCTCCCCCCGGTTGATGCTGTAACATTCTACGCCACCACAGGGTCTGTGCCCTGCCGAGCGCGGAAAGAGAGAAGCATTCTTCTGCTATAGCCAGATGAACCGCGTTTACCCTCATCCCTTGCTCTACCCTCCAAAGGTTTGGTATACTGTAGTGGCGCGAACGCGCAAAGCGTTCGCGAACTTTTTGTGTCATCCATACTGGAAGGGGTTGAAATATGGCATCGGCACAACAGATACTCGCCGAAATCACCAAAGACCAGCTGCGAACCGACCTGCCCGAGTTCGGACCGGGTGATACGGTACGCGTGCACGCGAAGGTCATCGAAGGCAACAAGGAGCGCATTCAGGTGTTTGAGGGCGTGGTGATCGCCCGCAAGCACGGTGGTATCAACGAAACCTTCACCGTGCGTAAAATCTCGCACGGCGTCGGCGTGGAGCGAACCTTTATGCTGCACTCTCCGCGTATCGATAAGATAGAAGTGGTGCGCAGGGGTAAGGTGCGCCGTGCTAAACTGTACTACCTGCGCAAGAAAATCGGCAAAGCCGCACGTATCAAGGAACTGCGCACGCCACGATGACCGGCGAATGGGTAGAATGGATAGCGAACCTCAACGTTCGCTACGTGCTGCTTATCTCGGCTGCTCTCACAGTAGTGCGTCTGGGGCTGGCACCTCTGTCCAGCCCCCGGCTGCGCTCCCTGAACGAGCTGGTCGAGTCGGCAGTACTCGCTTTCGTGCTGGTGTTCCTGGTCATCCGCCCGTTTGTGGTACAGGCATTCTACATCCCCTCGGGCTCCATGCGCCCCACCCTGCTGGAGCAAGACCGCATTCTGGTGGACAAGTTCACCCTGCGTTTCCGCGAGCCAATGCCCGGCGACATCCTGGTGTTCAAAGCCCCGCCGGAGGCGGACATCCGCGAGATCGAGTTCATCAAGCGGTGCGTCGGCGTGCCCGGAGATGTGATCGAAGTGCGCGATGGGGTGCTCTACCGAAACGGGAAACCCGTCAACGAACCGTACATCGCTGCCCCGCCGGATTACGACCTCAAAATCATCGGGGGGCACGTATACGAAATCGACCACTACGGTAACGTCAAGGAAAACAACCAGATTATCCTGGACCCGCATCGGGAAGCCTATATCCGCGAGGCACCCTCCGAAAAAATTCCGCCCGGCAAACTGCTCATGCTGGGCGATAACCGCAACGATAGCAACGACGGTCACAAGTGGGGGCTGTTGGACCGCAGCCGGGTGGTGGGCAAGGCATGGATTCTCTTCTGGCCTCCCCAGCGCATTCGCATTGTGCGCTAAGCCCGCTGGTCGCCGGAGTGGACGAGGCAGGACGAGGCTGTCTCGCGGGACCGGTGGTCGCCGCGTGTGTGGTGCTGCCCCAGTGCGTCATTGTGGGTGAGGATAAAGCCAGCCCGCACCGGACAAACGCCCTCCCCCCGTTCATCCGCGACTCCAAAAAGCTCTCCTCCGCACAACGCGAGCAAGCCTGCCGATGGATATACCGCCACGCACAGGTGGTATCGGTCGGGCTGGCAACCGTCGAGGAGATTGAACAGCTGAATATCCTGCACGCATCCCTGCTGGCGATGCGACGCGCGGTAGAATCCGTCTCTGTGCCCCTCCAGCAGGTGCTGATAGACGGCTCTTACATCCCCGACGGAATGCCCTGCCCCGCGCAGGCAGTGGTGAACGGTGACGAACGGATTCCGGTTATCAGCGCAGCCTCCATCGTGGCGAAGGTAGTGCGCGACCACCTGATGACGCAACTGCATCGGCTTTTCCCCCACTACGGCTTCGCCCAGCACAAAGGCTACGGTACCCCGCAACATCGGCGGGCTATCGAGCAGTTCGGACTGTGTCCTCAACACCGGCCCAGCTTTTGTGCCGGTGCACTGCGCCTGCGCATGGAGAGCGAAGATGGATAACCGCGAGACCGCCCGTGCCGGCGAACGAATCGCCGCACAATACCTGAGCCGAAAGGGCTGTACTATTTTGCAACAAAACTGGCGTTGCCCGCACGGTGAAGTGGATATTGTAGCTCAAGACGGCGATACAATACTATTCATAGAGGTCAAGGCACGCCATAATATAGAGTATACCCTGCCACGAGAAGCGGTGGACGAACGCAAACAGGCTCGCCTGCGCCGGTGCGCTGAACTGTACCTGAGCCTGTTTTACCCCGACGCAGTGTGTCGTTTCGACGTGGTAGAGGTGTGGTGGCATTCGGGTAAGGCACATGTTCGTTGGCTTCGCGAAGCATTTTAGCGAACGGCGGACAGATAATAGAAGGAATAGCCGTAAAACACAGAATAAGGAATATGCGTACCTGCGTATAACTTATCTGGGTAGGTGTGCGGTGTGAAGCCGCCTTTTGAAGCCGTGAAGCAAAGGGGTGGGAGAGTTGTCACGAGTGCCATCGCAACAACACACCCTTATCTGGCGCACAATCCTGCTCAACATCTTGTTGGCTCTTGTCTACCTGGGCACGGCAAAGCTGGGCTTGCTGTTTGCCTTCGTGCAAGGCAATGCCACCCTGATCTGGATGCCCACAGGGATTTCGCTGGCATCAGTACTGCTGGGAGGGTATGCGCTACTGCCCGGTGTGGCGCTGGGAGCTTTTCTCACCGTTGCCACCACCACGGTGCCCCTGTGGGTTGCCTTTGCGGCGTCCGCAGGCAATACCCTCGAAGCCTTCCTGGGCGCGTTTCTGCTGAGGCACGTCGCGCAGTTTGACCTCTCCCTGCAACGACTTCGGGATGTGTGGAGCCTCTTCCTCTGGGCGGCACTGCTCAGCACCATTGCCAGCGCAACCATCGGGGTGGGTAGTCTTTGCGCGGCAGGGGCAGCTAGCTGGGCGCAATTTCCGAGGGTGTGGCTGATATGGTGGCTGGGTAACGTCATGGGCAACTTGCTGGTGGCACCGCTCTTGCTGGTGTGGAGCCGTTTGCCTCGCTGGCGGTTGAGCCACCTGTTAGAGTTTATCACCCTGCTGGTGCTTACCTGCGTCGTGACGATTGTGGCTTTCGGCGGCTGGATACCCCCTGCGCACGTAGAACCCTACCCGCTGGCGTTCGTGGTGTTCCCCCTGCTCATCTGGGCAGCGTTGCGCTTCGAACAGTACGGCACCACCGCCGCAAACTTCATTTCGGCAGGTTTCAGCGTGTGGATGACGGTTAGCGGACGAGGGCCATTTGCCCCCTTCGGCTTGCAAGGGAGTATCGAGCTGTTATGGGTGTTTATGGCGGTAACCACCCTGCCTGCTTTGCTGCTGGCTGCCTCGGTGAGCGAACACCGTCGCGCCGAGCAAGCCCTCCAGCACGCATACGCTCAAATTTACCAGATAATCAACAACGCGCCGGGGGTGGCTATACAGGGCTACGACCCCGAAGGACGGGTGCTGTTCTGGAACAAAGCCTCAGAAGAGCTCTACGGCTTTACCGAGCAACAGGCGCTGGGCAGACGCCTGGGTGAGTTTCTACTATCTGAGCAGGACGCAAAAGAGTTCGAGCAGATGGTTCAGCGTGTTGTGCAGACAGGACAACCTATGCCTCTGCACGAGTGGGAGACCAGAACCGCCTCGGGCGCTCCTCGCTATATTATTTCCTCCCTGTTTCCTGTACGGATTGAACGAGACAGGGTGCAGGTCGTTTGTATGGATGTGGACATCACCGAACGGAAACGACTCGAAGCGGAACTCCTCCGGGCGCAGAGGCTGGACAGTATCGGACGCCTGGCAGGTGGTATCGCTCACGACTTTAATAACTTGCTCACCGCCATCATGAGCTATGCCGAGATAGCCCTGACGCGGCTACCGGAAGCACACCCCGCTGCCGAAGACATCGAGCGCATACTGGATGCATCAGACCGTGCATCCGAACTGGTCAAACATCTACTCGCCTTCGCCAGAAGGCAAACGCTAACGCCCCGGGTTATCGACCTGAACCACTTGCTGCTCAATGCGACGCCGCTACTCAACCGTCTGCTCGGTAAACAGGTGGAACTGAGGGTGAACACCGACCCCGCTCTGAAAAAGGTGAAAGCAGACCCTGCGCAAATAGAACAGATTATCCTGAATCTGGCAATTAACGCCCGTGATGCGATGCCAGACGGCGGCGTACTCACCATCGAAACCGCGAACGTGACGCTGGACGCCACCGAGGTGCAAGCCATCCCCGATATGTCACCCGGAGAGTACGTCATGTTATCGGTGAGCGATACGGGCACTGGCATCCCTCCAGAGCACATGGAGCATATCTTCGAGCCTTTCTTCACCACCAAAGGCGACCAGGGCACCGGATTGGGACTGGCGGTGGTGTACGGTGTGGTCAAACAAAGTGGAGGATATATCACGGTGGAGAGTGAACCCGGCAAGGGCACTACCTTCCGCATATATCTGCCCAGCATTCAGTCAGATACCGCTGCCACCCCGGCGCAACCCTGAACCTTCTCCCCCCTACAAAAGCCGGCTCCAAAGACCGAAGATTTTACCGGTAACCCATCAACGTATGTGGAGGTAGATTGCATGAGCACGGCAACGATGACCTCTGTTGCGGAACGACAGGTTGTCGCGTTTCGCCTGGGCAACGAAACGTACGCCATCGACATCTCGTATATTCACGAAATCATCCGCATGAAGGAGATTACCTTTGTGCCACATGCCCCTCACTATATGCGTGGAGTGATTAACCTGCGAGGGCGTATCGTGCCGGTAATGGACCTGAGCGCGCGGCTGGGGCTACCTGCCCATGAAGAGACCGCGCAGTCACGCATCATCGTGGTAGAGGTCAACGGCGAAAGCATCGGCATGATTGTGGACGCGGTTTCGGAGGTACTGCGGCTACCGGAAGACCAGATTGAGCCACCCACTCAAACGTCCGACACCGAAAGCACCGGCTACATCAGCGGGTTGGGGAAGGTAAACGACAAATTGGTGCTGCTGCTGGATGTGGAGAAAGTGGCGGAGAGGGTGTAGCAGGCGGTTGATCAACTGAGTCGCGAGGTTGCGTATGATGGACACCAGCGAATACATCGCCCTGTTTCTGGAGGAGGCGGCAGAGCAGATTAATATCCTGGAGCAGGACATCCTGCTGCTCGAGCAATCGCCTTCCCAGGAGGTTCTGAACGAGATTTTCCGCGCCGCGCACACGCTGAAAGGCTCGTCGCGAGCCATGGGCTTCACCGCGATGGGCGAGCTCACCCACGCCATGGAAGACGTTTTCGACGCCCTGCGCAAAGGCGAACTGAGCATCTCCACCGGCATGGTCAATCGCCTGTTCGACGCCCTGGATACCCTCAAAGCCATGCGTGACCAGATTGCGGAGAGGGGAGCTTCCGACCTCGCCTGCGACGAGCTGGTTCAGAGTTTGCGCGACATTCTCGGTGAATCTCCACCGCACACGCCCATAGCAGTATCAGCGCCAAAGCAGGCGGAGAAGAGTCTCACTCTACAGGAGCATGAACGTGAAGCCGCGCTCACCGCTCTCGACAACGGGCTCGGCGTGTACCATCTGACCGTGCATCTGGCAGAAGATACGCTGATGAAATCGGTGCGTGCACTGATGGTGCTGCAGGCGATAGACGCTAACGGCGGTGCGGTGATTGCTTCGCATCCCGATGAAGACGCCCTGGACAACGAGCAGTTTGACCTTTCGTTCGAACTGCTGGTGGCAACCGATAAGCCGGTAGACCAGCTGCGCAACTTGCTGCTGCAGATTAGCGAGGTCCGAGACGTGGAGTTTACAGCCTGGCAGGAAGCTGCCGATACGCAGCCTGTGCAAGAAACAACCACTGCCATCGCCTCCGCTCCCCTATCCGAGGCTCCCTCTGCAGAAGAGCCGGTACCACAGCCCACGCAACCCGACACACTTCCTGCCGCGAGTGGCGACGGGGAGAAAACCGCCAGCCGCGCTCCGACAACCTCTCAGACGGTGCGGGTGGACGTGGCGCGTCTGGACACGCTGTTGAATCTGGTAGGCGAGCTGGTGATTGACCGCACGCGCGTGGCTCAGCTGGGACGCGAGTTCGAAGCGCGATTTCAGCACGATGAGCTGGTGGATAGCCTGCTGGAAACCGCAGGACACATCGGGCGCATTACCGACGAGCTGCAGGAACATATCATGAAGGCGCGGATGCTACCCATCGAGCATGTTTTCAACCGCTTCCCGCGCATGATACGCGACCTCGCGCAGAAGTTCGGCAAGGAAGTACGACTGGTGATGGAGGGGCAGGAGACCGAACTCGACCGCTCGGTGATTGAGATTATCAGTGACCCGCTGATTCATATGCTGCGCAACAGCGTGGACCACGGCATCGAACCACCGGACCAGCGCGAGTCACTCGGCAAGCCTCGGCAGGGGACCATCCGTCTGAGCGCACGCCACGAAGAGAACCATATCCTGATCGAGATAGAGGACGACGGCAAGGGGATCGACCCCGCGCACCTGCGTGAGGCAGCGGTGCGCAAAGGCATATTGACCCGCGACGCCGCCGAGCGATTAAGCGACCGCGAGGCGCTGAACCTTATCTTCGCACCCGGCTTCAGTACCGCCAAAGAGGTCACGGAGGTGTCGGGGCGCGGCGTGGGCATGGATATCGTGCGAAGCAACGTCCAGCGCGTAGGGGGCATCGTGGAAGTAGATAGCACACCCGGCAAGGGCACCCGGTTTTCAATACGCTTGCCCTTGACGCTGGCAATCATCCGCGCCCTGCTGGTACGTGTCGCTGGACAGGTATACGCTATCCCGTTGAGCTCTGTGCTGGAAACGCTGAAGATTCAACCCGACACGGTACAGTTCGTCGGCAGGCGACCGGTTATCGTGCTGCGGGGGCGCACCCTGCCCCTCGTGAGCCTGCAGGCATACTTCTCCAAAAACGGTGCCGACATCACAGCCTCCTGCCGGGCACAGGAACCGATGTACGTGGTGGTCGTCGGGCTTGGCGAGAAACAGATCGGGCTGGTGGTCAGCCACCTGATAGGCGAACAGGAGATAGTGATTAAGTCGCTCAGCAGGTGTCTTGGCGAGATTAGTGGCGTCTCCGGCGCTACCATTCTGGGCGACGGGCGGGTAGCGCTGATTCTGGAGGTCGCAGACCTCTTCGACAATGTATCTGCATGTGCCGCATAGACGAGGAAAGGAACATGAAGAGCACCATGAACGAGCCAGTAATGACGTACACATCCACAGAAATCATTAACAGGGAACGTCTGGAGGAAGCCATTCGGGAGAGCCTGGAGCGGCTGCCTCCCATGCCCGCGGTGATTACCAAGGTGGTGGAATTGACCAACGACCCCAACTGCACCGCACAGGAGCTGCAGAAGGTCATCGGGATGGACGAAGTGCTCTCCTCGAAGGTGTTGCGCCTGGTGAACTCCGCCCGCTATGGCTTCCCCCGTCGCATTACCACACTCTCCCATGCGGTCATTTTGTTAGGCTTCGAAACCATTCGCAACCTGGCGATAGGCGTCGCTACGGTGCGCTTGCTGTTGCGCCACGGCGCGAGCTCCCCAGTCAATCGGCATCGGTTTTGGGAGCACTCTCTGGAAACAGGGCTGGCAGCCTCTGCACTCGCCAGACACCTGCGCAAAGACCTTATCCTGCGTGAAGAGATGTTCCTCGCCGGTTTACTGCATGACCTGGGTATCTTGTTCCTGAGCCAGGTGTTCCCCGAAGAGTACCGGGTGGTCGTGGAGCGGTGTCAGTCGCTGGAAGAAGCCTACCCGCTGGAGCAGGAGGTATTGGGCATAACACATGCAGAAGTGGGGGCAATGATGGCGGAACACTGGAATCTGCCTCCCCTCTTCGCTGAGGTAATGCGATACCACCACGCACCGGCAGAAGGGTTATCGTCCTACTATCACGTCAGCGCGGTATACCTGGGAGACATCCTGTCGTACAGCATCGGGAGTGAGCGAACACGCAACCAAATGCCCGAACTGCCTCCCAACATCCAGCAGGCATTCCACCTTGACGAAGATGCCTGGCAATGGTGTCGTCGCGAAGTGGAGATGCAGATGGACGCTGCACGGGATTTCCTGCATATTCTCCAGTCACCGTAGCAGTCTGCAGCCTCAGTGTGGAACTATTATATCGGATGTACCGCCTAACTAATTGGTGCAGGTTGCAGTGAGAGGGGTAGTATGTTATAATCCTTTCGGTGCAGAGGAACCATCCGTACAGAAGCAGGAGAGGTAAGGGTCACTTATGGACAACGTGTTTCAACTGCGCTCACAAATAGAAGCCCTCCAGAAGAGCATAGAGGAAAAAGACAGATATATCGCGAAGCTGGAGCGCGATTTACAGGAGCTACAGCGCAGCTACAGGGAACTGGAACAGAAATATCGTAGCACCGCAGAGACGGTCGAGACACCCACCGCTATCACCGAGTTCGAAGAGACGCTCAAACGCCTGGTACACCGCATCGCCATGATCCTGCAAGCGGAAAAATGCGTGTTCATGCTGTTTGATCGCGAGAGCGGTGAGCTGTATGCGGTGCGCCCCGCCTTCGGACTAACCGATGATGAAATCAAGAGCTTTCGCGTGCGTGCTACGCAGGGTATCAGCGGCGAAGTGTTCCGCTCCTCACAACCGATTATCTTCCACGATGCGGTCAACGATCCCCGCACCACCCATGAACACGTCGCTCTACTACATATCCGCAACGGCGTGAGCGCGCCGCTGATTGTGGAAAAGCGCGACGAGGAGAACCGTGTGATAGACCGCATCACCATCGGCGTGGTACATGTGTTCAACAAACGCTACGGCGGGAACTTCATCGACGAGGATGTGCGCTTGTTGGAGCGACTGGCACGTAACGCAGCGGCGGTTATCGTCAGCGCGCAGATGTACCGCGAGGTGGTGGAGGAGAAAGAGGAACTGGTGCATACCATCGAGAGCCTCTACGCGGGGCTGGTGATGGTGAACAAGCATGAGCGCATTACGCAGATGAACGCCTCCGCACGGCGCATCTTCGGCATCAAGAACGGCGAGAACGTTATCGGTAAACCCTACAAAGATGTCATCCACATCGATAAGGTGCGCGAGTTGTTCGAGAGCGCACTGGCTGAAAAGAACGAAGGCGCTGCCGAAATAGCGGTGAAGGACCAAGAAAGCGACGCAGAGCGAATCTTTCAGGTGCAGGCAGCCATCGTGCGCGGAGACGAAGAGAACGACCTTATCGGCGCGGTCGCTATCTTCAACGACATTACTGAAATCCGCAACGTGGAACGCATGAAGACCGCTTTCGTCTCGACGGTCTCGCACGAGCTGCGCACACCGTTGACCTCCATCAAAGGCTTTGTGTCCACCCTGTTGCAGGACACCGAAGGCTTCTACGACCGCGAGACGCAACGCGAGTTCCTGCAGATTATCGACACCGAAACCGACCGCCTGAAGAGGCTCATCGACGACCTCTTGAATGTGTCGCGCATCGAGTCGGGGCGGGCACTGCAATTGAACCCGAAACCCATCGACCTGCCCGCGCTGGCGGACCGCGTTGCCACCATCCAGAAGTCCTACACCACCAAGCACCAGATTATTCTGGACTTCCCCGAGAACTTCCCCACCATTATCGCGGACGAGGACAAAGTAGACCAGATACTGACCAACCTGATTAATAACGCCATCAAGTACTCGCCGCGCGGCGGGGAGGTGCGCGTGAAGGGCGTGCCGGAGGGCGAGACGGTGCTCATCAGCGTGAGCGACCAGGGCATCGGTATCCCCAAAGAACACCTGCCCAAGATTTTCGAGCGGTTCCACCGCGTGGACAATCGCGATACGCGCGAAGCCGGCGGCACAGGCATCGGACTGTTCCTGGTGAAACACCTTGTAGAGCGTCACGGCGGTACTATCTGGGTAGAGAGCGAGGAAGGCAAAGGCTCCACTTTCTACTTCCGCCTGCCTTTGCAGCCGCCGCCTGAAGTGCCGGAAGACGAGAAGCCAAGCAAGTAGCAGAGATGTAGCCACAACCTTCAGGTTGCGGCTACATTGTTTTCTTGTCATGCTGAGCCTCAGCGAAGCATCTCAGCGTTCAGACTGCTCCGTTCGAAGTTGTCAATGGAATATCTGCAGTGTTGGTACACCCCATATCACACCAATCAGCGACCAGAGCGCGCCCCCTGTCCGTACTGCAAAGCCCCGACATTTCGCCAACGCGCCCTCGCGGTAGAGCACATGCAGGCACGCCCACTGCCCTACCACCGTCGCCAGCGCGAGGGAGAGCAGTATCGGCCACACCAGCTGACGCAACGGGATACCGTGCTCCTGCGCCAGCTTGAAACCCTCCATTTGGCTGGGCATGATGTGACTGCGGTTCAATCGCCAGAACCAGTGGCTTCTGAGGTATGAGCCTGTTGGTAGAGTCGGCAAGCGGATGCGCAACAGTATCTTCCTCGCTTCGCAACAGAACCATGTTTTATCCAAACCTCCTTTTGACAGCTCCGCGGGATGAGTCTGTCTTCCCTTTCATTACGTAACGTACGTCGCCGCTTGACCTGCCGTGCCGTGACAAGTATAATTAGTCAGGCTAGGCACAGACGCGCAAGGGGCTCAACGTCCTTATGCTTTGGCCGTTCGCCGTCCTTCTGGAAGGACAGCACAAGAATAATCCCTTGCAACTATTAAATACCTTGAGGAGGGAACGCCATGTCTTCTTTGCTCCCGACGGAAGCGGATGTGCAGTTTTACCGAGAAAACGGTTACTGGATTGCGCCAAAGATTCTGTCTGATGAAGAGTTAGAACTGCTTCGCGAACACCATGCGAAAGTCATCGCAGGCGAGTACGGTACGCAACGCCCCCCTTGGAGCCGCAACATCGAGCCCGGTCAGCCGTTAGACCACATTGTCAAGATCGACAACAGCTACTGGGCAGACGCAGTGATTGCCCGCTATGTCCTTCACCCCTTGATTGGGCAGATGGCGGCTCACTTGACCGGTGCCAAGGGCATTCGCCTCTGGCACGACCAGCTGCTCTACAAACCACCAGACACCGGTGCACGAGGCAACGTCGGCTGGCACCAGGACTACGGCTACTGGCAGTGCGCCGACCCGCCGGAGCTGCTTACCGCGTGGCTGGCTCTGGACGACGTCACCGAAGAGAACGGTTGTATGCAGGTGGTGCCGGGCAGCCATAAATGGGGTCTCCTGCCGGAAGGCAACTTCTTTGAGCAGGATTTGGAAACCTTGCAGAGGCGTATCGAGCAGGTATCCGGTCATCCCTGGCGCACCGCCAAGTGCGAGATGCCCGCTGGCGCGCTCAGTTTCCATCACTGCCTGACTATTCACGGGAGCGGTCCGAACATCAGCCGGCGTCCTCGTCGTTCGTGGGCGATTCACCTGATGCCGGACGGCACACGCTATCGCGCAGGCACACCCAGCGACCGCCATATGAACGTGTTCCTGCTGGGCGGTAAAGACGGTGCCCCGTTTGCAGGTCCGTACTTCCCTTTGCTGTATCGTGAAGGTGAGAAGGCGAACGCATGGCAAACCACAGAGTAACATTGCCCCGGGCGGAGCAGTGCCCTTTGTCTTGCGCTGCTCCGTCGCCACCCCCTTGACATCCCTTCCCGGCGCGGATATACTGTTTATCAGAATACGTATTCCATTCGCAAGCCATGCCAGAGCTGACACAGAACCAGATAGCCAAACTCTCGCGAGTGTCGCAGGCGACCGTCTCGCGGGTACTGCGCGGCGACCCTCGCGTCAACGAGGAGCTGCGCCAGCGTGTGCTGGCAGTAATCGAGAAGCACGGCTATGTACCCGATGCCCGGGCGCAATCTCTTCGCTCACAGCGCACGGGGATTTTGGGGCTGGTGGTACACCGCTCTCCCAAGCAGCTTGCCCGTGACCCCTTCTTCAGCACACTTATTGCCGCCATTATCGAGTTTGCGGGCAAAGCGGGATACCACCTGTGCGTGGATGCGGCACGCGCGGTGCAGTCGCGACGCGCCATCTATGAAGACCTGCTGCGCACGCGCCGGGTGGACGGGCTGATTCTGGTGGAACCGCAAACACAGGATGAGCGCATGCCTCGTCTGCTGGAAGAAGGCTTCCCCTTCGTGCTCATCGGGCGCTACGAACCTATCGACGCGGTGTACTCAGTGGACAACGACAACATCGGCGCAGGACGCATGGCGACCGAATACCTCATCCGCAAAGGACACCGACGAATCGCCTACATCGGCGGACCGCGCGGGCTTTTTGTGTGTGAAGACCGTCATACGGGATACCAGCAGGCATTGAAAGAGGCAGGAGTGTGTACCATGCCCGAACTGGTGGTCTGGGGGGATTTTACTGAGGAACACGGCTACCGCGCCATGAGCCGACTGCTCAGCTTGCCGCATCCACCCACAGCGGTGGTCGCAGTAGATGACCTGGTAGCCATCGGGGCGCTGCGTGCTGCGAAGGAGCATGGTCTGCCCATTCCCGCACAACTAGCGGTCATCGGCTTCAACGACTCACCCTTCTGCCAGTATGTAGACCCACCGTTGAGTTCGGTATCGGTAGATATTCGCGCCCTTGCCCAGATGGCAACGGAGGTGCTGACTCGCCAGATTGAGGAACGTGAGGTACCTCAACGACGCACCATCGTGCCCTGCCATCTGGTGGAGAGAGCGTCGGCTTGAGGAAGCAATGCGAGGAGTGAATCGAAACCTCTTTGCCAGCACCTCTCCTTGTTCGACCTCTCCCCCTTCCCCTCTCCTACGAGGAGAGGGGAAAGGACAGGTGGTTAGGTTTTCCAGCAGTTACATCACCCGCTGCGTTGTGCTCCTTCTCGCC
Source organism: Armatimonadota bacterium (assembly GCA_049969495.1). Lineage (GTDB taxonomy): Bacteria > Armatimonadota > HRBIN16 > HRBIN16 > HRBIN16 > HRBIN16. Next base: position 36,302 of record JBMFOT010000034.1, read on the forward strand.
CTCTGCTGGACGCTTTGCGCCGGTACGGCACAGGCACAGGAGGGCGTCCCAGTTACCTTCCGCCTGCAGCTAGAGCAGCCAGCGCAGGTGGTGTACCTCGCAGGCACATTCAACGACTGGCAGGTAGGACGTACCCCTATGCGTAGCGACGACGGCGGTAAGACGTGGACGCTGACCCTGCACCTGATGCCCGGAGTGTATCAGTACAAGTTCGTGGTCAACGGCACCGACTGGCGCACCGACCCGAACGCCGTGCAGAACGTGGACGATGGCATGGGGAACCTCAACTCCCTGCTGGTGGTAGAGGCGAAAGGGGTCAATCCGCCGGCGCGCGTGGGGGATGGAGTGATTACTCTCTCTGCCCTGCGCCACGAGCCGTGCGAGATGTTCTACCTGCACGCCGATGGGCAGAATGCCATTATCACCCTGCGCGCGCGGCGGGATGATGTGCAGCACGTCGAGGTCACCTTGTACGACGGCAAGCGGTTTGTGAAGAAGCCCCTGCCGCGCATCGCACGGGATACGCTCTTCGCCTACTATCGGCTGAGCGTTCCTCGACGCCCGTTGCAATACCTGTTTTCGGTGCAGGACGGAGGCAAACAGGTGTGGCTCTCCCCGCAGGGAGCGAGCGATGCCAAACCCGTGCAGTGGTTCCGCCTGCAGCCGGAACGGTTGCCAGAGGTGCAGGTTCCCGCGTGGACCGCGGACGCCGTCTTCTATCAGATTGTGCCCGACCGCTTCCTGAACGCCGACCCCAACGACCCCGACCCCACCCGGCCGCTGGACGAGACCGGACGCACCGACCAGTTCTTCGGCGGCGACCTGTGGGGCGTGGTGCAGAAGGTAGATTACCTACATCGGCTGGGCGTGACCGCGCTTTACCTGACGCCTATTTTCACCTCCGTCACGCACCACAAGTACGACACCGACGACTACACCCGCGTAGACCCTCATTTCGGAGGTGATGAGGCGTTCATCACCCTGTGTCGTGAGCTCAAGCGGAGGGGGATGCGTCTTGTGCTGGACGGCGTATTCAACCATGTGGGCGTGCACTTCTTCGCCTTCCGCGACCTGCTGGAGAAGCAGCAGGCATCCGCATACCGTGACTGGTTCACCGTGCATCGTTTCCCTGTGAAAATCGAGAGTCCTCCGCCCTACTCTGCATGGTGGAACATCCCGTACGTGCCGAAGCTGAATCACGATAACCCCGCAGTACGCCGTTATTTGCTGGACGTGGTGACCCGCTGGATGCGGCGGGTGCCTTTTGACGGGTGGCGTCTGGATACCGCCAACGAGGTGCCCGACCACTTCTGGCGAGAGTTTCGGCGGCAGGTCAAGCGCGTGCGTCCCGATGCGGTCATTATCGGCGAGATATGGGGCGACGCCACGCACTGGCTGCGCGGCGACATGTTCGACGCGGTGATGAACTACCCCTGGCGCGGCATTGTGCTGGACTGGGTGGCTTTCCGTCGTATTCCACCTTCTGTGCTGGACGAACGCCTGCGTTTGCTGGCGATGAGCTATCCCCGCGCGGTCACATACGGACTGTACAATATGCTCAGCAGTCACGACACCCACCGCCTGCGCACCCTGTGTGGCGGAGACTGGCGCAAAGTGCGGCTGGCTTTTCTGTTGCAGATGACCCTGCCCGGTGCGCCTGCCATCTACTACGGCGACGAGGTGGGCATGGAGGGGGGAAATATCCCCGACAACCGCCGACCGATGGACTGGAATCCCCCCGCGGAGGGCAGGGCGTTACGTGAGTATGTGACTGCGCTGATTCGCCTGCGCAAAGAGCATACCGCCCTGCGCCGCGGCGACTGGGTCACTTTGTTGACTGATGACCGACAAAACGTATATGCCTATCTGCGCCAGCACGGAAAAGAGCGGGTGCTGGTGGTGCTCAACAACGGTGAGAAGCCGGCCACCGTTCGGCTCAAACTGCCAGCAACAGCGCGCGCTTTGCGTGTGGCATTGCGCTCCGATGGAAGCGATGAACCTCAGCGTATCGACATGCAACGCAACGGATGGATATCTTTTAGGGTACCTGCCATGACCGGTT
>JBMFOT010000035.1:0-37879 GCA_049969495.1 Armatimonadota bacterium
CTGCCCCTGCTCGAGGAGCATTGCCATGAAAACACAGGCTTCGACGAGTCGGCGTGGCTGCTGAAGCAGCAGGTGGATGAGGCACTGAGCCGGCTGCCCGAAACTCTGCGCGAGGTGCTGATTCTGCGCGAGATGCATGAGCTCAGCTATGAACAAATCGCGCAGGTGCTGAGAGTGCCGGTGGGTACGGTGCGCTCTCGTCTGCACGCCGCCCGCCGGCAGTTTGCACAACTGTGGGAGCAACAGCAGAAGGAGTAAACATCTATGCGCTGCGATCAAGCACAGCAATGGATCAACCTGTGGCTCGATGAGCGGCTAGCCACCGACCAGCAGGCGCAGCTGCAACAACATCTGGATGCCTGCCCACACTGCCGCCAGCTGGCGGAGCGCTGGCTTTGTGCCCGTGAGGTGTTGCGCTCTTACCCTACCATCACGCCTGCAACCGACTTCGACGTCCGGGTATGGCAGACGATAACACAACGACAACAATCGGCGTGGACGCTTTCGCCGGCGCTTCGCATCGCCTCCTCGGCGGTGGTCGGGGTATTCGTAGCCATTACCCTGATAACAACGATGTGGCTGAACACGCCAAGAGAGCGCAAGCCGTTGCCAGTGTTCTGGTTGGGTGGTCGCGAGGCAATGGAATGGGCACAGCTTTTGCTGGGAACGGAAGGGGGGAAAGGCAAATGGCAAGACGATTCCTCATCACGTTCGTTCTTGCCCTTCTGCCTGTGGTGGCGATCATAGCGCACCCCGAGCTGAGGCAGGTCATGACTCAGGATATGATACTGCTGCTGTGCGGAGAGGTGGATATGCTTGCCCAGCCGCATAGATCTTCGGAGAGAGCGACTATTCTGCGCCTGGAAAGCTTATCTGGGGAAGAGGGCGCGTGGCGGCGTATGGAAGAGTACGCCAAAATAGCACGGGAGACGGGAAAGCCCTATCTGTATGCGGCGGCGCTGCGCGAGGGGATGCGAAGTTTCTTTGAACCGCTGCAACCTCCTCTGTGGGCAAAGGGACTTTTCAGTCCGCCGCGTGAAAGGCAGGAGAAACACAAACGCACGGCTCAGCGTGTGCTCGCTATCAGCAATGAGATGATAGAGATAGACAAGCACAACGCCTTTCCTTATCTGGCGAAAATGTGCGCGCTCTTCGCACTGGGACGGGAAGAGGCGGCACTGAGTGCGCTTAAGGTGGCGGCATCTTGCCCTCGCTATGTTGAATATGATTTAGCGTGGGCTCGTGTGCTGGCACCCCGCTCCCTAACTATCGAGGCTCGCTCGCTCGCCATTGCTTCTGTCATGTATCTGCATCTTGCGAAGTTTCGAAATGCTATGCGCTACGCACGTTTGCTGGCGGACGGGCTGCAACGGAAAGGGGAACATGCCCGTGCGCTGGAACTGCGAGAGGCGATCGCTGAGGTTGGGGCGAAGATGCGCGACTCACAGGGGGTGTTAGTGACTGCACTCGTAGGCGTGGCCCTTCAGGAGATAGCGTGGAGCGGATGGCAAAAAAAGGCTTCGCGCTGGAATGAGCAGCCGGTGCAGCCAGTGATGGCAGCTGCAACCGAGTTTGCCTCCTACGCCCGCCGGCATGGAAGAGCCGACTTGGCGAAAACTACCTTGCAAGAAGCCGTCCGTAGCCAGCAACTAAAGCAAGATCTACCGCATTACCTTGACGTCATGGAGGAGTTATGGGCAAATCTCCACGCAAGGACACTGAGCATGCGAGCAGCAGGCGTGATAATGTTGCTGTGGACATTGGAGATGTTATTTTGTCTGGGGGTCAGTGGGTTCCTTTCTCCTTGGTGGAGGTATTCTCTGCTCCAGCCAGACCGTCTGTCCCCGATAACTTCCGCTCTGGTCGTCGCGGGAGCGTTCGTGGCGGTGGTGGTGGCGGGTTTGCTGGCGCTGGACGGATTTGGAAAAGTGTGGCAGCAGTGGGTAGAGAGCCAAGTTACTCGGGGGTGGCTGGCATCTTTTCCCACGATGGAGCAACTTGTAGTACTTCATAGCAGCGGGGTAGCCATTTTGGTGCTGTTAGCCGTAACGTGCTTCGCTCTCACACTCTTTCGCGTTGCACGAAGGGAAAAGGTAGACTGGTTGATTGCCCTGGGCATTCTGCTCGGATTATCGCTGGTTTCAATTGGAGCGGCGCAGAGTCATATTGCCGTCACGGGTTATGATGTCGTTATCTTCGTTCTGGCATTTGTGGTGTTGTTTGGAGGGCTTACCGGGCTTCTTGCCTCGCCCTTTTACGCCTTTGTGTGGCGCAAACCGCTTCCTGAGCCGTTTCGCGCGGCAGTGGCTGCCTTCTGGGGATTGGCGTCGGTAGTGGCGTGGAAAGGGTTGCTGACAGGAACCGCTCTCTGGCTAACTGCCGGCTTGGTGCTCTGGCTGCTATGGGCGCGCGGCTTACCGGAGGATACTCGCCGGGAGATGCGACGCGCTGTGCACCGTTTCGGCATGTCCGCGCTGATACTGGCAATATTCGGTGTATGGCTGTACGCTCTTCTGGGTTACGCGAGCCTGCCCCTCCGAGCCGAGCAGCACGCTTATCTGGACTATATAATGAAGCACGGTGAGATGAGCCTTCTTCAACAGTTCAGTGAGTAACGTATCGAAACCCTCCTGACCGAACTGGCACCAGCTGCTCATAGGGACAACGCAGGAACCCAAACTCGCCGAACGAATCCTTATATAGCCCATGACCGAGGAGGAACACCATGCGTATCGCCTGTTGTGCCTATTCTTATCGAGACCTGCTGACCAGCCGCAAGATGAGCCTGCAGGATTTCATCCGCACCTGCGCGGAGATGGGGCTGGATGGCGTGGAACTAACCGCTTACTACTTCCCCAATACCGAACGCGCCACGCTGAACGAGATCAAGCGCACCTGCTTCCAGTACGGGATGCACATCTCGGGCACGGCGGTGGGCAATAACTTCGCTCAGGCAGACCCAGCCAAACGGCGCGAGCACGTGGAGATGACCAAACAGTGGATAGACAACGCGGTCATCTTAGGCGCGCCCTGCATCCGCGTCTTCGCCGGACCGGTACCCGAAGGACACACGGAAGACGAAGCCTTTGGCTGGGTAGTGGAATGCCTGCGAGAGGTCATCGATTACGGAGCACAGCGGGGTGTGGTGGTGGCACTGGAAAACCATCACGGCATCACCGCCACCGCCGAGCAGGTGCTGCGCCTCTACAGAGTGGTGCAAAACCCCTGGTTCGGGTTGAACCTGGACCTGGGCAACTTCACCGGCGACATCTATGGGCAGTTCGAGCAGCTCGCGCCCTACGTGGTCACCACGCACGCCAAGACGCACTATCGCGGCAACAACGGCAAGCACGTCGAGGTGGACTACGAGCGTGCCCTGCGCATCCTGCAGAAAGCCGGCTACAGGGGCTATGTGTCTATCGAGTACGAGTACACCGAGCCGGCGGAACAGGCGGTGCCGCGCTTCGTCCGACATCTCAAACAGATACTGCAGCGCATCGCGTAGGAGGCAAAGATGGCTGAACTACAACCCCCCATTTCCGACAACCGCCCGTTGCGTCTGCTCTCCATCACGCCCAGCCGCACGCAGGTGCCGCGCTACGAGCTGATAGAGTTCCGGTTGAACCTGCAAGCCACCTACAAGAACGCTTTCGACCCGAATGAGATAGCGGTAGATGGCATCTTCACCGTTCCCTCCGGCGGCAAGGTGCAGGTTCCCGGCTTCTTCTACCAACCTTATACACGCAAGCTGGAGGGGCGTGAGGAACGCCTGTCTCCCGCGGGCGAACCTGACTGGCGCATCCGCTTTGCCCCCACTCAGGTGGGCAAGTATCAGATGGTAGTCACTGTGCGCGACAGCACGGGCAAGACGGTGCGCTCTCAGCCTGTTGTTTTCCACTGTATCGCTTCGCGGCGCCCGGGATTCGTACGTGTGAGCAAAGACGACAAGCGATATTTCGCCTTCGATAACGGTCAGCCCTACATCCCCATTGGCGCGAACGTGTGCTGGGGCGCCAGTCGCGGCACGTTCGATTACGATGACTGGCTGCCGCGCTACGCGCAAGCGGGTGGCAACTACTTCCGCGTATGGCTGGGGCCCTCCTGGACGACCTTTGCACTGGAGCGAACCGGCGAACCGCGCGAACGCTACGGCGTTGGCAAGATAGACCTCGCGAATGCGTGGCGACTGGACACCGTGCTGAACCTGGCACGTAAGCTGGGTATGTATGCGATGCTGTGCCTGGACAGTTTCAACGAACTGCGCAAACGACGGTACGGGGGGTTCCCCTACTGGGAAGAGACTCCCCACAACGCCGCCAACGGTGGTCCGTTGAAGGAACCCATCGAGTTTTGGACGCATCCTGAGATGCTTCGCGCTTACCGCAACAAGCTGCGCTACATGGTGGCACGCTACGGGTGGTGTACGAACGTGTTGTGCTGGGAGTTCTGGAACGAGGTGGACATCGTGGGACCGGACGCATACAACCTAGAGCTTATCACCAGATGGCATCGCGAGATGGGCGATTACCTGCGACGCATAGACCCGTGGAAACACCTCATCACCACCAGCTTCGCCGATTCGAACGGGCGCGAGCCCATTGACCGCCTGCCGCAGATAGAGTTCTCGCAGACTCACAACTACGGCTCACGCGACATCTCCGCTACATTGACCTTTTTCCAGCGCAAGAAGGAGGCGTACGGCAAACCGCATCTGGTGGGCGAGTTCGGTGCAGGGGCGATGGGCGAGGACCCACGCGTGGACCCCACCGGCATCGCTCTGCATAGCGGTATCTGGAGCACTCTTCTGGACGGCTCGGCGGGCACCGCGATGCTCTGGTGGTGGGACAACCATATCCATCCGCACAACCTATATTACCACTTCGCCGCGCTCAGCCGATTCATCCGAGGAGTGAGCTTTCCCAAAGAGGGGTTCCGTAGGGTGGAAAAAGCCACCTTTACCCTGAAGCAGCCTGCCGTATCGTCCGTCTATAACGACTGGACCCTGCAGGGGCCGACCTCGTGGGAACCTCACCCTTCCAACCGCCCCACGACCGTGCAGATAGATGCCGAAGGCAAGGTAACCATTCGGGAGCAGGTTGCCGGTTTGCTGCACGGGTTGCGCAACCACCGCGATAAGCACAACCCTCTCACTATCGAAACAAACCTACCCCACCCCACGCGCCTGCGCATCTTCGTCACGGGCGTCTCGGGATACGGGGGAGCACATCTGATTGTGGAGCGCAACGGTGTGCGCGTGCTGGATAAGGCTATGCCTGACCCGGATGACACGCAAAGGACCGATACCCTCCACCAGTACGACGGCGAGTACACGGTGGAGATACCCGCAGGCAAACAGACGGTGAAGGTAGAGAACATCGGCAACGACTGGGTGTTCGTCTCCTACGTGCTGGAAAAGGCGGTGAAGCAGACCGAGCCGCCGCTTCGCCTGTTTGGGTTGCATGGCAGGAAGACCTCTTTGCTCTATATCGAGCACACGCAGCACACGTGGTACCAGGTGAACGTGGTGAAGCGACCACCCGTGCCCGTGCCGCCAACTGTTCTGCATATCGCCGACTGGATGCCCGGTCGCTACCGCGTACAGGTGTGGGATACCTATGAGGGGAAGCCTTTATCTACCTACACGGTCACGGTGGGCAGGTCTGGCTTGAGGTTGGAGGTGCCTCGAGTGGAACGAGACCTCGCGGTGAGGCTGGAAAGAGTATACCCCCCCAGAAGAGGGGAGGCAGGCTGAGGCTACGCGGGCGCGCTTCGCGCCCGCACCGCCACGTCGGGCTTATCGGTAATCACGCCGTCCACACCGCATTACCAGAACATGCGCCTGAGCGGTTCATACTAATCCTTCAACGGTCGTATCCAGATGTTACGGTATTGGACGGGATTACCGTGGTCCTGCAGCAGAATGGGTCCCGTTTTGCGCATCTTGTTGTCAATACCGCCTGCGGTGATGTTCGGTATCTCTACATTGTCGTGCACCAGCACGCCGTTCCACCTCACCGTGACGCGAGGTTTGGCAATGACGTTGCCTTCGCTGTCGAACTTCGGTGCGATGAAGGTGATGTCGTAGGTCTGCCACTCCCCCGGCGGTCTGGCCACGTTCTTGTCTGGGTCCTTGATGCCGTAAATCGCCGCGCAACCGCCTTTGGCGTAGGTTTCGTTCTGGTAAGAGTCAAGCACCTGTATCTCGTACAGCCCGTGCAGGTACACCCCGCTGTTGCCTCGCCCCTGTCCGCTGGCTTGCGGCATAGCGGGGATGTTGAACTCAATGTGCAGCTGGAAGCTGCCGAACTCGTCGCGCGTCATGATATCGCCCGTTCCCGCTTTGACTTGCATGGCTCCATCGGAAGTGATCTCCCATCGGGCGGGCGATTTACCATCTCGCGAAACCCATTTGGACAGGTCCTTGCCGTCGAACAACACGATAGCCCCGCGGGGCGGTTTGACAGGCTTTTGCTGCGCTAGGCACACTCCCACCACCGCTACCGCGAGAAGTAGCGTCACCATCATTCTCCACCACATAGATGCAATGGACCTCCTCTTTTCGGGTGTGGTTTCAGAAAACCTTACGGCGCGGTGGTAGAAAGTTCCTGCTTACCAGGCGGTTGCCAACCGTTTCCATCAGCGTCGATGTAAATGGGGTTGGTGAAGGAAGCCGGGCGATGGTTGGGATACAGCGCGGTGAACCCCTCGCCCTCCGCCAGTACCACCAGCCATGAATCTTTGTCTACACGCAACGGCACGCTCCGCTGCCAGCTGAGCGGTTTGCCCTGCGGATGCTCCACAGGCAGTTCCTGAGCCACCGAACCGTTCACGTACAGTTTCACCCGGTTCACCCGCACCCACGATGGCGCCGCCAGACGTATCTGCACCTGCACCGTGCCTCCATTGGCGACCACGGTGGAACCCATCGGCTGATTCCCTTGTGCTTTCACCTCGATGAGTGGTCCGCCGCACACCAGTACGTTGCCGCTGCGGATGGCCCGTACCACCTGCTGAGGTGTCACGCGCTGCACCTGTTCGTGCCCGAAGTAGAGGTAGGTGCGTGGGAAACCGGGTTCCAGCTGGTAAGCGTGGTGGCTATCGGTATTGCCGATGGCGATGTAGCGCCGCCCGGTGTTCAGGAAGTAGAACCAGTCAGGCAGGGTTTGCGCCAGCTGCCCGCTGTCCATACCGTTGTACACCTCTATCGCATCAAAGTGGGGGGAGAACTGGTCGGGTCGGGAGATAGTGCCCTCAGCCGGATTCAATCCCACCCAACGGAAGTATCCTGCATCTGGACTGCGCGGGTGATTAACTTGCACGATCGTATCCCCACTGTTGTTCGCGCGGGCGGCGGTGAATATCTGCTCTGCGCTCAGGTCGTACCACTCTATCGCACCGTTGTTGGGCTTCGAGGGGTCATAACGCTGCGGATAGGCGTTGAAGTGCCCCAATCCGAAATTGGGGGTGATTTCGCACCCTACTACCGAGGTAATCCATCGTTGCACACCCAGAGAGCGAATAACCGGCTGGTAGTCGGTCAGCACGTCGTGGTCGGTAGCGGTAAGTATCTGTATACCCATCGCCACATATGCCTTGACCTTGTCCGCCAGCGGGTCGTTGGAGTCGGGCGAAGGCAAAGCGTGCACATGAAAATCGCCGGACAGGTAGCCGGGAAGCTGTGCCGTCCGCTCCAGCGTTGCCTGCCAGGTCGTTTTCGTACCCGACTGCAGGTCTACCTCGCGCTGTGCCACCTCGTATTCAAACCCGCGCGTGAGAGTGATGCGATATCGCCCCGGCTCCACCGGAACGGTTTCGTTGCCGGACAGGCTGTAGTACACGCGGTCAAAGCGCCCGTAGTCGCCCTGCTCGCCATAGCGCACACGCTCGCTGTTTGGTATCGCCCCCGACAGACGTTCGAAGACCAGCGCACAGGGCAGAAACGCTCCTTTCTCGTCTTTGACCACTATCTGCAACTGCGCGGGCGGCTGGAGCGTGATGTCTGTTTTCCCTTCCAACAGCGCATCAGCAGGAGCGTAGCCATCGGCGAACACCACCGCACGGTGATCGCCAAGGGGAACCTTTGCCTCAAACCTGCCCTGGCTGTCGGTACGGGTAGCGGTATGCATCCACCCGTCTCCCTCGCCGCGCTGAATTAAGTAGACGCGCGCGTTGGGTACGGGGCGGTTGTCGTTCGTTACCACCCTGCCGCGTACGGTTGAAAGCGGTTCGGAGAGGTTGTGCAGGCGGCGCATCTCTGCCCGCAGAGGCTCCATATCTCCGTCACTGACGGATAGCGCCAGTTTCATCTCTGCGTTCTGCCCTGGCGGAAGGTTCACCGGGCGTCCGAGCGTCAGCAGGTATATCTGCTCCGCTTTCAGGATTTGCGGAATGTGCTCGTTCTGCAGCATGAAGCCGTATCCCACACGCGCCCCCAGTGCAGCAACCATCGGGATGCGCCCCTGAAGCGTTTGTACCAGCCCCATCAGCGGCGGGCCACCCGCTTTCTGTATAGCGTACTCCGCGCTTCCCCAGGGCGGGATATAGGTCACCAGTCCATCGCCCAGAATCTGCCCCCAGAAGAGTGAATACGTTTTCGCCTGCTGACCGGTGTTTTTCAGCGTGAGATGTATCCGTAATGTCGCACTGTCGGGAGGAAGGATGTAATCTACTGTTACCTCCAGTCCCTGTGGACTGCTGGGCAAGCGGATGGTGGTGTCTACAATGGGGAACCGGTCGTCGACCGCATGGACGCGCAGGTGAGCGGGCTTTGCCTTGCCGCCAGCCGAGAGGATTTCCGCCTTCACCGCCCGCAGCACGCGCAGATTCAGCAGGCTCTTCTCGTCGGCGGTAGCGAAGAAGATTTCGCCTAACATGTCCTCGTCATGCCCGGCTTCATTGAGCACCGCATCCAGCACGCGCCCGCCGTAGCGCGAATAGCCTCCCACCATGCGCGGCGCGGCGACCACAAAGGTGGCATCGTGGTTCCTTAGGACGTAGTCGCCGGGCTTACCCTGCGCCTTTGCGCCGCCAGGCAGGTCACGCGCGGTAGCGACCACGCATTGCGCAACGCCCGGCTCGGGAACAGGCATCTGGGGATTGCGCAGTTTGCCGATTTCGTGGGGGAAAGCTATCCTGGCGATGAGCAGAAAGATACCCAAAACGAAGCAAAAGGCTGCTCGGTTGTTTGCCCGCATTCGGTTCCTCCTCTCCTCCTTCTATAAGACCGTACGTGAATCTGGGTAGGGGCAGACACACATCCGCAGGGGCAGACACGCAGGTCTGCCCCTACGGTTATCATACCCGAATTCGGTGGGCAGGCACGCAGGTCTGCCCCTACTTGTTTGCGTGTTCCGCCCGGTCGCGCGCGAGCAGTTCCTGCACCTCTTTCTGGAACTGCGCTGGGTCCTTGGTGGCCTTGCTCAGGTCCAGGTCGCTCTGTCTGCGTCCCTGCCCTGGCGGCACGTTCTGAGGCAGGTTCTTCCACATCACCACACCCACGATGGCGATAAACACCACGATGATGATTATCGCCAGCACCGGGTTGATTTGCTTGTTCATGGTTCGCCTCCTTACTGGCGCAGCGGCTCCATCGCCATGCGCACCAGGTCCAGGAACTTGCCCTTCTTGTATATCGCGTGTCCGTCCACCATCACGGCGTAGGTGGCGCCGACCGCCTCTTTACCGTTGCCCCCGAACACCGCCGGCACCACGTCTGAGTCGCCGTAGCCTTCATGTGAGCCGTACGAGTTGCAGAAGGCGATGATGGACTTGGCGGGCGAGCCGACCACCGACAACGGCTGTCCGGCGATATAAAAGTCCTGCGGGTTATTGGTGTTATAGGGCGGACCGAGAATGGGACCTAGGACACGCACGAACAGCTCCAGCGGGGTCATGCGGGGTGAGGGCACCTGTCCTACCCCACCATACGCATAGCCGTATGAGCCGAACTGGTTGAGCGGTAGCCCGTCGGCACCCAGGCGTACCGGGTCCGACCCCAGCGTCGGGCAGGAGAACAGCCCATGGTTTTTGATGTAGGGGTAGAAGGCGTACTCCATGAACAGCCCCCGCTTGTTGTTCAGGTCTACCGACCAGTTGGGGGGACCGCTGGGCATCCCGCGGCTAAGCCCCGTGTTGTCATCGTTGTTGCGCCCGTCCTGCATCAGCCACGGGAAGGTTTCGTCGTAGTCCTGCACGTACATCAGCGCTGCTGTGCCAATCTGCTTCAGGTTGGACAAACAGGTGGTTTTGCGTGCCTGCTCGCGAGCACGCGCAAACACCGGGAACAGGATTGCTGCCAGTATCGCGATAATCGCGATAACCACCAGCAGTTCGATCAGTGTGAAAGCACGTTTCATTCTTCACTCGCCTCCAAAAGATGTTATGCGGTTAATCGCACACCTGCCGCATTGTACGCCATCTCTCAAAGCGTGTCAAGGTTTAGTTCCAGTGCAATATACCTGTTCTGTGTTAAGAGAGATTTTTAATCCTATTACCCACTACTTCAGGATGGGTATCAACCGGATGTTGCGGAAGTGTATTTCCGCGCCTTCCGATTGCAGACAGATTTTGCCCGGTACCACCTCCGCGCCCGTGCCTTCATTGACGATTTGCCCATTAATCTTCAGTACCACCCGGTCGCCATCCACGATAATCTCGTACTCGTTCCACTCGCCGATGGGTTTTTCGGCCATCTTCGCTTTGATACGGTTCGTGGGTGCGTTGCGGTTGACACGGGCAGGGTCGGTGTCCAGTTTGACTCCGTCGATCAGCCAGAAGTCGCCTGCGCTTCCGCTCATCAGCTGCGCTTCGATGGACTTGGGCCAGATTTTATCCTCTCCGCGCATCCGCAGGAGCACACCGCTGTTGCGCCCGCCCTTATCCTCCGGCGCCCAGCGCCACTCCAGCTTGAGGATATAGTTGGTGAAATCTGCCACCGTGCGGATGTAGCCCGCCGGTCTGCCTTTGCAAATCAGGATACCCCTGTCGCCGTCGATGCTCCACACGTCCTCCATCTTGAGGTTCGGGTCGGCGAGGAAGTACGTCCATCCGCAAAGGTCCTTGCCGTTAAACAGGGGTATCTCTTTGCCCAATTTGCCCTCTATCTTCACTTTTTGCGCCGATACCGACAGAGCGCACATCGCCAGAACCAGTACGGTACACCATTTCGCTCTCATCGTTTCCTCCTGAACTGGAAGCGGTTCTGCGAGAGTCAGTCTGAACTACTCAGCTGCATCACATCGTCCAGTATATAGAGGTATTTCTCTGCCTGTTGCACTAAGTCCTTCGTTTCAATCCTCACCCGTCCCGAAGGACGGGTGCAACAGCCTCGCCGCGCAGGCGTTGCTGGAACAGGTCACCGTACTTGCCGATGTCGTGCAGAACGCCAGCGAGCCACGCTTCCTCTTGGGCGTGGAACGCTTCGGCGAAGGTGGACGCAACGAGGGCAAAAAGTGTTGCTAAAACCGTGCGCTGATGTCCGCGTCGAGGGTGAACGCTTTGTAGTTGTAGTTGGCATACTGGGAGTCGCGGTTGGAGCGTTCCTGCAGGCGAATGCTGAGGGTGAACGCCAGATAGCGGTTGATCTCATACTCGTAGCCCAGCGCGCTGTCGCGGTCCACACTGCCAAAGAAGCCCTGCACATCCGAGAAGCGGTGCTCCAGAAACGCGCTTTGACGCGGGGCAAACGGATACTCCAGCCTCAGCGAGTACGCCAGCATCTTCTGGTCCTGCCGCTGACCGCTGCCACCTATGCTGAACAGGCTGGAAGAGTTCATGCGCTGCGCCTGCAGGTTCAACACCAGCTTGCGCGTCAGCTCGGTGCGCAGGGTGAAATAGAGGATGTCGGTCTTCGCGCCGTCGCTCGCGCCCACATAGTTCACGTTCTGGCGGGTGAAGTTGAGCGCGACGCTGGTCTTGTCCGACAGTCGATAGTTCACGCCCAGATTCAGACCCTGCATGTCGGTGTTGGTGAGGTTGTCGCCCGCGCTCAACTGTTGCATAAAGCCCAGGTCCAGCGACAGGTTGTCGTTGGGGGTGTAGCTCACCGTCAGGTTGTGCGAGCGGTTCTTGACGCCGATGCTGGAGTAGGTCAAACCGCTGGAGATGGGGTTATAGTAGCCGCCGCTGTAGTTACCGCCCGCGCCGTAGCCCACTCCCCATCCCGACTGGTAGCCTCCGGGACCGACAAACGAACCGCCCAGGTTGCCCCCCAGGTAGCCGCCCGTGCTGGAGAGAGTGCCCGAATCGCGCACCGCGTACTGGTAGCTGATGTTCAACGTCTTGAGCGGTAACCACCTCACGCCGATACTGATGTCCTGCGCGTTGTTACTGCTTCCGGAGGCGCGGGTGCGCCCGCGCGCCAGCACGCCGTTAAACGCCAGACGGTCGCTCTGGTTCCAGCTCCAGGTCAGGCGCAGGGTATCACTGGAGCTGTCGTAGCTGTTGGTGGTGGTGTTGCCGCCGGTGGTGAAGGTGCTGAGGCTGCTGGCGCGGGTGCTGAGCAGGTCCAGACTGAGCGACACACTGCCCAGTTTATGGGTAAGGCTGATGCTTCGGCTCTGGTTTTCGCTGGAGCCGTAGCTGCCCGAATTGTTGCGCTGCCTGAGCCACGACACCCTCACCTGCGGCGCCTTCGGCAGGTTCAGCGTGGCGTCGAAGGAGGAGTTGCTCACCGAGGCACTGCCCGTGCGCTGCGAGCCGCCGAGGTAACTGCCGATATAGTCGGGAACCTGCATCCGGTCGAAGGTGAGGCGGGCGTTGAACTGCTGGCTGCCCACGTATTCGATAGTGTGGCTGTAGCCCTTCTCCTGACGTCGAAAGCCCACGCTCTCCACGGTCACGAAATCGGGGTCGATATCGCGCCACAGCGTGGTCCAGCGAAAACTGCCCAGATTCAGCGTGGCGTTGAGCATCTTACCCTGCCCCTCTTGCGTGCCGACACCTCTCTGCGCGCTGCTGCGGGCGGCGTAGAAGCCGATACTGCCCAGCTTGCCCAGCTGCCAGTTCAGGTCGTAGCCCATCACGCGCCGAGAACCCAGTGTGGCGTTGCCCGTCAGGCGCGGCACGTAGGTGATGCTGATGATGCTGGTAGCAGGTATCGCACGGTTGAAGTACACCCGATACGGGATGTCGGCGTCCACGAAGAAGTCGCCCTCGCCACGCTTGGTGCCCTGTTGCTGGGGCACGCCGTCCACCGTAGCGATGACCGCACTGCCCGGCTCTACCGGATATTGCAGCTCATAGGGTGAGAGCGGGTTGCCGTAGCCGTAGAAACGTTCGGTCTTGGTACGCAAACCGGTAGAGGAACGGGTGTCCTGACGCAGGGCAATCACGCCCAGATTCAGCGAACCGAGGGGCGATTCCACTCGCCAGCCGGTCAGCTTGCCCGAAGGTTCGTTATAACCTTCCGCCTCAAAACTGACCAGAATCGTGGAGGTGCGCGGGATGATGATGCCCTCTTTGAAGGTCAGCAGTCCGGTGAAATAGTCGATCTCATAGTCCTTACCACGCACCATCTCGCGCCCGTCCACGCGCACCCGCTCGGAGCCGTCCAGTATCTGGCTGGCGTTCAGGTAGTAGGGTCCTCCGCTGTCGTTGCCGTAGATGACGCTGGTGCGGGCGGTGGCGCGCGTCTCGCTGTAGATTCCGCTCACCTTCAGCGGGAACGAGCGGCTCAGGCGCGTGCTGACGTGGATGCCTCGCAGAGTCTTGTTGAACGACACCAGCTCGTTGCCACCTAGCGCGGCGGTGATGTCGCCCAGGTCGATGCGCGTGCCCCCCCGTTCATAGTTGATGGAGAACCGCCTGTCCTGGGGCGTGCCGAAGGGGGTGTTGGTCAAACGCCAGTTGAAGTTGAACAGATCAAACACCTTCGTACCGATGATGGAGAGCTCGGTGAAGTCGGTAACCGGTCGCCCCCCCTGCCCGAAATAGTAGGAATCGCTGTAGGCGTTGCGGTCACCGCTTACCTTCGCGATATGGAAGCCGATTTTCTTGCTCCCGCTCAGCTGTATCTTGCGGTTGAACTCTTCCGAGATGGCGCGGAAGGGGTCTTTGGGACGGCGTCCGTTTTGCACCTGCTTGCGCTGCACGGTGATGCCGGGCTCTTTCGGCTCTCCCTTGCCCCCCGTCCCCCCGTATACGGGGGGATGAGAGGGAGGTGTCGGCGCAGAGCGATTGGCAGGTTGTGGCGGGTTTTGACGGGGAGAGGAGGTGTCGCTCTCAACAGGCGCGCGCAGTAACCCCTCGATCCGGCTGGGCTTGAGCCGTTTATTGAACAGCAAGGGCTGTAACGCCTCGCGCACCTCATCCGCCGAAATCCGTACAGGCGGTTCCTCCAGCGGGAACGCCAGACACACCACCGACGCCCACAGCCACACAACGCCCAGCAAGGTCAGTCGTCGCATCACCCTGCCCACCTCCCCCTCTCTGTTCCCCCTGTACCTGTATACGGGGGGACGGGGGGCACCAGCCCAAGCAACGCATCGATATTGCGCCATGCCAGCGTGCGCTGCTGCGCGGCGTACGCCTGCACCCGCTGGCGCAACGTGTGTGGTCGTTCCCATATCTCGACGAGGTATTGCTTAAGCACATGCTCGTCCATATTCGTCACGTCCACAACGTATTTCGGCTCCACCGGCTCCCAGAAGGCGCGTACCTTCGGGTCGTAGCTAACCGCCAGAGCGGGCACGCCCGATGCCGCCGCCAGCATCAGCGCGTGTAGACGTATGCCCACCACCGCCCGACAGCAGGCGAGCACGTCCTTCACCTCCTGCACCGACAGGGGGGCACGAAACGTTACCGCCTCGGGCACGCCCGCCGCTATCTCCTCTACCAGTTCACCGTCGCGCGACGCCTGCATGGGTAGCAACAATATTCTCACCTTCCACCGCCGCGCGGCATAGCGGGCAAGCGATTGAAAGAGCGCCACCGTCGATGCCTGTCCGCCTGCCCACCGGCGCGGCGCCATCGCGAGCAACGCATCCT
Organism: Armatimonadota bacterium; assembly: GCA_049969495.1. Taxonomy (GTDB): domain Bacteria; phylum Armatimonadota; class HRBIN16; order HRBIN16; family HRBIN16; genus HRBIN16. The sequence continues at coordinate 14,986 of JBMFOT010000035.1, forward strand.
CTTTTTCGACGCCAAATCGTTGCAAAACTCTCCACCCGTTCTCTGTATCGGCTTCGGGCAACAGAAAGGAGAGGTCTGCCCCCACCTGCACCCCCTCCACCCCCATCGCTCTCAACAGTTCCGCCGAAGCAGGGTCGCGCACCACCACCGCCTCCGCCTGCTGTGCCGCTTTTGCCGTCCACCATCGCACCCAGCCTCGCCGCAGGGGACCGACACCCTGACCGAGCCACGCGAGGCGGCAGCCTGCGCGTCGTGCCAGCGCGTGCACGCCCAAATAATAGACGACGGAACGCGCGCTGGTGACATCTTGAATTAAGCTCCCTCCACCCAGCACGAACACCTGCGACCGTCGCATGGCTCGCCACACCGCCCGCAACGCGGTGCGCGATACCGCCGATATGCGGTGCTCGCGTTCGGTGTAGCCGGTATCTGCGCTCAGTGCGATGACCGACCCGGTATACCCAGCCTGCTGTAAACCGTATACCAGCCCTGCCAGAACCGCTTCGTCCCCCAGGTTTGCGAAACCGTAGTATCCGCAGGCAAGGATACCCCGCCGGCTCATTCTCTCACCCGTCTCGTCCACCAGCGTATCGCGACGAACGCCAGCGTTCCTATTATAGCACCGAGCAGCCATCCCAGCAAGATTCTCGGTAGCGAGAGCGCGAGGGGTGTATGGACATGGCATAGTGTGTTCACCACCGATGCCTGCCCGATCACCCCCACTAACAGCAGAGGAATCCACACCGCCCGACCGATGCCCACCGCCGACATCGCCAGAGCCAGCACCAGCGCGGGATGCCCCACCAGAAACTCTTTCGTGCGCGGTCGCGCCAGCAGGTATCGCTCCAGCAGCACACGCATCTTCATCTCGAGCTCCGAAACGCCCACGCCCGGCTCGTTGCCGGTGCGCACCAGCACCAGAGCCAGCAGTACCAGCGCGACCAGCACCGCTACCGCCAGCCCCACCGTGACCGGATAACCGACAATCTGCGCCCACCTCTGCCGAATGCGTTGCCGCGCGTCGGCGAGGGAGGCAGCGTTCACCGTATCCAGCGCATACGCCCACCCAACCGCCAGCACCGGCAGCAGGTGCGCCAGCTTGATGCCCGCAAACTGGTTCGCCTTCACCATAAACGGCAAAGACGCCAGCAAAGCCACCACGTGCAATCCTCCGGCGAGGCTGAACAGCGTCACCCCCGCAAAAGTACCAAGAGCGTACAGCACAGGCGAACGGTGCGGTTTCAAGAGGTTGACCAGCAGAAACCCCAGCGAGGGAAACGCCACTGCCGCCGCCAGCGCGCACGCTTTGCGCCCTGTCTCGCCGCCTACGTACGTCATCGCTAACCCCACCAGGAACGCACCCGCTGCCAGCCAGAACGAAGGGCGCAGAGCAAACAACCTCTCCAGCACCAGCACCCCCGCTACCAGCGCGGAACCGCCGGTTACCCACCACACCCACGCGGGCACTGCCGGTTCGGTAAACGGATGAGGCTCACCGATGTGGTAACCCGCTTCCTGCAGAGAGAGACGTAACTGCGTGATGAAACGCGCCGCCCCCTGCAAAGGCTCTTGCTCGGTACTGCTGGGCAAACGCACATAGCACAGGCGGATGTTGCGCTCGCGCACAGCACGGGTATAACGCTCCAGCAACTCGTTCGGGCTCAGGGACGACATCTCGGCGTCGGTGACACTATGCACCCTCACCACACGGTCCAGCAGCAAACGGGTGAGCCGTTCGTCACCTTTCTGCTTGCCAAACTCTACCGAGCCGTATAGCATCCCCAGCTGGCGCATCGTCTCGGCAGTCAGAGGCAGCAACGCGCGAAAGCCCAGCACTTCATCCCCGCTGAAAACAATCACCTTCGCCCCCAGCCGCTTCGCACCGGCAAGCGCGTGCCGTACTCGAAGGGGCGTACAGGCGGGGCTGTTGCCCACTCGCGCCACCACCGATAGCCCGGCGGCGGAGACCTGCTTCGCCAGCATGGGGTCGATACCTACACTTATCTGTTGAAAAACACCGGGTGAAACTGGAACAGAAAAGCCCACCGCGCCACCGGTATCGGTGTAGGCATATACCAGCACTCCCCTGCTCGCTCGCAGGGTATCCAGCAGTTTCTTGCGTGACGGGGTATACACCGTCCGCCACAGGGATGGGGTTGCCTGAATGCTTCCCGACGCCTGCCGTAACCGCTCCACCACCTGCACGGACGCCGCGCGCACGATGGGCGAAGGGAACTTGGGGTACAGCTCCCAGCTGAGCTGTCCGGCGCGGAAGAGGTCTTCCACACTCTGCTCGTTGAGAGCCACCGCCGCGGCTCCCGCCTGCTTTATCTGTTGCACTATTTGCGCAAAAGTGATACCGGTATCCGCGCTTATCCGGAGCAGCTGCTCGCCGTCCAGCACAATACCCACCTGTCTGTTCAGCGACTCCGCTCGCCAGCGTGCCCCGAAAGCCAGCAAAGAGACGACAGTTCCCAGTACCATCAACAGCCAGCCCGTGCGGTGAAACATGTCGCACAACTCCTCACTTGATTGCCGTTACTGTGATAGATGGATATATGCTTTGCCCATTTCGGCATCGGAGAGGCAGATACCTGTTGTAACGCGAATCTGGCTCAACGTCTGCACGAACTGGGTGTGGCTTCTGCGGAGGTTCAGTAGTCAGGAGGCAGGGAACGGTAATAGGTGTAGCGGGGACGGCGCAGTCTTCGCAGCACCCTGTCTCTACCCATTACCAGAATGGTGATGGCGCCAGCGATGAACCCACCGGCGTGCGCCATCGTCGCCACACCCGGCTGGAACTGAAACTGCATCAGAAACCACAGCCCCAGCAGAATGAACGCTGGCACCGCTATCACATCGATGATGAAGAAGAAGATAACCAGCACCCGTATGCGCGCGGTGGGGAACAGCACGAAGTAGGCTCCTAACGCGCCCGCGATGGCCCCGCTTGCTCCTACGGTGGGAACCTGGGAGCTCGCGTTTATCACCACATGCGATAAAGCCGCCGCTACGCCCCAGAGCAGATACCATATCAGGAACCGAAAATGCCCTAAAGCGTCCTCCACGTTGTTGCCGAAAATCCACAGGTAGAGCATGTTCCCGCCCAGGTGCAGGATACCGGCGTGGAGGAACATCGAGGTGAAGATGGTCAGCCAGTGTGGGGTAATCGGCGGCACCTGATACTCGCACTGCCCGGAGATGGTGCAAGGGATCATGGCATAGTCGATGAGAGCCTCTGGCGCACCAAAGCCGATCAGCTTGTCGTACAGGAAAACGAGCACATTCGCGATGATGAGCGCAACGGTGACAATTGGAAAAGAGCGTGTTGGGTTTTCATCACCAAGTGGTATCATGGCACCTCGCCACCCATCTCCTGATTCGCTGGCTTCAGTATACCCGACTCTACGGGAAGTGTAAATGAGCAACGGAAATGAACCTTTTGCGGTGTTTCTGCGTCTAAACTTTTGAAACGCTTAAGCATTGCTGTTACCGTACTAGCAAGAGGGACCACGAGCAGCATCAAAGATGAAACCGTTGGGGCGTGCGCGAGGCACGCCCGTTTTTTTAGCCTGGCTTCAGCCCCTCAGAGGCACGGCGCACCATCCAGCTCCATAACGCCCAGCTCAGCGCGGTGCCGACAACGCTCCACAGCAAGAACCGCCATGCGGTATGCCAGAATCCGCCTTTTCGTTCCTGCTGGAGCTGGCGTTCCACTTGCTGCAGCGCCTGTTTTGCCTGCTCTGAATCCATTTGCTGGTTGGTTTGTAGTAACGCCGAAGGGTCTGCGTTGACGCCGGATTGCTGCTCAGGTGGCGGTGCAGGCTTGGGCACGGTGACCAGCGGAGGCGGCGGCAGGTTCGGTGCCTGTTCCATCTGCTGTAAACGGGTGGAGTCGTCGAACTCCCGGCTCAGTCCGGCAGCTTCCTGCGCACCTCGCGGGTCGAAGCCAACTGCCAGCATCGGCGCGGCTGCCCAAACGCTTACGCACAAGCAAAAAACTATCCTCTGTATGACCTTCATTATCCTGCACCTCCTGAAAGCACCTGCCACAGTTTGGGTACCATCTTGGGAGCGCGCGGCAGGTTGATATCGATCAGCGGTTGCGTGCCCGGTCCCTTGTCGCGGATGCGGTTGTCGTAGTTCAAACGCAGCGGCAGGCTGTACAGCACCATCGCCTCATCTTTGCAGATGATAGAGCCGTTGATGGTACAACCGCCGCCTCCAGTGGCGATGTTGCCACCGCCTACAAAATTGGTGTATAGAATAGCGTCTATCTGGTTGATGTTTTCGGAGATGCTGTCGATGTAGTTATCGCTATACAGCGACTGATACCGCTTCCTGCCATAGCTGTCAATCTGGGTCGCATCGTAAGCAGGTATCAGGTTGCCGTACTCATCGTAGCGGGGCTTGGTGAAGGGCGGCGTCATATAGTACAACGGATAGTAGCCGAACTTTTTCACGTTGCCCATGATCACGCTTCCCCGCGCGGCTAAACCCAGAATGTCCTTCTTCTCGTTTTGCTGCTCGATAGTGGTCGGGTTCGTTCCCCGGAAGTCTGGCGGGTTCTTGTAGCGCACGCTGCCCACGATGTGCACATTGCGTCCGGCGTACAGCGTGCCCTGCCCCTGCACATACCCCTTAATCACCACGTCGCCGGTGAAGGTAACCGGTCCGTGAATGCGAACCGGTTTGTCGCTGGTGCCTATCAACACCGCCGAGCCGTTGACCACACCGTTTGTCGAGAGGCGCACGTAGCGGTTCTGCGAGTTATCCCATACCTCCACGTATGCTCCCTGCCCGTAGTTGGGGTTCGGTGTGCCGTCGGCGAAGGTCTGCTTCTGGTCGACATAGTTCTGTGACAGGTTGATGTAGCGGTTGATATCGTCCAGGTCAGGCATGGGCAGTTCCTGGGTCGGAGTGGGGTCCAGTACGGTGCCGCTGTAAGTCTTGGTGCCACGCGCATCTGCCACCACTGCCCCCGATACCCTTCCGTTCACAATGCTAGCGTTCTGGTCGTAGATAATGTCGCGCCACTGTTCATACGTTTCCGAGCCTTTCGCACCGTGTATGGTGGGATCATACGCCTGGCGTGCCCTGCCGGTGTTGACGCTGTTATAGTAGCTGTTGCTCCATTGCGTCGGAGTGATATTGACGTAGCCGGCGGCAGGAGGTATCAGCTTGTTGTTCGCGGTGGCGTACACGCTGCCGTTGATGGTGGGCGTGCCCCCGCTGAAGTCGAAGTTTCCGCTGGCGCGCATGTCGCCGTTCACGATCAGGTCGTTCGCCCCGAAACCGTACATCCAGCCGTAGTTGTTGGCGAAGTAGGCATAGTCAAACACGCCGGAGCGTTCCAGGGTGAACTCTATCGTCTGCTCCAGCACGGTGCGAGGTTCGCCATCGTCCAGCTGACCATCGTTATCCCGGTCTACCCATCCCACCGAGCGGAAAGTGAGCTCGCGGCTGAAGTTACTGTTGATGCGCTGCCCCACAATGCCACAGGAGTAACGCAAACCATCCCCCAAATTCCCACCGACGGTTGCCATCGGGTTGGTGGGTGATGCCAGCTCCCACGGAACAAAGCTGTCGAACTTTTGCTCCACCTTGAACTGTTTCCATACCTGCATCTTCTTGTATTCCAGTCCTGCCTCCGCAGCATATAGCGAGCGCACCGCCTGCTCCTCGCGCACGACATGGCGCAAGCCGCTGGTCGTGAAGTCTATCAGCGCAGTTCCCAAACCGAAGGACATGAACAGCACCAGCAGTGAAGTAATGAGCGCGGTCGCTCGCTGGTAGCGTTTTCGATAGATTTTTTTCATCGTTCGCACCCCCTTCGTTTACCGGTTACGCAAAACCACCAGCTCCTGCAGACGCTGGTAGCGGACGCCAGCCGGGGTCTGCCGTCGCACACAAAGCCTTACCGTGATAATCCGACCGTTGGCGCCCAACTCAAACAAGGGATAGGTTGTGCCGGTTGCAGGGTCGGTAGGAACCACCCCTTCTATCAGATAAACCGTGCTGACGGGTCCCTCTGCGGGGTGCCATTTCAGAGTCTCGTACGATAGACCAAAAACCCCACTCGCGCCATTCGGCAGCACATACGTCACCTGTGTCTGGGAGCCGGAGACACTTACCGACTTCGCGCGGCGCAGTTCGCTGACGATACGGCGCATGGCAAGGGTGGCATCCATTGTCACAGCCACATCAGTAGAGTTCCTCTGCCAAGCGCGGGTAGAGGTACTGAGCAAGGGCATCAGCGCCATCAATAGGATAATCATGATGCCGCTGGCGACGAGCAGCTCCACCAGAGTCACCGCGCGACGTGTCCCATTGTTCTTTTGGACTGCTCTTTTCATGTTGTTACCCCCTCGTTTGCGCAGTCGCTCCCTGTCATGCTGAGCGTTAGCGAAGCATCTCAAAGTGTCTTCAAAACGAGATTCTTCGCTTCGCTCAGAATGACATGTCGTTCAGAATGGCACATCAGTGCGTCGGCACGCTACAGGTTGGTCACCAATGTACGCAGCTCCACTTGCCTTGTCTGCCCGTTCAAATCACGCCAGCTGACTCGCACGATGACCCGTTTCACATCCCATGCCACGTCCTCAACGACCACCTGCCCCTGCCCGTTGGGAAGCATCCTCGCCGGGCTCTCGCGGTTGGCGTCATCGGTGTTGGTGAACGAGAAGGGCGACGTGTTCGGACTGGCGTCTATCAGTCCGTACGCCCGCAAGCCATCGTAGGTGAGGTTGCCGTAGCCGATGAACTTGACCGCTTCCATGCGCCGCTCCGCCAGAGCCAATGCCGCCGCACGCCACTTTGCGCTACCGCTCACCCGCTGGCTGACGGGAAACAGCGCACCGAACACCACCGCGACCACGCCCAGCAGGAAGATGGACAGAACTATCTCCGCCAGCGTAAACGCTCGCGCTCGCCGTCGCATGACGCGCCTCCTTACCACAGCTTATGCCCCGCCGTCGCCTCCATTGAGCACTGCGGGGGCGTGCTGACGTCGTTCATGGTGTATGTCCCTCCGGAACGACAGGTGCTGGTGGGGAAAGTTGTTGGGTCGCCCTTGATGTATTTGTCCGGTCCTACGATGTCGCTCCAGTCGGGCGTGTCGGTGGGTTCCTTGTTGTTGTCCATCGCCCACTGCTGCTTGGCGATATCGATACGCAACAGACTGCCCACACACGACTTGCGCCGGCTGGTCTCTCGTGCCTGCACATAGTTGGGCACGGCGATAGCCAGCAAGATGCCGATAATCAGCACCACGATCATAATTTCCACCAGCGTAAAGCCTTGATGTCGTGAATAGCGCATGGTGTATCACCTCCGTTGGGGTCACAACCTCCCCTCCCCCACCCCTCTGCCACAACGCAGGAGAGGGGCAACGGGTGAGGGCTAAAACAAAGCCGATGGGACATCGCAGGGTGGGATAAACCCATCGGCTTCAAAAACCCTAAGCGCAACGCTAGGACTACAGGCTGTGCGTGCCACCAATGCTGCAGGTGGGGTTGGTTCCCACGTTGCCCACCGTGTACGTGCCACCCGACGGGCAAGAAGGCGTCGACTTGATGTAGTTCGGCACCAGGTCGCCCATGGCGCATGCGTCACCGTTAGCTTTGTTGTTATCCATCGCCCACTGCTCCTTGGCAGCATCGATCTGCTTCAGGTTGGACACACATGCCTTGGCGCGGCTGCTCTCACGTGCCCGCACGAAGTTCGGCACCGCGATGGCGAGCAGGATGCCGATAATGAGCACCACGATCATAATCTCCACGAGGGTGAAGCCTCGCTCGGCGCGTGCCTTTCGGATCAGGTTGAACATTCTCGGAAACACCTCCTGAAAGGGATTTCATAGGGGTTTTTCCATCCAGAGGGTGCGGGTTTCACATCAAAATTGCCGGTTTTTGGAGGGCGAGGCTCCTGCCGAGCCGGTGGTGTTTAAACCGCCCCCCTGCCCCCTCCCCTGCGTGGGTCTCCGTGTAGGAGAGGGGTTGGGGGTGAGGTGAACTTTGGTAACCGCCCCCCCTAAGAAGGAAGGGGAACCACAATTGCCCCTCTCTTCACAGGAGAGGGAACGGGGGGGAGGTCTATCGGGTGCAGAAGATGGCTTCGCCGTCCTGTGGTTCACGGCCTTCGGCAACCAGAAGCGCCAGGCAAAGGGTTTAACGGGTATAATAGAAACAGATTTTTTCACCGGGTCAGACAGATCGGGCGAACTTCGGGAGCTGCTGAAGAAGGGAGTATAATCGTTATGGGGAACTTTAAGGTACTGGAAGGCACCTGGGAAGAGATCAAAGCACACGAATCCGAGCTGAAAGGGCACCGCCTGAGGGTGATGGTACTGCCCGAAACAGGCGATACGGAGTTTCCCCTCACAGGCAGGGAACTACTGCACTATCTGGCAAGCATAGGCTTTATTGGGGAGTGGGCAGACAGAACGGATATCACCGATAGCGGTGAGTACGTGCGCCAGCTGCGCCAACAGATAGAAACACTTCGCGGATAGGTATCATGGTGCTTCTGGATACTGATGTCATGGTAGATATTCGGCGCGGGTTCGAACCGGCTGTGCAGTGGTTCGCCGGTTTGCAAGACCACCCCGCGCTTTCGGTGATCACGGTACTCGAGCTGCTGCATGGCTGCCGCAATCGTCAGGAGCAAAATACTCTGGAGCAGATGGTCCAACGTATCCCTGTTATCCACCTGGATGAGACTGCGTGTGAGCGCGCCCTCGAGTACTTCCGTTTTTTTCATCTCAGTCACGGTATAGGTATTCTGGACTCTCTCATCGCCGCGACCGCAGCCACAAAAGGGTTCGTTCTGTGCAGTTTCAACGCAAGGCACTACCAAATGTTACCCGGTTTGCAGGCTATCCAACCCTACGCCCGCACTCGACGCGAAAACGTATAGTAGTCTTTCCAGATCGCCCCCTTGCCTTCACACTCTGGAGGGCGAGGCTCCTGCCGAGCCGGTGGTGTTTAAACCGCCTCCCTGCCCCCTCCCCTGCGTGGGAAGAGGGAACGTGCAGACGCCCCTCTCCTCGTAGGATGTACAGACCGGAGACATGGGTTACAGGTGATGCGCACCGGCTCGGCAGGAGATTCGCCGCCCGGGTAGAAAAGTCAGGATCGAAGACAGTACAGAACGAGAGGTGTCTTATGAAGGTAGAGGTTATCCCCTACGGCGGATGGCAACAGTGTCTGCGCATGGCGAACGAAGAAGTGGAGGTCATCGTCACCGCAGAGGTAGGTCCGCGCGTGATTCGCTTCGGCTTCATCGGTGGTGTCAACGAGTTCGTGGAGTACCCCGAGCAGATGGGCTTGACCGGCGGCGAGGAGTATCGCGCCTACGGCGGACACCGGCTGTGGATTGCGCCCGAAGTGGTAGAGCGCACCAAGCACCCCGATAACCTACCCGTACAGTGGGCACAAGAGGGTGAGGGATTGCGAGTGACCGCCCCTGTAGAAAAGGGCACGGGCATCCAGAAGTCGATTCGCATCTGGTTGAACCCGCAGCGCAACCATGTGCATCTGATTCACCAGATAACCAACCATAACGTCTGGCCCGTTACGCTGGCTCCGTGGGCGCTCACGGTGATGGCGCCGGGCGGGCGGGTCATCGTGCCACAGGAGCCTTACCGTCCACATCCCGACTTCCTGCTGCCGGTGCGTCCGCTGGTGCTGTGGGGCTATACCGACATGAGCGACCCGCGCTGGCGATGGGGCAGGCGGTACGTGCAGCTCCGACAGGACAGCGGGGCGCAGTACCCGCAGAAGTTCGGTGCGCTGAACACACTGGGCTGGGCGGCTTACGTAAACGGCGACCGTGTGTTCCTCAAACGCTTCCCGTACGACCCCCAGGCGCAGTATCCCGACTTCGGCTGTAACTGCGAGTTCTTCACCAACAACCGCATGTTAGAGGTGGAGAGCCTGGGCGGATTGGCGACGCTGGAGCCGGGCGAATCGGTCGCGCACGAAGAGCACTGGTACCTGTGGCGCGGGGTGCAGGTGGGCGAAAGCGATGAGGAGATAGAGGCAGCGATAACGCCCCTACTGGCACAGACGCAAGGATTGTAGCGAGGAGGCTCTCTTTGGGTATAATGTGTGCGATGGGCGAAACCATGCAAAGCCAGTCTTCTCTGCAACGCTGGTTGGAAGCACGCGAGAGGTAGTCCTATGCACATTCCTGATGCCTATCTGAGTCCGGTCACGCATGCTGCAGCCGCCGGAGCGATGGTGCCCCTGTGGGCGGTGGCGGTGCGCCGTACCGCCCGACGTCTTTCCGCACAGCAAGTTCCCCTGCTGTCGCTGGGCGCGGCGTTCTGCTTTGCTCTCCAGATGTTCAATGTACCTGCAATAGGCGGCACTACCGCGCACGCTGTTGGCGCAACGTTGCTGGCGATACTGCTGGGACCGTGGACGGCGTTGCTGCCGGTGACGCTCACTCTAGGCATTCAGGCGGTATTTTTCGGCGACGGGGGAGTGCTAGCACTGGGCGCGAACTCCTTCAACATGGGCTTCGTCGCCGCTTTTAGTGGATACGGAGTGTATCGCCTGCTGGCGGGAAACGCTGAGCCAGGGCGTACACGCACCTTACTCGCAGCAGGGGCAGGTGCATTTGTGGGATCGGTGCTTTCCGCTGCTAGCGCTGGGGTGGTGCTGGGCATCCAGCCGTTGATTGCGCACGACGAGGCAGGGCATGCCCTTTACTTCCCCTTCGGGATGAAGGTCTCCGTGCCCGCGATGGTGCATATCCACCTGCTGGTGGCTGCGCCGGTAGAGGCGGTGATCACCATGACCGCCCTGGCGTACCTATGGCGTAACTTCCCCGAACTAATTAGCCAGCGTCGGGTCGTTCGGGCAGACAAGCCGGTGCGCCTGTGGCTCATTTTGGGGGTGGTGTTGTTGCTCACCCCGTTGGGGCTGATTGCTACCGGCTCCGCGTGGGGCGAGTGGGATGAGGAGACCCTGCATCGGCTGGTTGGCTACGTGCCCGCGGGCATTCTGCGCTTTGGCGAAGGCGTGTTGAAGCCCCTCCTACCCGACTATTCCCTGCCCGGACGGGAAGGCAGGTTCTGGGAAGTGGCAGGATATATCTTCTCGGCGATGGTAGGAGCGGCTGTGACGGCGTGGATTGCCCGTTCTCTGGTGCGTAAGCCGTTGCCTGTTCCGGTGGAGGTAGTTGCCCGTAACGCCCCAGCAAGCACCCTACCCGCGTGGATGCTGCAGGAAGAGCATTTACCCCCTTCTGCCTCATCGGTCTCGCGCAGACGTTGGCTCGAGCGTACCCTGCTGCAGTTGCGTGAAGCGGTGGCAAACGCGGTCGCGGCAGAAGAATGGGCACGCCAGCCCGGTTATCTGCAACAGCTACACCCGCTGGCAAAGACGTTAGCTTTGCTGGCGGCGCTACTCGCGGTATCCCTCTCGCGCTCCCCGATGGTGCCTTTTGCTGTACTGGTGGGTAGCATCTTTCTGGCAGTGGTATCACACCTGCCGTTACGCAGCCTGCTCGCACGCGCTCTGGTGCCCGTGTTGCTCTTTGGCGCGGCGCTGGCTCTTCCTCTGGTATTGCACGCAGTGACCCCCGGGCGAGTGCTCTGGGAGCCGTTCGGTTGGCACGCGGCAGCGGTCAGCGATAGGGGGTTGCTCACTGCGATGATGCTGTTATTGCGTATTGGCTCGGCGGTCACTGTCACGTTGCTCTGGAGCCTTACCACCCGATGGCATTTTCTACTGCATAGCCTGCGTAGCCTGCGCGTGCCCCGCTGGATGGTGAGTGGGCTTGCGCTCACCTACCGCTATCTCTTCACTTTGGTGGACACGCTCGCAGAGATGGTTCTGGCTCGTCGTAGTCGGCAGGTAGGTGCGGTGACGGCACAACAGGCACGCGATTATGCCGGAGTGAGCGCGGCAGTGCTGTTGTCGAAAAGTCTGAGCCTGCAGGAGGAGCTGTACCGCGCCATGCGCTCGCGTGGATTCGACGGCGACCTGCGCGGAGCCTATCCGCGGCGATGGACATGGAGCGATACGCTGTGGCTATTGCTTGCTGGGATATGGCTGGCGGCGGCGAATTGGATAGGGGGATGGCATGTCGGCTAAAGAACTGGTATACGAGTGCGAGAAGGTGCATTTTGTGTATCCCGATGGCACGCCTGCGCTTTCGGAGGTATCGTTCCGAATCTGGCGGGGCGACCGTGTGGCGATTCTGGGCGTGAACGGTAGCGGCAAGTCCACGCTCCTGCGCCTGCTGGACGGATTAATGGAACCAACAGCGGGAGTAATACGGTTCATGGGCACACCGCTGACCGAGCGCAACCTGCAGAACCCCTCTTTTGGCAGAACATTTCGCCAGCGGGTGGGGTTTGTGTTTCAGGACGCCGATGCGCAGCTGTTCAACGCTACCGTGTGGGACGAGGTTGCCTTCGCTCCACGCCAGATGGGTTTGCCCGAAGAGACGGTACGCACCCGAGTGACCGATACACTCAACCTGCTGGGCATCGCCCATTTGGCGGAGCGTGCGCCATTCCGCCTGAGCGGGGGCGAAAAACGGAAGGTGGCTATCGCCTGCGTGCTCAGCATGAACCCCGAAGTGCTGCTAATGGACGAGCCTATCGCCGGATTAGACCCGCGCATGCAGGGCTGGCTGGTGAACACGCTTCAGTTGCTCCATGAGGCGGGTAAGACACTGTTGATCGCCACCCATAACCTACACCTGCTGCCAGAGATTGCGGACAGAGCGATCATCCTTTCCGAAGAGCATACCTTGCTAGCGGACATGTCTCTGCAAGAGGCGATGGAGGATACGCAGCTGCTGGTCTCAGCGGGGTTGCTCCACGAGCATCTGCATGCGCATGGCGACACGGTGCACTCACACCTGCACGGACACGAACACCATCACTGAGAGAGACACTCTGCCGATTCCTGTGTTCGGCAACTCAGCTCACGAAGGTGTATCTAAACGTTCGCTTTCACACGATACATTTCTTGCTCCAGCCGCTGCTGCGCCAGATGGTAGTACTCGGGCACCACCTCGAAGCCGATATACCGCCTGTCCATCTCCTTCGCGACGACGGCAACCTGCCCCGAGCCAAGAAACGGGTCCATCACCAGATCCCCTTCCACCGATGAGTACTGCAGGATTTTGCGAACGAGCTCCGCGGGCAGTTTGGTCGGGGTCTTCACGTCACCGTTCCAGTACTCACGAGGAATCACCCACACATCTTCCATATCGCGATAACGGGGGTTGCCCTCCTTCGTACGCGTAGCGGGAAATCGGCAATCGGGATAGAACCTGCGCAGTTTGTCGTTCTTGCATACATACAGGCAATGGTAGTGCGAGGTCACAAACCGCCGCCTCGTGTACACGCCGAACTGGTACTTCCAGATGATGTGGTTGACGGTGATAAAGCCAATCTCATCCAGTGCGTTCAGGATGTCGCGCAGGTTATTCCAGCCCGAGAAGACATACATGCTCCCCGAATCTTTCAGCACGCGGTACGCCTCGCGCATCCAGGAGAGGGTGAAATGGTAGTATTCCTCTGCAGGGATTTCGGTATAGCCTTCCAGCACCCACTCCTGTGTGCGGTTATAGTTAGACCGTTTGGCGCGGAAATCGATCGCAAACGGCGGGTCGGTCACAATCAGGTCTACACAGCCCGCAGGCATCTGCTTCATGCCCTCGCGGCAATCCATCAGGTAGATGCGATTGACCTCCACCGATACCTCCTTCTGTGGCACTATCTTTACGTACTCCAATCCGTCTGTGTCTGCAAGCGGGCGGTGGGCAACTGGTGTAGATTAGGAATACTTCCCGAACTCTTCAAAAGCCTCATACATCGCCACGATGTTCTCCCAGGGCACGTCGGGACCGATTTCGCCGTGCAGAATCAGCCCACCGTGGAACCTGCCGAAAAGCTCGACGGTCTCCTTCACATGCTGGCGCACCTGCTCCGGCGTGCCAAAGGGGATGATGTACTGGCGGTCCAGGTCGGAGCGCACGCACACTTTGCCCGCGAGCTTCTCTTCCAACAGCTGGCGCGGCATCAGCGGATGTTGTGGGTTCAGCACGTCTACGCCGATCTCTATGAGGTCGTCCCAGATGTCCACCGTCCAGCCGTCGGTGTGGAAGAATATCTTCTTGCCTGCATCCTTAATCGGCTCAAACATGCGAGCATAGCGCGGCTTGAAGAATGACCGCCACTGGCGCGGGCTGATCAGCAATCTGTCCTGTGCGCCCCAGTCGTCGGCAAAGGTGATGCCGTCCACGCCCGCCTTCAGCCACCCGTAAATATGACGCAGGTTCCAGTCCACCAGGCGGTCGGCGAGCTCGTGCAGGGCATCCGGCTCTTCTGCGAGGTCCATGAACAACTGCTCGCTGGTGCGTAGCCACTGCATCTGTTCGAACAGCGTGCCTCCGCCTCCGGTGCGGAACCAGTCACACTCAGGCGACCGCAGGCGTCGGGCGATGTCTTCAAACACGCTGTCGTCGGGCACAGGAGGAAACTGGTAGTCGCGCAACTGATCCCAGCTTTTCAATGGTGCCTCTTTTACCTCACCTGCACTGTAGCCCTTGCGCCTCAGCCACCGACTGCCCCACTGGTCTACGTACTCCTCGATATCGCCTTCACCTTGAGGCTCCGGTGGAATCGAGAAGTTTCGTGCCCCAAAGTCGTCGGGGCGCGCGTTCAGGAAGTCCACCAGCTTCTGCCCGTGACGCCAAAACGCGCCGGGGAATACCGCATGCTGGAAGGGTACACGGTCGGGACCGCGAAACTCAATAGCAGCAAGCACCCGTTCACGAGAGGTCATGGCAATCTCCTGTATCGACAATCTGTCATGGAAAGCGATTCGCGATGGAAAGGGTTTTTCCTGTGGAGCAGAAGGTAAGAGAGGAGTTTGCCCACACCCTGGCAATCTACTGCTCCGATGGGCGGTTCGCTCCCGCCTGCGAGCAGTTCATCCGACAGGCGTTAGGCGAGGAGTGGTATGACCGCTTCGTCGTGCCGGGCGGAGCGGCATGGTTGTGTATGGATGTGCTCACCGTGTGGGAACACGAGATGGCACGCAGACATCTCTCCTTTCTGGTAGACGCGCACAGGATACAGCGTGTTATCCTCATCGCGCACCAGCAGTGCGGTTTTTATGAGCGGTATCACCTGTCGCCGGAGCAAACGGTGCAGAAGCAAATGGCAGACCTGCAAGCAGCGACACGCATCTTCTACGAGCGGTTCACGGGCATCACGGTAGAAGCGTACTACCTGCGAGTTGTCGACGGGCAACCCCGCTTCGAGCCGGTTGCAGATGGACACGGTACGTAGGGAACTTTCGTGCCCTTGCGCCACTGACCACGGTGCCGCTCCACTGCAAGCTCGATGGCCTCGAAAAGCACCTCGCCCTCCCCTGCAATCAAGCGTCCGTTTATCCTCTTCCTGCCCTCCCCCAACATCCTGCGGGGCAGGCAGCGTACGATCCCCGCTCTCCTGTTAGCACGATTCTACCATACATCTTTTACGAGGCAGACGGATTTCTCGCGCCATCTATCGAAAGAGGTATCAACACCTCAAAGAAAAAGGAGAAAGGAAGCCATGCCGGAGGTCAAGAAAGCGCGTATTGCCTTTGTGGGTTGCGGAGGACATGCTACCCATTCGCTTTTCCCTGCCGTACCCTTTATCCCCGAAATAGAGCTGGTAGCGGTGTGCGACCTGCGCGAGGAGCTGGCGCAACGTAACGCCCGTTGGTTCGGTGCACTGCGATGGTATACCGATGTTGCCACGATGCTGGCGAAAGAGGAGCTGGACGGCGTGGTGATCGTGGGACCACCGCAGATGCATTACGAGGTGGGCAAGCAGTGTCTGGATGCGGGGTTACCCATCTTCGTGGAAAAGCCATCCGCTCTTTCTGCCTCACTAGCGCAGGAGCTCGCGGAACATGCCGACCGCAAAGGCTTGTGGGGTGCGGTGGCGTACATGAAGCGGTTTGCTGTCGGCTACGAGCTGGCGAAGCAAATTGCCCAAAAGCAAGAGGAGTTCGGGCAGGTGACCGTAGTGGAGATTCGCTTCTCCAACGGTCCCTACCCCGCGATATGGGGTGTCCCCAGCGCACCGCAAGCGTTCCTCATCGGGCAGGCGGTGCACCTGTTCAACCTTGCCCGCTATTTCGGCGGTGAGGTGGAAGAGGTGTACGCCCGCCTGCACGTGGTGAGCGAGAACCGCTTTGGCTACGCTATCAACCTGCGCTTCGCAGGAGGCGCGCTGGGCATCCTGAACCTGAACGCGCTGGAGTCGCCCTCGTGGAAGATTCACGAGCGGATGGCTCTGACAGGCGTGGACTGCTGGCTGGAGGTGGAGGATATGCTCCGTTTGCGCTACCGCCCGCGTGGAGAACCGATTGCAGAGCCACACGTCGGCGGCAGGAACCAGTGGATCGAGTGGCAGCCCGACTGGACGGAAATCCTGCGGGTGCACGCGGTAGGTTGTTTCGGCTATGCAGGCGAGCTGCAGAACTTCGCGCGAAGCTGTTTGGCACGGGAAACGCCGCGCAGCACTCTTCGGGACGGCGCACGCGACCTGCAGGTGGCAGAAGCAGTCTGGCGCAGCGCACAAACGGGAGAGGTGGTACGGTTAGGCTCGGGGGCGTGAGGCTTGGGCAAAGCCGATGGATGTTGCCCTTCCCGTACCGTGCAACTCGGTGCATTCGTTGGCAACCTCACCCCCGGTGTGGTAGACTCAATACGGCTTGGTCGGAAGTTATCCCGAGGGGGCGAGGAGCATGGCACAACCTGCTGTGCGCGCCGACTGGAGAGCAAGGTTTTGCCCGGCTTTCGGCTGAAACCTGCCTGGTTTGTCGGGGAAAGTTTGCCGAACTCGCTCACCGCGCTCAACGAGATGCTTTCAGAAGAGCTCAGAGCGAGGCTGAGACAACACCTGGGTGGGGAGTGAAATGACAGGCGCGCTGTCAAGATGACCCGCCGCATCATTGTCCTTCGTTTTAGACAAGGCAATCACCTCCACTCAGGAGTATATCTCCACCATGCCCTGCAATCAAAAGTCGGCAGGAAAATACTCTCTCTGTACGGAAACATCCTGCGGTATCGCAGCCAACTCACCGGAGCCAACAGATGGAACACGCCAACCTGCAGATTTTGGTGGCGATTGTGCTGTTCTCGTTTTTGATTCTGTGGAAGATTCTCACCGCGCGGCGGGGCAAAGCGGGCTTCATCCGCCGCATCCCCGGCTTGAACGAGATAGATGAAGCCATCGGGCGGGCGACCGAGATGGGTCGCCCGATGATTTTCCATCCGGGCGTGGGAGAGGTGCAGAACGTGGGCACGCTGGCGGCGCTGGGAGTGCTGGGGCACGTCGCCCGCAAAGCAGCGCAGATGGGTTCGCGCGTTATCGTGACCACCGCGATACCGGTGGTCGTGCCCGTCGCGGAAGATATCGTGAAGCAGGCGTACACGCAGGCAGGGCGTCCCGACCTCTTCAACGCCGAGGACATTCGCTTCCTCGCCGCCTCTGGGGATCAGCTTGCGCTGGCGACCGCCAACGTGATGGAACGCGAGAAGACCGCCGCACACTTCTTCTTCGGCATGTACGACTATACCTCGCTCCTGCTGACCGAACCCGGACAGCGCACCGGAGCCATCCAGATAGCGGGCACCGACCAGTATTTTCAGGTTCCCTTCTTCATCGCCAGCTGCGATTACACCGTTATCGGAGAGGAATTGTATGCCGCCAGCGCATACCTCACCCGCGACCCCACCATGCTGGGCAGTCTCATCGGGCAGGACTACTCCAAGATTATCGTGCTGGCGGTAATCCTGCTCGGCGCGTTGAGCACTACCCTGCTGGGTAGTCAAAACCCGTTTGTACAACTGATAGGGGTGTACCGGTAGCCATGACCAAACGCCGTTTTATCGCGCTGGTAACCTTTCTGGCAGGATTGTACTACTTTCTGGAGTTCGTGGTGCCACCTACCGTGCCCTGGCACACCGTGCGAGGCGAAGTGGTGGCGGTGACGGAGGGCGTTCTCACCCTGCGGGTAGACGGACGAGAACGCCAAATACCCATACAGCCGACGCTGAAGGTGTATCGCGAACGTCCTACCGGTGCGCCCGAACAGGTGGAGCCTTCGCAACTGCGCCCCGGAGACCGCGTGAGCGCGGGACCGACTACCTACCTGTCGGATTGGCTGACCTCGGTGAACAGCTTCTTCATTGTGCTGGGAGCGATGGCATGGGGCATGGGATTGATTAGCCTCGCGATGGTGCACTCCAGCAACATCCGTCGCCGTCGCCCGGAGTGGTACGGCAGTGTGCTGTTCTTTCTTGCGGTAGGTGGTGGCATCGTGGCGGGGTTTGGCTACGGTGCGCAAAGCGGATGGCTGAAAGAGGCAAACGACGTGGTGTTCAACTACCTGCTTCGCCCGATGAGCTCCACCGTGTTCTCACTGCTGGCGTTTCACATGGCAACCGCTTCCTACCGCGCTTTCCGGGTGAAGTCGGGCGAAGCCGCGCTGATGATGACCTCCGCGTTTATCGTGATGCTGGGACAGATACCGATTGGGCTGTGGCTCACGCACGGTTTACCTCCATTCCTGCAGCTGCCTGTGATGGCGCAGTGGATATTGTATATCGCTAACTCGGCAGCGGTGCGGGGTATGTGGTTTGGCATGATGGTGGGTGCGATTGCCGTGGGGCTGCGCTACTGGCTGTCGCTGGAGCGCGGCGCGTTCTTTGACCGAGAGTTGTAAAGACACGATACCGCACAGGATTGCAAACAGGAAATAATGCCATGACAGACTGGCTCTCGAGGCTACAAACCATTGACCGCCGATGGATATACCTGTCCATCTGGGTGGCGTGTGCGCTGCCGTTTGTGGTGAACATCAGACTGCCCGTCTACGTCTCACCGGAAACGCGCAGGCTGTACGAGTTTATCGAGAAGTGTCCGCCCGGCAAAGTGGTGATGGTGGATAGCGCATGGGACGCGGGCAGTCAGGGTGAAAACGGGGGACAGGTGGAGGTGGTCTTTGAACACCTGTTCCGCCGGCGCATCCCGTTCATCGTCACATCGGTGGAGATTACCCCGTTGGGACCGCAGTTCGCGGACAAGGTGATAGAAAAACTGGTGCGCGAAAAGTTCCCCGACCGCAAATACGGCGTGGACTGGGTGAACTTGGGCTATACCAAAGGCGGCTGGCAGGCGATGCAGCAGATTGCGAAGGACATCCGCCAGCAGTACAAGAAGGACTCGCGCGGCTATTCGCTGGACGACGCCGAGCACCTGCCCCTAATGCAGCGCGTGCGCAACATCGAGGACATCTACCTTATCTACTCCGTCACCTACTCGCCGCTGGAGGACTGGATACCGTTCGTCCACGGTGTGTACGGCACGCCCATCGCGTTCGGGTGTGCGGGCATCCAGTCCACCACGTACTACCGTTACCTGCTGTCGAAGCAGCTGGTGGGAATGTTAGTCGGGGTGCGTGGCGCGGCGGAGTATGATGCCCTGCTCCATCCCGACATCCGCGAACGCAACAGCATGGGCACCAGGCTCATCGTTCCGCAGGCGTTTGGGCATCTGGTCATTATTGTGGCGGTGATACTGGGCAACATCGGCTACTTTGCCGCGCGCAGGAGGAGAGGCTAATGGAAGGCGCAGCAACCTGGCAAATCTGGCTGGCGGCGATGGTGACGCTGGGTATCTACTCTTACCTCATCAACGACAACAAGCTCTATCGCCTGCTGCTGAACATCATGATTGGGCTGGGTGTGGGTTACAATTTCATTATCATGTGGAAGCAGGTGCTCCAACCGTTATGGTGGGAGCCGATGACGCAGGGTTTTGCAGCGGTCATGAACGGCTTTGCGCCCGGCAGCGCGAAGGCACTGTGGGTGCTGGTGGGCGTGTTGGGCACGCTGTGGTACTTCCAGTTCAGTCGCAAGTATCTGTGGCTATCGCGCATCGTGATAGGCATGACGCTGGGGGCGGGCGCGGGTGTGGTGTTCAAACAGCAACTGCTGATGAACATGCCGCAGATTGCCGATTCCTTCCGCCCACTAATTGCCCGCGCGGACGGCACGCCGCTGGTGGGTGGTAGCACGGCTCCCCTCTCCCTGTGGATGTCGTTGAACAACATCATCTTCGTGGGCACCATCGTATGCGTGATGGTGTATTTCTTCTTCTCGTTCGAGCACAAGTGGGCGCCCGTTCGCCACACCGCAAAACTGGGGCGATGGCTGTTGATGATTAGCTTCGGCGCGTTCTTCGGCAACACGGTCATGACCCGTATGGCGGTGTTTCTGGAACGGTTGCAATTCCTGTTGAGGGACTGGCTCAAGGTACAAACGTTCTGAAAAGAGTCGCGAGATTTGCCTCTGCCTCAAGTTCATCAGTCTGACGTGAGTGAGGGGAGGCATTGCCCTTCCGCCCTGTAATGATGCATAATATACCCGAAGGGGTGATGGAAGATGGCACTGCCTGCACCGTCGGGAAAGGTGAAAATCAGTTATGAGCAGTTCTTGGAACAGATAGACGAGGACACCCTCGCGGAGTGGGTGGACGGGGAGGTGGTCTACTTGTCGCCATCGAGTCTCGTACATCAGCTGGTTTCCGGTTGGCTGATACGTTATATCGGTGCGTTCCTGGACGAGAATCCGGTAGGCGTTGCGATCTCTGCACCCTTCCAGATGCGTTTGTTGCGCAGTGAGCGCGGGCGTGAACCCGACCTGATTTTTGTCGCCAACGAGAACCTGCACCGTCTGCATGACACCTATCTGGAGGGCGGCGCAGACCTCGTGGTGGAGATTACCTCCCCCGAAAGCCTGCTGCGCGACCGGGGCGAAAAGTATGCCGAATACGAACTGGAAGGCATCCCCGAATACTGGGTAATAGACCCTGACGAGCGACGGGTGGACTTCTTCGTGCTGGGGGCAGACGGTCGGTATGAGCGTCGGCGCGAGGACGCAGAGGGTGTCTACCACAGTGAGGTGCTCAAGGGTTTCAAACTGCCTGTACGCTGGCTGTGGGAGCGTCCGCCTTTGCACGAAGCCATCCGCCAGTTTGACAACCCCTGAGGCGTATGCTATAATACAAGAGCGAGTGGGCGGTTGGCGCAGCGGGAGCGCGCCTCGTTGACAACGAGGAGGTCAGTGGTTCAAATCCACTACCGCCCACCATACTACATGTTGTGTTCAACGTTTGAGATAAATCCCATATATTGTGTCTCTCCGGACCCCGCTCATTCGGATTTCAATCCTCACCCGTCCCAAAGGACGGGTGCAACAAAATTTCAAGTAGAAGATTGTGCCGGAACGGTCACTGAGCATGACCACGCGGTTACGGCAGTACGCATACAGATTCATCCCACCCTCCAACCCAATCGGGTCTCTGGTCAGGAACCTGCCCGTCGCGGGGTCTAAGTAGCGATGTATATCATATCGTTGTCATGCCTCCATCCGTTTCTGGGTTGTGTATATCTGATGTGTTCGCCACAACGCGTATAACTTGCACCAGCGTAATCAGCATGAGGAGAGCACTTGCGACCAAAAGCCATAACGCGGACGTGATTGAGTAAGGGAGCGGGATAAGGTCTGGGAGCATGAACACTGTGTCCAATATCAGCATTGCTGCCACCGCTGAGGACTGTGGGAGAACATACTTCCGATTATTCCTTGCCAGCAACATTGCACCCAACCAGCCCAGCATGAATACACTATTTACCATCAAGATCCCACTCAAGAAGGACGTTCGGGGTTCATGCCGACCCAAGCGAACCCCTGTTACTCGTTCATCCGCATCCAGATATATTGTGATAGGTATATCGCTACATATTTCATAATACAGGCGGGAAGTATAGCGGATGCCAAAGCCAAGCGATGTCACCAGCTTGTCTCGGGGCTCTCCTAAGTCTTGAATAACGGCATCTACCGGGGTACCATGGCGATATTTGTTTAGTTCTGATATACGAGACCTACAGGGTAGTTGTAATAGAACTTCGATGAACAGTAGTACCCAGATACTTCCCCACGCTCCAATCTGGAGTATGCCCACCACAACTCCCAAAATTGTCACTGACCCACCTATTCTCATAGTATGGACCTAGCGATCTTAGAAGTACAGCAAGCAATGCACGATTTCTTGCTGTTTGCACAATTGATTCCTTGCGCATTCGCAAAGATATCGTGCGGATCTATACGTGAGCCAAAATACCCAAACGAGGCGCGATATAGTGTATCTTGCAATACCTCCCTGCAGACTCCGCTCAGGTGCGCGCACGTCTCGCTTCCGCTGCAGCGAGTTATCTCACAAGTTGCCACACAATGTGCCAACTTATCATTGGCAGTATGCTCCAAAACCTCATAACCCTTCTGAAGTCCCCTTAGAGCACATGCTATGCAACGTGTCACATCAAATAAACCAGGAGGCAAGATCGGGCCTATTCTTGGTGGGAAATACCATAGCCCACTCGGATCCACCTTGTTTACTGCGTTATTCCCCACGTAAGCGTACACATTCACACTTGCCTCACACCCCACCGGGTCTCTGGTCAGGAACCTGCCCGTCGCGGGGTCTAAGTAGCGATGCGTCAGTAACAGTATACCCGTTTCCACGTCGGTGTAGTAGCCCCATTGTGCCTTATAACCGTAGGGGGTGGGGTTACTGCCAGAAATCAGCTGACCCCACGCATCATACGCCAGGTTCGCCAGCACCGTACGACCGTCGTCGTCCAGCAGGTGCACCGCGTTGCCCTGCGGGTCAAACTGGTAGATGTAGCCACGATACACTATCAGCCCGTTTGCCCCAAAGACTATCGGCGCCGCCACATTGCCCGCTGCGTTCAACTCGCAGACCAACTCTTCACCGTCATACAGGTAATACTTCAGCACA
>JBMFOT010000036.1:0-36783 GCA_049969495.1 Armatimonadota bacterium
ATGCCGAGGGGCTGGTAGCTCTGGGACAGGAGCTGGGCACGGAAGGGTAGGACCTTGCCGTGCGCAAGGGGCATCCGATAAGCCTTGCACCTGCGCTGGACGGTATTCTCAACCCCTCGCCTGAGGCTTGCATTTGCTCAATTCTTGAAGTATAATCATACCGCTTGGTCCGAAGAAAGCAGGCGCTCGATAAAGAGCTTAATGGGGTTTCCACCTGCCGAGGCGAAACAGGAAAACGATTTGACAGTCACACCTTTCGCACGTCTGGTGCGGTGGGTTTGCTGTACGGGGAACTCTCGCCTCTGGCAGGGTTCCCCGTAATGCTTTTATCAGGGCGCGAACGAGAAAGGAGGTGGATACCGCGTGCGAGCAAAGCCCAATCCGCAAAAGGTGGCGCAGGTCGAGCAGCTTCGTCAGTGGCTGAGCGCGTCCAAAGGCGTTATCTTCACCGATTATCGCGGGCTGAACGTGTCGCAGATAACGCAGCTGCGTAAACAACTGCGCCAGAATCAGGCGGAGTACCGCGTGGTGAAGAATACGCTGTTTCGGCTCGCGGCGCAGGGGCTCATCAGCGATAACTTAGACGACGTCCTCGAGGGGCCCACTGCGGTTGCCTTTATCCACGGTGACGAGGCGGCGACCGCCAAAGCGTTATCGGATGCCATCCGGGAACTGCGGGTGCTGGCAGTCAAAGGAGCGGTTCTGGGTGGCAAGCGTTACGATGCCGAGGCGATTCAGCAGCTGGCAAAGCTACCGCCACGCGAGGTGCTGGTTGCGCAGGTCGTGGGCGCAATGCAGTCGCCGATTACCGGGCTGGTGGGCACTCTGCAGGGTATCCTGCGTGACTTCGTATACACCGTTCAGGCGATAGCCGACAAGAAATCCGCGCAAAGTGCGTAAGGAGGGAGTAAAACCATGGCACTGACCAAAGAGGAGATTATCGACGCCATTAAGGGCATGAGCGTGCTCGAGCTCAACGAGCTGGTGAAAGCTCTGCAGGAAGAGTTCGGCGTGACGGCGGCGGCGCCGGTGGCGGTTGCCGCGATGCCGGGGATGGCTGCTGCCGGTGCAGCGGCGGAAGCGGCTCCCGCCGAGGAGGAGAAGACATCCTTCGATGTCATCCTGAAGTCGGTGGGCGAGAAGAAGATTCAGGTTATCAAAGTGGTACGCGAAATCACCAACCTGGGGCTGAAGGAAGCAAAGGACTTGGTGGAAAGCGCGCCACAACCCATCAAGCAGGGCGTCACCAAAGAAGAGGCGGAGCAAATCAAGGCGAAGTTCGAAGCCGAGGGCGCGACCGTCGAAATCAAGTAACGCTGTTGTCCCTCATGCGCCGATACCCCTTTGGGGTATCGGCGTTGCTTTTATCTGAGTGACTGTGCCAGCACTTCACCAGTGGCGGTTCTTTGTATTACGCGGTCAATGCACTCTGCTTGCACATCCCTCTACCCTTCGTGTAACATGTACCCGCTATGAATCGGATGAGGCTTGTCGCCGTGCTGGTATGTGGGGGCGCATGGTTAACTGTGATTGGGTGCGGAACGCAGCAGGTTCATCGCCCACCTCAGCCGCGTGAACCGGCGCCGCAGCCTGCACGGTTGCCCTCCCTGCAGGTGGAGACAGAAACATTGCGTTTGACATGGCTGGAGCCGGGCACACCCAGCCAGACGGTGTGGGAGGCGACTGTACCTCGCGCGGAGGCAGAAAGCGCGCAAGCGGGCGCGACGGGTGTCTTCGAGAACGTACAGTGTGTTCTGTATGAGAAGGGCAAACCCGCTACCGACCTGCGCGCAAGACGGGTGCGAGCGGTGCAGAAACAGTGGCGCATAGAGGCGAGTGGGGGTGTTCATGCCTATTCGCGCGTGAACGGCGTCCGGCTTCAAGCAAAAGAGGTGATATGGCTGGCACGCCAGAACCGTCTGATAGCACGGGGAGATGTGTGTATCACCGGCAAGCAGTTCAACCTGCGCGCGCAACAGGTGGAGCTGGATACCGCCTTGCAGGTGATGCGTGTCTTGTCACCGTGATGAAATTCATAGGGGAGGCGAAAGCATGGGTTTACCGCAAAAACTAATACTGACGGTGTGTTTGGTGGGAGCGGTTGTGCCCGCTCTGGCACAGGTGCAGGTAGGCCGGTACCGTCTGAGCCGCTACCAGCAGATTGTCACCGAATACAAGCGGGACGGTACCGTTCGGGTCCAGGTGACGGGAAACCGTGTGGTACTGGAAAGCACTGACGGGCAGCTGCGCATGGAAGCCGGCGTCATTACCGCCGAGTCGCGCTTGCAGACCGGACAGGAGACCCGCCTGACCAGAGCGCGGGCGGAAGGGCAGGTTACTTTTCGCCTTACTCAACCGAAAGAGAAGCGTACCGCACGGGGCAGTGCAGGTGTGGTGCTCTATGACGACGCTACCCGTCAGGTGACATTGCAAAACGGTGTTTTCGTGGAGGTAGATGACCCGCGATTTCTGGCGACGCAGAAGGGCGATAGAGGAACCATCTATCTGGGCGAGGAAGACCTGCGAGTTGTCCTCGAAGGTGACCCCGAGCGTACGGAAACCGTCATCCAGCCGAAGCGTCCTTCCGCAGAGGAGGCAAAAAAGTGAAGCTTCGAGCCGAAAAGCTGGTCAAAATCTACAAAGGACGCAGAGTGGTGGACGGTGTCTCCCTGCAGATGAACACAGGCGAGATTGTGGGGCTACTGGGACCCAACGGCGCGGGCAAGACCACCACTTTCTATATGATTGTGGGACTGGTGCACCCAAACGAGGGGCAGGTGTGGCTGGATGAGCGAGAGATTACCCACCTGCCGATGTATGCCCGGGCGCGGATGGGGATCGGCTACCTGGCACAGGAGCCATCGGTGTTCCGCAAGCTGACGGTGGAAGATAATCTCCGGCTGGTCATGCAGCTACAGGGTTTGTCGGAAAAGCAGATTCGTCAGCGTATCGACGAGTTGCTGGAGGAATTTCACATTGCGCACTTGCGCCACGCACGCGGATACACCCTTTCGGGGGGAGAACGGCGCAGAGTAGAGGTGGCGCGAACCATTGCCGCTTCCCCCCGATTCATCTTACTGGATGAGCCGTTCACCGGCGTGGACCCCATCGCCATCGCAGACCTGCAGCGCATCGTCGCGCACCTGCGCGAGCAGCTTGGCGTGGGTATTCTGATTACCGACCACAACGTACGCGCCACTTTGCGTATTACCGACAGGGCGTACATCATTCACAACGGTAAAATCCTGACCGAGGGCGACTCAGACAAGCTGCCCAACGACCCCATCGCCCGGCAGTTCTATCTTGGCGAGGAATACGAGCATATTTAACCCATGCGGCTCAAGGTAGTAGACCGTCTGATACTGCAAGAGCTCACCGGACCGTTCGTGTTCGGTGTGCTGTTGTTCACCGCTCTCTTCTTCGCGGGCGGTAGTCTGTTCCAGCTCACCGAGTACTTGGTGAAAGGGGCTTCTTTGTGGACGGTGGGGCGCATGGTTTTGCTCAGTCTGCCCCAGATTATGGTCAAGACCTTTCCGATGGCGATGCTACTTGCCTCCCTGCTCGCTTTCGGTAGACTGTCCAGCGAGAGCGAAACCGTCGCGTTGTATGCGGCAGGATATAGCCTGTGGCGCATTGTGACGCCGGTGCTGGCGATGGGGGCGGTGGTCAGCGTGCTGGCGATGAGCTTCAACGAGCTGGTAGTGCCGCCGGCGACGGCGGAGATGTGGCGGCTGCGCACGGCGGTGCTTCGCCAGATAGGTGAACACGCCCAACCGGTAACGCAAACGGTGATGCGTGGGGGCAAGGTGGAAACGCTCATCACCGCGCAGGGTGGAGTGGACTTGCAGGCAGGCGTTCTGTACGACGTAACCGCCGTTCAGTTTGCGCCTGCATCGGAGGGCTGGCATCCGGTACTGATTGTCTACGCCAAACGCGCCAGATGGCTGGGTGGGCGAGAGTGGGACCTTTACGATGGTTACTGGATGACAGGCGATGGGCGCGTGCGGGCAGAGTTTGCGCGCACTACCACGCGGGTGCTGAGGGGAGGTATCCGCAAGAGCCTGCGAGAGATCGAAACCGACCTGGTGCCCGACCCCGACAGCCGCAGCTTCCGCCAGACCCTGCAGCGCATCCGCCGATACCGGCAGGCAGGTGAAGATACCCGACAAATGGAAGTAGAGCTGTACAACAAAATATCTCTACCTCTGGCGAGCCTGATCTTTGGTTTCGTGGGTGCGCCTCTGGGCATCCGCAGACAGCGCAGCACGGCGGCAGCGGGGTTTGCTCTCAGCATCGTCATCATCTTCCTGTACTGGGCGATGGCACAGTACCTGTTTATCCTGGGGCGAGGCGGTAGCATATCGCCTCTGGTCGCGAGCTTTCTGCCGGATGTTCTGGGGGCGATTGCCGGAGTGGTCATTTTGTGGAAACGCGGGCGGTGAAGTAGCAAGGAGGGTTCAACGATGCCCATTCGCACCATTATCATCGGCATTATCTTCGTCGTGGTCAGCGGCTTTATCGCTTACTTTGGCGACTGGTTGGGGCGTTACCTGGGTAAGCGACGCATCTCCGTGTGGGGATTGCGTCCCCGCCATACCGCCATGCTTATTACCAGCTTCACCGGTTCGCTCATCGCCCTCCTGACCATTGTGGCAGTGCTTGCTACCGCCCAGACATTTCGCGAAATCATCGTACGCGGAGAGCGCATTCTGGAGCAATCGCGCCAGCTACAGCGTCGATACGCCCGATTGAGCAGTGAGTACAAGCAGATACAGCAACGTTATGAAGACGCTGTGCAACGAGTGCGCGAGCAACAGCAGCAGATGGAAGAGAACGCCCAGCAGTTGCGCCAGCAGCAGCAACAACTGGAAGAGGTCAGACAGCAGCTTCAGCAAAGGCAGCTGCAAGTGGCCGAGCTCAACCGTCGTATCGCGGAGCAGAGTAAAGAACTTCAAACACTACAGAAGCAAAATACCACCTTGAAGGCGAGCAGTGAGCAGTTACGTCGCACCAACGCGCAGTTGCGCCAGACCAATGCACAGCTTGAGAGGCAGGGACAGTTTCTGCGTGAGCAGAACACGCTGTACCAGCAGAACAACACGGAGCTGGCTTCGCAGAATATGCAGTACGCCAGCGAGAACGTGCGGTTGAACAGCGAAAACGCCCGGCTTCAACAACAGGCAGAGCAGCTACGCCAGCAAACGGAACAGCTTGCCCAGCAGAGCCGTCAGCTCCAGCAGCAGGCGGACGCGCTTCGGGGCACTATCGCGCAGCTGCAGGCACAAGAAGAGGAACTGCGCGGGCTGGTAGAAAGACTGGAGCAGATCAAAGAGAAACCCATCATCGCACGCAAAGGCGAGGAGATTGCCCGACGGGTTATTCCCAACGGGCTGTCGCTGCGAGCCACTCGCAACGAGATTTATCGCTTGCTGGTAGAGGCGGGGCGTATCGCTCTGGCACGAGGTGCCTCGGCAGGAACGGCGCATCGAGCAGCGTATGTACCTCTCAAGCGGGTGAGTATGCCCACGCCCACAGGAGGTAGCACCGAAGTAGTGGCTGACGAAGCGGTCAGCGTGGAGGTGCTGGCAGAGCAGATAGCCCGCTCCGATGTGCCTGTGGTGGTGCTGGCGGTAGCGGTGCGCAACAGCGTGGCTGGCGAGCCGATACAGGTGGAGCTAAAACCTTACCGCAACCGTCTCGTATATCGCAAGGACGAGGAGATTGCGCGTGTGCGGGTATGGTCTGGGCGCAGCACCGGTGAAATTGTCAACACGCTCATCGAGTTTCTGCGGGATGAGGTACGCTCCAGAGCCATCGAGGCGGGTATTATCCCCCAAATCGGCCCCGAAGGCGAGCCGTCGGTGGGCACGGTCTCCAACGTGGAGATTACCGACCTCGCCGACCGCATCGTGCGTGAGGGCAGGGGACGTT
This sequence comes from Armatimonadota bacterium, assembly GCA_049969495.1. Lineage (GTDB taxonomy): Bacteria > Armatimonadota > HRBIN16 > HRBIN16 > HRBIN16 > HRBIN16. Next base: position 5,932 of record JBMFOT010000036.1, read on the forward strand.
ATGTGAACGTGGTAGCGGTGGCGGATACGGACACTTACTCCGCCGATAGCCTGCGATTACGGTTTCGCATTGTGCAATAGGTCAACGAGGGTGCTGAGATGCGGGAAGCGGTGGTGCTCGGGATAGACCCGGGACGTAGCAAAGTGGGTCTGGCGGTGGTGCGAAACGACGGACAGGTATTGTATCACGCCGTGCTGGCGATAGAGGAACTCGGAAAGGAGATCGCGTCACTGTTCGGGCGTTTTCGCCCACGATGTATCGTAGTAGGCGGAGGCACGGGATTCCGTGCGCTGGAACCACTGCTGCGCAACCTGTCGTCGGATGTGCCTGTACGGGTGGTGGACGAAGCATATACCTCTGAGGAGGCACGACGTCGTTACCTGCGCGAGAACCCTCCGAAAGGCTGGCGCAAGATAATCCCCTCCTGGCTACGCACCCCAGAACAGCCGTATGATGATTACGTTGCCATCATCCTGGCGGAAAGATACTGGCGAGAAACGACACAGAGCGAGATGTCATCATGAGCAAAGTGCATGTAGAAGCCGAGTGGAGATTCGGCAATCGCGAGGTGCTGCAAACGTGGCGTGCGAACGGCGAGATAGCAGACATACGCTTTGAGGGTGGTGCGATGGTCTTCCGCACCACCGGCGGTGACCCGATACTGGAGTATCTTCCTCTGCTAAACCTGCCGGCTGTGCCCCATCAGGCAGTGGAGATAGAGATGCAGGCTTCCCTGCCCGGCGAAGCCGAAATCTTCTGGAGCAACACCACCCAATCCCCTTATGGCGGCTTCTTGCCGGGCAAAAGCACTCGGTTCGCGGTGCGTGGCGATGGACAGTGGCATACCTACCGTGTGTTCCCCTTCTGGCAGAAGGAGGGGCGCATCGTCCGTCTGCGGTTTGACCCGTACGGCGTGGGCGAGTTCGCCCTGCGCTCCGTCCGCATTGTGCGGCTGGAAGGGCTTGCGCTACGCGAGGGACAAAGGGAGTTTGTCTTCCGGGCGCACCATATGGACTGGACCGCATGGCGTGGTGTGCGTGTAGAGGAGACGGCGACCGGAGCGCGCCTGCAGCTGGAAGAACCCGACGGCTTCTTTGGAGGGCGAGTGAGCATCGAGGCAGAGCGGTTTCTCTTCGTTACCTTGCAGGTACGCTCGGTCAACGCGACACGATGTACCTTGCTTTTTGCAACCAGCGAGGCGTACGGTATCCAGCAGCACGCCTTCGAGGTCATCGCCGACGGTCAAACCCGCCTGTATAATCTGAACATGCTGGACGCCCCCGGTTGGAGCGGCGAGGTGGTGATGTTAGGCGTTCGCCCCGGAGAAAACTCCGGCGACGCCATTGTGCTGGAGAGGGCGTTGGTATCAGCTCAGCCACAAGGCCAGCCCGATTTGCGCGTGCTGTACTTCGATGTGGAAGACGCCCTGCCTCGCGCGGGAGTGCCGGTGATGATTGCGCTCCGCGTGGTAAACGTGGGCGGGCAAACCGCCAGAGGGGTCACCGCGAAGGTTGACCTGCCCGCAGGTGTCCGCCTCCTGGAGAGGGTGCAGGCAGCGCAGTCTGCTCTGCCCTATGGAGAGGAGGCAGAGTGGCGGTGGCGAGTGTTATTTCCGCGTGCCTGGCGCGGCATACTGACAGCACAGGTGAAGGGCGTGAACGCCACTTCGGTTGCTGCGAAAGCTCCTGTGGAGATTACCCTGCGTCCCATGCAAATCGCTTCGCGCGCGATACCGCCCCCATCTCCGGTCAAGCCTGAATACCCTGTAGGGGTATATTACTTCCCCGGTTGGCGCAGCGCAGGGCAGTGGGCACCGATTACTCGCTTCCCCGAACGCAAGCCGGTGCTTGGCTGGTATCGCGAGGGCGACCCGCAGGTTGCCGACTGGCATATCAAATGGGCGGTGGAACACGGCATCACCTTCTTCGTGTACGACTGGTACTGGGTGCAGGGGGCACGACAGCTGGAACACGCTCTGCACGAAGGCTATTTCCGAAGCCGCTATCACCAGCACCTGCAGTTCTGCCTGCTGTGGGCGAATCACAATCCGCCGAACACCTCCTCGCACGAGGACTGTCTTGCGGTGACGCGCTACTGGATAGAACACTACTTCCATCGTCCCGAACACCTGCAAATCGACGGCAAGCCGGTGATGATTATCTTCAGTCCGTACCGTCTGCGAGCAGATATGGGTAGCGAAGCGGTCAGGCGTGCCTTTGACGCCATGCGTGAGGAGTGTGTTCGCTCCGGGCTAAGAGGGCTGTACCTCATAGCCTGTATTGGGGGTACAGGCGAGGCGCAAATCGCCGCCCGCGAGGGCTACGACGCGGTAACCGCCTACAACTGGCCCCATCTTGGCGTCATCGGCGATGCAAAACGGGCGCCGTTCGATACGCTTATCGAGGGCTACCGCCAGCAGTGGGAGAATATCGTACAGAACAGCCCGATCCCCCTGCTGCCTCCCGTGAGCGGGGGATGGGATAGCCGTCCGTGGCACGGTCAAAACGCCCTTGTACGCTACGGGCGTACCCCCGACAAGTTCAAGAGGCATCTTCAGGACGCTTTACATTTTCTGCAGAGCTATTCGCGTCACGTTGTGCCGATGATATTGATCGAGGCATGGAACGAGTGGGGCGAGGGGTCGTACATCGAGCCGCATAAGGAGTTCGGCTTCGGCTATCTGGATGCTATTCGGGAGGTGTTTACTTCCGCTCCCAAAGCGCATGTTGACCTCACCCCTGCCGACGTCGGCTTGCCGGCGCCGCAAGTGGAGATGGCTTTTACCAGTAAGCCACAGTGGGAGTTTGCGCGGGACACCTACGGGTGGGACAACGGTATGTATCTGGATAATCCGCGAATCGAGCACGGCGCGTTAACGGCGGTCACCACGGGGAACGACCCCGCGTTCTTCGGTCCACCTGTGCAGATTGCGTCCACACGCTATCGGCGACTGCGCCTGCGGATGCGGTTGGAGCCGTCAGCACAGCCGTTCGACGATATGGGGCAGCTTTTCTGGAGCACTCGTTCACTGGCGGAAAGCGAATCTACCAGTGTGCGTTTCTCGGTGCACGTAGACGGCAAGTGGCACGACTACACCTTGAATCTGAGCGAAAACCCCCGCTGGCGAGGGGTGGTGACGCGCCTGCGTCTGGACCCCTGTACGCGCGCTGGCGTGAAGGTGCAAATTGCGTGTATCGAACTGCTACCGTAGCACCCCGGCAGCTATCGCTTTAGCAGGTGGATGGTCTCCGGTGCTGACCGGCGGCGACCACAGCAGCAGCGCGAACAGCACGCTTGCCACGATAAGTATCATGAACAGCAGGTTGCGCATACTATGGTTATCGGCTTTTCGTAGAAGCCTGTTTACCCTCATCCCCCAAATCAGGGAAGAATACGGGCGTGCCCTCTTATGCCTCAATAGGAAGAGCCATCTGTTCTGCCGAAACAGCAAGGGATATAGCCTCTAACTGTTCGCGCAGGCGACTTTCGAAATCGGTCGGAAAAGCGTACGCCCCTCTGCTCAGCAGAGCCTTGCTATCTTCTGGGGAGCCTTCGCCGGTATACACAAAAAGAGGTGTCCAGCGGTTCCGCAAGTTCTCCATAGCACCCGCCCAGGTGCCTCCTTTGTCCTTCTCGCAGGCAACGACCAGAGCGAACTCCGCCAGAGCGTAGATTATCTTGTTGCGTCCCATGGCGTTGCCCGCGGTGAAGCCGCTTTGCGGGTGATAGGGCGAAACGAGACAGAGTTTGTCCGAAAGCAGATACTCGCGCAAGGCAGATAAGGTTGCCGTCCTCGCCAGGTCCGCTGCCAGCACGCCCACACAAGTACCCCCTTCCTCCAGTGCACCCTGCATGGCGGCTTTGTCCACGCCCTTCGCCCCACCTGAAATGACCGTCCAGGACTGCAGAGCGCATCGGTTGGCTATCCGACGTGCCGCCTCCAGCAGCGCCTCATTGGTATTTCTGGACCCCACGATAGCCAGTCCGCCCCTTTGCAGCAGATTCGGGTTGCCGAAACCGTACAGTAACACGGGAGCCTGTTGGCGCAGCTTGGAGCGCAGCACAAGAGGATACTCCTCGTCTTCCCACGAGGCTATCCACATCCCTGCGTTGCTCCACCTCTCCATCCACAACGCCAGCTGTGCGCCGCGGTCGAGCAGGGCTTTCAAACGCTCTGCAGGTACGCGGTGCTGCAACTCCCCCTCGAGAAGCAGCAGGTAGGTATCGGGCGATAACAATACCTCTGCAGGGTAGCCTTTTTCGTTCATCCAGCTCGTCAGTGCGATATACTCCGTTGGCGAAAGAGGCTGCACAGGGTCATTGCCTGTATGCGCGCACAGCAAGACAGCAATTTGCGTGCTGGGTTGAAGAGCGTACATCCTATCCTCCACGCAGAACCTGTTTCGCCAGAACCACGGGAAATACCGGGCCGCTTCCTGCCTTTCTCAATACTGCAGCAACCACCGTGAGCGTCCACCCTGAGTCTACCACATCATCTACCAGAAAAACAGGCTTGGACATATCCCGCCACCATTGAACCTCGAAAGCACCATCCAGATTCCGCACCTGATGGAAGCTGTTTTGCATCTCCTTCTGGGGTCGGGTATCGCGCACTTTTTTCACGCATGGCACGAAGGGTAATCCCAGTTGGTGTGCTAGCCGCTGCGCGAAGTCCGCTACTAGGCGAGGATGGCGCAGGGAAGGCACACACGTCACCCAGCGTGGCGCGGGCTGGGGGTTCCATCGCTGTATCATCTCGACCATACCCAATACCAGTTCATCGTCGTAATAGCCGTCTTGGTACTTGCCCTTTTTGACCAGTGTTCCCCAACCGGCGTCGCCCCACAGGCTTAATGCCCGTCCCTCCTGGGCACGCAGGGGCTCTGGAATGGTGCCCTGCCCGCCGGAGATAGTCAACCCCTCCTTTGCAGGCCACATTTTGCGCGGTTCTAAGGGTATCTCAGAGCGACGCAGGAACCGCACTGCTTCGAGGACGGTTTGCTCATCTACGGAAGGGGATACTATCGGTTCGCCCGTGCAGCAGGCACACTGACCGCAGGGCTGAGCATGGGGATCGTCCAGAGCCTGCTGCAGGAAGAGCATGAGGCACTGTGTGCTTCGCATGTAGCACTGCATCTGCTCCTGCTCCGCGCGACGCAGGGCAGTGAGCCTTTGCACCCTTTCTATATCGGGTGAGTAAGGCACCGGGGCAAGCACATATTTATTATCCATCTGCAGGACAGGCGATGGGGTCTCAGAGGACAAAAGGCGCAACACCTTGTCTATTTGTTGGCGTGATAGGTTGATATAGCGTTCCATTTCCACAACGCTCAATCCGTTACCGTGCTGCTGCAGGACGCGCAGTACCGCTTCCGTATGCGCCTGGGGTGGGAAAGCGGTGCGGATGAAGTAATCCACTATCTCATCGTCCTCTTCCCCACCCAATAACACGATGACGGCTTTGTCTAAAGACCTGCCAGCCCTGCCGATTTGCTGATAGTAGTGCACCACAGAGCCGGGACGCTGGAAATGTACCACGAAACCCAGGTCAGGTTTATCGAAGCCCATACCGAGCGCAATCGTCGCTACCAGCGCTTTGACCTGATTGTGCAACAGCTTCTGCTCCAGCTCCTCGCGCGTGGTGTTGCCCAGATCGGAATGGTACGCATATACCTGCCATCCTCTCTCTTGCAGCCAACAAGCAACACGTTCCGAGTCGGCAATGGTCAGGGTGTAGATAATACCACTGCCTGGTAATTCGTGCAAGTGGTTGGCAAGCCAGGCCATCCGCTCCGCCTGCGAGGGCAAAACTACATTCTGCAAGCGCAAGCTGCGCCTTGCTAAATCACCACGCTGAATGATTAAATCCTCTCCCAGTTGCTGCTGGATGTCCTCCACCACCCTGTTGTTGGCGGTAGCAGTGGTGGCAAGCACCGGAACGTTGCGCGGCAAAAGACGAAGCACCCGGACAATACGCCGATAGTCTGGACGAAAGTCATGTCCCCAATCGGAGATGCAATGCGCTTCATCCACGATAAGCATCAGCACACGCGGCGCCGCGCGCTGAAGAACGCGTTGGTAGAAATCAGCGTTGGCGAGCCTCTCCGGGCTGATAAGCAGGAGGTCGACCTCATCCGCAAGCAAGTCATGTTCAATGGTGTCCCATTGTTCGGTATTGGCGGAGTGAATAGTTACAGCACGGATGCCCATGCGCGTCGCCATTTCTATCTGGTTGCGCATCAACGCAAGCAAGGGGGAAATGAGTAGTGATAGACCCCTGTTCCCGTTTTGCTCCCGCAGCAGCCGCGCTGCGATGAAATAGACGATACTTTTGCCCCAGCCGGTTCGCTGTACCAGAAGCAACCGCTTTCGGTGCGCAACCAGAGCCTCGATCGCCTCCCACTGACCATCGCGAAAAGTGACTGAAGAATCTTGTAATCCTCTCTGCAATAGAGCGAGCGCACGCGCATACAGCATATCCACTCGATCCACCTTCCTGGCAATTTGGCAAGGTGTTTCGTCACAAGTATCGCTATTTCCTGCCTAAGACGCCATCGCCTGCGCTGTAGCGTCCTCACGATAATCGCACTCCTTGTTAGAGCAGGCAATAATAACCTGCTTCCGTCCGTTCTGCTTCTCCACCAGCAGCGAACCGCACTTGGGGCAGAGCCTGCCCACCGGCTTGTCCCACAGCGTGAAGTCGCATTCGGGATAGCGGTTGCAGCCGTAGAAAACCTTGCCCCGCATCTTCCCCTTGCGTGCTTTGCGCTCCACAATCTGCCCCTGTTTGCAAAGCGGGCAGGTCACGCCAAGCGATTTCTCTATCGGTTTGCGCGCACCGCATTGCGAATTGGTACAAGCCAGATACTCGCCATATCTGCCCCAGCGAATCACCATCGGCGAGCCGCACTGCTCGCACACCTCGTCGGAGGGGCGGTCGGGCGGAGCGGGTTCGCCGCTGCGGGTGACCTTCACAATGGTCTTGCACTCGGGGTAGCGCGAACAACCCAGGAATTTGCCGTAGCGTCCCTCGCGCAGTAGCATCTTCGCGCCACAGTTGGGGCAGGTGTAGTCGGTCTCCCTCGGCTCGATGCGCACGAACTCGTTGCTCTTCTCCGTCTCCGCCAGCCGTTGCGCGAAGGGCTCGTAGAAGGCATGGAGCACTTCCGTCCACTGCTGTTTGCCCTCCTCGATGTCGTCCAGCTGCTGCTCCACACCGGCGGTAAACTGCACGTCCAGGATGTCGGGGAAGTGCTTCACCAGATAGTCGGTAACGGCGATGCCCAGCTGTGTCGGATAGAAGCGCTTCTCCTTCAACTCCACGTAGCCGCGCTCCACGATGGTGGAGAGGATGGTGGCGTAGGTGCTGGGTCTTCCGATGCCCTTCTCCTCTAACGCTTTCACCAGAGTGGCTTCGGTGTAGCGGGGAGGCGGTTCGGTGAAATGCTGTTCGGGTAGCAGGTTGAGCAGGGTCAACACCTGCCCCTCCATCATTGGCGGCAGAGGTGGTCGCTCCTCGTCGCTCAGTTCGCCGTTATCCTTGCCCTCCACGTATACGCGCATGAAGCCGTCGAACTTCACGCTGGAGCCGGTGGCGCGGAAAGTGTAGCGGTTCGCCTGAATGTCCACCGTCACCACGTCCAGCACCGCCTGCGACATCTGGCTGGCGATGAACCGCTGCCATATCAGCCGGTACAGCTCGTATTGCTCCTTAGAGAGGTATGCTTTCACCGACTCCGGCGTGCGCATGACAGAGGTGGGACGGATGGCTTCATGGGCATCCTGTGCGCTGCCTCGCGAGCGGTACTGAGGTGGCTTTTCAGGCACATAGCGCTCACCGAACTCTCTGAGGATGTATTCTCGCGCCTGTGCCTGCGCCTCGGCGGCGACGCGGGTGGAGTCGGTGCGCATATAGGTAATCAAGCCGACGGAGCCTTGCGCACCCAGTTCCACGCCCTCGTACAGCTGCTGAGCAACCTGCATGGTGCGTTTCGCGCTAAAGCCCAGCTTGCGTGCCGCCTCCTGCTGTAAGGTGCTGGTAATAAAAGGCGGCGCGGGGTTGCGCTTGCGTTCACCACGCTTGATTTTCTGCACGATGTACTGCGCGCCTTCCAGCTCCTGCAGCACCGCGTTCGCTTCCTGTTCGTTGTGCAGTTCCAGCTTTTCGCCGTCACGCAGGCGCAGGGTGGCGTCGAAGGCGTTTGCCTCTGTATCGGGCGTGAGGCGGGCGGTAATCGTCCAGTACTCTTCGGGTACGAAGGCTTCGATCTCGCGCTCGCGCTCCACCACCAGCCGTACCGCTACCGACTGCACACGCCCCGCGCTGAGGGTGTTACGGTTTGCCTTCTTCCATAGCAGCGGGCTGAGGCGGTAGCCCACGATTCGGTCTAAGATGCGCCGAGCCTGCTGGGCGTTGACGCGATTCATATCGATATCGCGCGGGCGCTGCAGAGCCTGCTGAACCGCCTGGCGTGTAATCTCGTTGAACTCGATGCGGCGGGCGTGGTGCAGGTTCAACGCCTCCTTGAGGTGCCAGGCTATCGCTTCGCCTTCGCGGTCGGGGTCGGAGGCGAGGTACACCTCTGATGCCTTCTCCGCCGCCTCCTTGAGCTTTTTCAGCACCTCCTGCCGCTCGGGCAGGGTCACATAGGTGGGGGTGAAGCCGTTTTGTACGTCCACGCCGAACTCCTTCTCCGGCAGGTCACGCACGTGCCCCATGGAGGCTTCCACCTGAAACGTATCGCCCAGAAAGTTTTTGAGCGTCTTCGTCTTTGCAGGCGATTCCACGATGATTAACACCTTCGCCTGATCCGCTTTCTCCTGTTTACTCATAGCCTAACTCCCTCAGTGCTCGTGGGTCGCGTCGCCAATCGGGTATCACCTTCACCACCAGCTCCAGATACACCTTGCTGCCCAGGAACAGTTCCAGCTGTTTACGCGCCTCTCGCCCAATCTGCTTGAGCATACTACCGCCTTTGCCAATCACGATGGATTTGTGGTTCTCCCGCTCTACAATGATCTCCGCACGGATATACTGTACCCCGTTTTCACGCTCTTCCCAGTCGGTGACACGCACGGCGATGCTGTAGGGTATCTCCTCGCGCAGGTGGCTCATCGCCTGTTCGCGCACGATTTCTGCCGCCCAGTCCTGCCGCGACTGATCGCTGCGGATGTCCACCGGATAGAAGAAAGGCGACTCGGGCATCGCCAGCAGAATCTCCTCGCGCAGGCGGTACACCGCCTTCGGGTCTTTCAGCGCGGAGAGGGTGATGTGCCTCTGCGCAGTCGGCAACAGCGCGGCGTACGCCTGCATCGCCTGCTCCGGGTACTTCGCAGCGTCCAGTTTATTGCCCACAATCCATACCGGTGCGTCTACCCCTTGTAATCGGTTCGCCAGGTCTTCGTCTTCAGAGGTGGGGGGATGGCGCAGGTCTACCACCCACAGCACCAGGTTAATCTCCTCCAGCGCGGTGTCTATCTGTTCTATCATGAACTGCCCCAGTCGGTCTTTGGGCTGGTGCCAACCTGGCGTGTCTACAAACACCACCTGCCGGTTGCCTTCGGTATAGATGCCGCGCACACCGCGTCGGGTGGTCTGCGGGCGCGAGGTGATGGGCGCCACTTTCACCCCAAGCATGACGTTGAGCAAGGTGGACTTGCCCACGTTTGGCTTGCCCACTATCGCCACGAAACCGCAATGGGTGGGTATCTGTTCCCTATCCATTCGAGACACTCCTGAACCTCTCTCAATACGCAGGTAGTTGTACCAGCAAGAGCAGGATGCTGTCAACTGATAGAGAAGCAGAAGCAGGAGGCGGTGGCGTGGAGCCGCAAGATGGAAGCGATAAGGCAGACGCGGCGCGGCTTCGCCATGGGCAACCCATTCCCCCAGCTGAACGTGGTCTCCGAGACTTTTGGCAAGGTGCCCCTGCGAGAACGCGGTACGGCAGTGCTGTTATGGTTCCCCTTGTGGTTTGAGGGCTCAGCGGCGTGGAACCCGGAGAAGTGGCAAGGCTGGGAGGAAGAGTATCAAAAGCTGTACGCACTACGGTAGCACCCTATCCCCGAAGGGATAGCTGGGTGGGAGCCCTCGCCTTCCCCGCTATGCCCCAAAGGGCTACAACCCCGCAAACGGATCGTCCGGGTCGTAGTCGTCCGTCGCGGCGGGGTTGAAGGAAGGACCTGTCAAACCGGTGGGTGATCTGAGCACGGAGGAGGTTACCTTCCTGGGCAGGTGCGCCCGAAACCGCTCTAGCACCCGCGACGGCTCTGGTCGCTCCAACAGCACGCGGTGCATGGCTTCGCTCACGCGCTCTTCGTCGATGCCGTTGCTGTATGCGGCGAGGTCGTCTATCACCGCCTTCACCTGCAGATACTCCAGCGTGGGGTCCAATTCGCGCAGGGTCTCCCACACCGCCACATCGAACGGCTTTTCTTGAGGAGGATAACGGCGGATGCCGTCCGAGCCGCGCAGGAAGCAGGGGCGCGGGAAGCGCACAAAGATGGGCTGCGTGAAGTGCGGATGGCGCACCAGCACCTCGCCCGGCTCGCAAGCGGCCAGCTTCTCCTTCACCGCCTGCCCGAACACGCTGTAGCCCGGTTGTGCCAGCTCTTCCATCTCGATGCGTCCATACAGGCTGGTCGCGCAGTTGCCTGCCACGCGCCGCTCCACCTGCGAACGGAACTGCTGTGCCCCGAACAGCACCAGCCCCAGGTAGCGCCCGCGCTCGGTGATGTCCAGCAGCGTGCGCAGCATGTACGTCTCCTTGCCGAAGGAGGGCGCGTACTTGTTCAGCTCGTCCACCACCACAATCAGATGGTCTACGCCCAGCCGATGGCTCTCCATGCGTTTGCGCAGTTCGGCGATGACGCGCGTAATGATGAGGTCTTGCTCCTCCTGCTCCAGTTGCGATACGTCGATCACGTACACGGTGCGGTCTTCGAAGCGTTCAGGCAGGTCGGAGATAAAACCGCTCTCGCCGATGAGCCCCCGGTAGCGCGTGGTGAGGTTGCTCAGGCGGTTGTACACTTTGCGGATGGTGGGGTAGGCGTGCGAACGCCACGCCTCACGCCCGCGCTTTTCGGCGATGCGCAGCACCGTGTCCAGCCATGCGCTCAGTTCCGCGAAGTTGGTCACGGGCATCATGGCAGGCGCTCCCGCCTGTTGCTCTTCTTGATCAAATTCAAACTTGCCCGGGTCCACCGCACGCTGTTTGATAAACTGCAAAAAAGCGTCCGCCTTCACGTCGATATCGTCGCGGTTGAGCATCACTTCAGTGTAGTCCAGCACCTCTTTCAGCCCCCAGTGCAGGGGTAGCACATTGTGGCGCAGGTCGGGATGCGAGCGCAGGGTGTTCAGGTTCACGCGGTCCTGCTTGAAGGGTGCGTAGTACACTACTCTCTCAAACGGCTTGGGCACCACGCCGAGCACGTCGTACATGCGCCGGTCTTGCTCGGTCAGGAAGCCGTCTTCTGGGGGCAGGTCGATAAACAGCAGGTCACCCCCCTTCACGTTGAACAGCAGCGCTGCCACACTCTCGTCGCCGGGCAGTTTCTGGAAGATAGCCTGGAGTAAGAACATTATCGCGCTGGTCTTGGCGGCTAAGCCCGAAGTGCCCGTGACGTTGAGATGACCTGCGTCGGGACCGAGCAGGAAACGGCTGTCCAGCGTGATGGGGGAGAGCGTCTCGCCGTTGCGGTACACCCCCGCTGGGATTGCGTACGGGATGAAGGCATCCATGCGCAACGCCATGCGCACGTCCAGCTCGTCCGCCAGATACACCGGAGCGATCGGTGGGGGTTGCACCGGCTCTTCCGGCATCTGGCGCAACACCGAGGCGACGTACAGGTGCATCTCCGGGCGCAGAGTGGGCGACTCCGCCTCCGCCACACCGTCCGAGCCGATGTAGTCGTAGATGGGCGTTTCGAGGTCGTTGTAGCCGAAGCCTTCGGTCACCACGCCCCACACGGTGCGTGCCTCGCTACGCACCACCACAATCGTGCCGATGCCCACCGGTGCGTCGGGCGTGCACCAGAAGTTGAAGGTGAAGGCGGTGTTGGGCTTGCGTTCCGTGCCCACCACGCGCCCTATCGGTTTGTCGGTTGCTGACGTGCTCATGGTCGCACCTCGGCTGGATGGACTGTCATCATGTAGAAATTTCTCTGGGTTTCAGAGATTTCCTGCTATTCCCTATACACCAACCCTGCCTTTATGGTAACATGAAAGCGTACACCTTGTGAAGGCAGGTGAGGCGTATGGTCATCCTCTCTCCTGAGCTGGAGAAGGAGCTGCGACGGGAGGAACGCATCTATCCGGGGAGCGACGGCAAGCCGATGGCAGATAACACGAAGCAGCTGCGCTGGATTGTGACCATCTACACAGGGCTGGCGGGCATGTTCAAAGATGACCCCAACGTGTTTGTGGCGGCAGACCTGCTGTGGTATCCCGAGTACGGACATCCCGAAATCCGCGTTGCGCCCGATGTGCTGGTGGTGTTTGGCAGACCAAAGGGTGACCGCTCTGCCTATCGCCAGTGGCGCGAGGAGAACACGCCGCTACATGTGGTGTTCGAGATTATGTCGCCGAGCAACCGATTCCATGAGATGATGGATAAGCTGGCGTTCTACGACAAGTACGGCGTGGAGGAGTATTACCTGTATGACCCCGACCGCGGCGCGCTGGACGGCTGGATACGTCGCGAAGGGCGGCTGCAGCCCATTGAGCAGTTGCAGGGATGGGTCAGCCCGCGTCTGGGCGTTCAGTTCAATCTGGACGAAGATGGGCGGCTGATACTGGTGCGCCCCGATGGGCAGAGGTTCCTCTCGCCGGAGGAGATCGAGGGGCAGCGCGAGGAAGCGTTGCGTATGGCAGAGGAACAAAGACAACGCGCCGAACGGTTGGCTGCACGCTTGCGGGAGCTGGGTGTAGAGGATACCGACGTATAGTGACAACAACTACACCATCTGCACTAAAGCCTCCAGCTGTGCCGCGCTGGGGGCAAGTGCACGCAGAAATTGCTCGCAGTCGCGCATGGGGTAGAGCAGACGGTCGTAGCGGGTGTCAGGCACGCTCAGGGGTACCCGGTCCTCCATCAGCCATGCGGAGAGGGCATCCACATGTGTCAGCAGACTCTCGGCAGCAGGCATCTCCACCCGTAGCAAGCCGTACAACAGGCTCCCCTTCGCGGGGTCGTGCAGGCGTAGAAACCACGAGTATACCGCCGGTTGCCCCACGCGCGTGATAGCGAACACGCTGCTCCTTTCCCCCTTGCGTAAGCCGTACACCGCCTGCATCTGCTCCGGGCTCAGGGCACGCTCTATGCCCGTGCTGGTTTTTGTCAGCCCGATGAGGTGTCCCTCGGGCATGGTGCTGGCGAGTTCGGCGATGCCACCGTCCACCACCAGCCACTCTTCCGAGCCCTGTTGGCGCAGCCAGTGTAACCACTGTTGTGCTAGTTCGCGCTCCAGCAGCTCGCGGTCATTGGAGATACGGTTGGAAGCCTGTTGTATCAATGCGGGATGGGAGGGCAGAGGTTCACCGGGCTCGGTATCGCGCAGGGGGATGCCGTATTGGCGAAGTCCCTCCACGTCCACGTAGCGCAGAGGAGCGTACAGGGCATCCCGCTGTTGCAGAGGAGAGCCGTCCCGCAGGCAACACATTCGCCTGTCCACCCGTGAGCGCACCACCGCTGACAGGTAGGCGTAGAAGACTGGCACCACGCCCTCATAGTACAGGATGCGCTGGCGCTGGATGCCGTCCAGAAAGTGGCGCAGGGCGTTGGGCTGGGAGACAGGGCGCACGGGCACTGCCTGCATCGTGGCGTGCTCAACCACCTTGAGGCTTGCCACAGAGTCCTCCACAGGTGACTGTTGCGCCTGGGCAAGCAGTTCCATCTGTTCTGCCTGCGTCGGTGCCGAGCGCAGACGAGAATGATTTTGCCGAAGATAACGGCGTAGGCGGTCTAAGGTGGTTGTTGGCGATGCCACCATCGCAGCTCACCTCGTCGAGAAGTGCTCTCTGCTGCGCCCTGTTGCTTCTATAGACGCGGCAGAGGCAAGAATGTTTCATTTTATTTCGTCAAAAGTGACATGAAAATGAACCGTTAGACTTATTGACATCTATGAAACAGCCGGAATCGTGTTTTTACCCGTGTCGGCAGGATACCTTCTGGGGTACCTCGTATTTACTATACACCAGAACGAGGAGGTACTGCTATGGCACAAACGAAGATTGGCTATGACGACACTCCGTTCCTGCCGGGCACGCAATGGCGTGTGCATGACGGCAGCCGCCCCCAGCCGCGAGTGATTACCCCCGGAACCTGCAGCACCCAGGAGAAACCCGGTGAACCGCCATCCGACGCGGTCATCCTGTTCGACGGCACCAGCCTTGCCGGATGGGAGTCGGTCAGTGGTGGAGAGGCGCGATGGAAGGTAGAGAACGGCTATATGGAGGTGGTGCCCGGCACGGGCGATATCCAGACGAAAGAGCACTTCGGCGATTGCCAGCTACATCTTGAATGGGCTGCGCCGTCGGTAGTCAAGGGCGAAGGACAGGGGCGCGGTAACAGCGGTGTGTTCCTGATGGGGCGCTACGAGATACAGGTGCTGGACTGCTACGACAACATCACCTACCCCGACGGAACCACCGCCGCCATCTACGGGCAGTATCCGCCGCTGGTGAACGCCTGCCGCAAGCCCGGTGAATGGCAGACCTACGATATCATCTGGCTTGCTCCCCGCTTCGACGGCGAAAAAATAGTCCGTCCCGCAATGGTGACCGTGTTGCATAACGGTGTGGTGGTGCATCATGCCACCGAGCTGATGGGGGCAACGCAGCACCGCATTCTGCCGTCATACACGCCCCATCCGCCGGTGGGACCGTTACGCCTGCAGGACCACGGCGACCTGGTGCGCTACCGCAACATCTGGTACCGCCCGCTGAAGGGGTACGATGAGGGCTAAACATCAGCCCCCTGAGCCCCCTATAGGGGGGTGTGGGCATTTTTCTTGGAAGTAGCCGGGAGGTTCGCCCTCCAGAGTGGCGAAGCGAAGATTCACGCCTGACGTTCTACTATTAGGCTCGGCGGAAGCCTCGCCCTTTATATGGTTCGGCTATTGCTCCTGTGCGGAACCTTTCCCTGGGCGCTTTGCCGGTGTTGCCGAAGCGCGTCGCTTGCTTGCAGTCGCAGGCGAGGCTGGCGCCGACTCTGCGGGCGGTGGCTCGGCCGGCTCTTGACCGGGTGGAGGAGAAGCAGGACGTGCCCGGTCGGCCGCCCACATCCTCAGTGCGGCGATGTGTTCCCGCATGGTGCGCGACAACGGTACCGTCCGCTTTATCTCCTGCAGAATGGTTTCATCGTCCAGGTCTTTGCCCCGGTGGAAGGCGTCATACAGTGCGGAAATAATCACCTGCTCAATCTCGGCTCCACTGAAGCCCTCTGCCGCCTGCGCCAGTTTGCTCACGTTGAACTTCTTCGGGTCGCGCCCGCGCTTGCGCAGGTGGATAGTGAATATCTCTTCGCGTTCCCTCTGACTGGGCAGGTCGATGAAGAAAATCTCATCGAAACGCCCCTTGCGCAGCAACTCAGGGGGTAGAGCGCTCACATCATTCGCAGTAGCTACCACGAACACGGGTGACTGCTTCTCCTGCAGCCACGTGAGAAACGACGCAAACACGCGCGCGGTGGTGCCCCCGTCGGAGAAACCGGAGGATTGGGAACCGGCGAAGCCCTTCTCCAGCTCATCAATCCACAACACCGCGGGCGCGACCGACTCGGCGGTGCGAATCGCCCGGCGCATGTTCTCCTCCGACGCCCCGACCAGCCCCGCGAAGATGCGCCCGACATCCATGCGCAGCACGGGTAGCTTCCACAGCGAGCCGATAGCGCGCGCTGCCAGACTCTTCCCACATCCCTGCACGCCGATGAGCAGTACCCCTTTGGGCGCGGGCAAGCCGAACTGTTGCGCCTCATCGGTGAAAGCGCGGGTGCGCTTGCGAATCCAGTCCTTCAGCAGGTCCAGCCCTCCCACGTTCTCGAAGGCTTCGGTAGCGCGATAGTACTCCAGAATGCCCGACTTGCGGATAATCTGCTCCTTCTCCCACAGCACCACCTCCACGTCCAGCCTACGCTTTTGCACCAGCGAGCGGGCGAACACGTTCTCCGCCTCCATCAGCGTCAAGCCCGTTGCCGCCTTCAAGAGCATTTCTCGCTGTTCCGGTGTCAGCGAAACATCTACGTTCGGGTTGTCCTTGACCGATTCAATCACCCTGTCCAGCATTTCGCCAATCTCGTCCACCGTAGGCAGGGGCACGTCGATCACTGTTATCTCCTTCTCTAGCTCTGGTGGCAGCACCAACACCGGCGCGAGGATGAAGAGGGAGATATACGTACGGCGCAGAGCCACGCTCAGGTCGCGCAGACGGCGTTTCACCACACTGTCGTTGAGAGCGGTGTGGAAGTCTTTGAGTAGCACCACGGAATGCTGGGGCAGTCGTTCGATGCTTAACAGCACCTCTATTGGACGCAGGGTGGATGAATCCACCTGCCCCGGGTGTTCTGCCAGTCCTCTGGTGAGGCTCCAGGTGTACAGGCGTTTATTGAGCCTGGTGGCAACGTGGCGGAGTTCGTCCTCCACGCGCTGCTCCTCCGATGAAATGAGGTAGACAATCGGGTAACGCGCCCGAATCAGCGTCTCCAGCTCCTGACGAAAGGAGTTGTTCATGCCTGCCCTCCTGTTTGTGCCATCATCCTCGCGCTTGCCTCAGCAGGAGCGGTGTGTCGCGCCAGAGTGAAAAAGACACCCGTACCGACGAGCGACAGGGTAAGCAAGGTACCGTACAAGGCGGGCAGTCCCCAGGCGTCTGCAATCAAACCGGCAACGATGGGCATGGTCGCCGAAGCGAGCGAAGCCGCCGCCATCAGCAAGCCCTGTCCGCTGGCGCGCAGGCGTGGTTCCACCCTGTCCGCGATGAACGCCATGGATACCGCCGTGATGATGCTGAAGGTGAGCCCGTGCATAGTCTGGGTGAGCAGCACCGGTACCGGAGCACGAAAAACGGTCAGCAACAGTAGTCGTACCGGCAAAGCGATGAAGGCGATTGCCAGCACGCGCGTGCGCCCGATGCGGTCGGATAGCCTACCCATCAGTATCATGAAGGGCATCTCGAACAGCGCGCTGGTCATATAAGCCAAGCTGATGAAAGGCTTGGACGCCCCCATCCACTGCAGGTAGAGGCTCAGGTTGGCGGTAGCGGTCATCAGCGCGCCCACGAAACAGAAGTGTGCCACGATGTATAGCGCAATGTCGCGCCGACGCAGCAGATAGAGCACTTCAGTGGCAGATAGGCGAGCCGATTCCTCCGCCTCTTCGGGGTTCTCCGGTGCAAGCAATACCACCAGCGCGGAGAACGCCAGCAGAAGGGCAACGCTGGAAAACATCCGCGAAGGCTCCAGCAAGGGGGAGTTTTGCCAGAGCACCAGCATCAGCAGCACCAGCAGATAGCCAACTGTGCCGAACACGCGCAACTGTCCGAACGATCCCCCCGTACCTCGATGCCGGAACAGGTCCACCACCAGCGCCATCATCACCGATTGGCTGGACATGATGCATCCGCCAAGCACCGCCGCCAGCAACAGCGCAATGCTGAAGGAGTATACATACGGAAAAAGCAGATACCCGGCCGCCCCCACAAGCATGGTACCGGTGATATATCGTCGCCGGTGGCGAGCCTGGTCCGAACGCCAGCCCAGCAAGATACTTGCCACCGCGCCGGTCAGCGAGAACACCGACAACACCGCTCCCACCTGTCCATATGAAAAGCCGCGCTCGCGCAGAAACACCGGAAAGAAGGGGTGGGTGAACGCTACCGCAGCGAACAAAAGAAAGTAGTAACCTGCAATACTAACCCTGGCGCGTAACAACATAGCCTCCTTCTCTAGCCATCTTGCACCAAAAGGATACCATTTTTGCGAAATCTTAGCAAATTGCTCTTATCATACCTGTTTCTCTTGGCTATAATCATATTGTGCGAATTCTCACGAAGTGATTGGGCTTCGTGCAATGGGAGGTTCGGTTCTATGAAGGGTTCTCATGGATGGCGCAACAAGCGCCTGTCCGTTTGGGGCATGTGCCTTGCTGCGATTGCCCTGACGTTGCTGGCAGGGTGTGGAGGCGGGGGAGGGGGAGGCGGTACCCTCCTCACGCTGAGCGGTGACGTGTTCGTGCCCGGCGGCACGACGCGACAGGTGGGAGGAAACACTCCCCTGGCAAACGCGACGGTCAAAGCGTACGTCTGGCCAAACCTCACCGATGCCATCGCGCAAGGCACCACCGACTCTAGCGGACACTATCTGCTCACGCTCCCCGAAACCGCTGCAGGCAAAGACATCGTGGTCGTCGCTACCAAGCAGGTGGGCGACAAGACCGTACGCGTGGCAACGGTCAGTCCCGATGTACCCGCCGGTGGCAGGAATAACGTGAACCTTGATGCGGTGACCACCTTCGCTCTGGAGGAGATCGCACGCATCCGGGAGCAGGAGGGACTAAACGACCTTCCCCCCGGTGGGGTAGCGACGGTTATGGAGCGCATCCGCGAGCGGTTTGGTAACTGGAATGGCGACCTGACCGCTGTGCTGCCTCCCCAGATTGGCGATGGGCTGCGGGATGAGCCCTTGCAGGCGGAGGTACAGAACACGGTGCAGCAGGTCAAGGATGCTCTCAAGGGTTCCACCGGCAACCCCGATGTGGACCGCGCCCGCAGCATGATGCAGACCATGCGCGATATGATGGGCACTGTGGTTGGCAACGGCACAGACGAGGGGACGGCTATCGATGCCGCCCTGAGCATGACCCGAGAGGCGCTGGATACCCAGCTGGCTGCCGCGGAGGAGTTCGCCCAGCGGTTCGACACCGTGATGAACATGCTGGGGATGCTGGATGGGCAGCCTCCGGGCGAGTACCGTCTGACCCGCGACCAATGGGGCTACCTCCAGATTCAGAGAGCGGGCGACATCGCAGGGGGAAAGACCTGGAAGGTGACTTCGCAAGTGGAGGGACCCTCTAACGAGTTGATACTCACTGTCACCACAGAGCAATCGTTGGAAACCTACCACTTCGATCCGGCGGCAGGCAAGTACACCATTACCGCTACGAAGTCGGGGGTGAACTACAGCGCGACGCTGACCCCCACCATCAACGAGGCGAACCGTACCATCCAGTTCAATGCCTCTATCCATCTGCAAGATAACGCGCTTTCGCAAGCGATTGACTTCAACGGGAGCCTGCTGTTAACGATGGCGCAGCTGCCTTCCGGAGATGCTCCACCTCAGATTACCAGCATGACCTTCAACGGCCAATTTGGGTCGCAGTTCGGCACCACACAGGTGACCAACCTGAGGGCGGAGTTTGACCCCGACATCAGCGCGGAGGACTCGATCAAGCGTATCACCCTGCAAAGCCTGCAGGCGCAAATTGCCGCCCGACCGTTCTCCATCAGTCTGCAGGGAGTGAACATCCCCTTCATGAAGCTGAACGGCGGCGGAACCGCTCCTACCAGCGTCACGATAAACACGCTCCAGATTACCGGTCGCGATGAGAATAACAAGCAGATAAGCCTGACCATCTCGGAGGTGAACGGCACGTTCATCGAGTATCGCGACCCGGTAAACGGCATGGGCAGCGGTGTCATCAAGACCCTGCAGGGCAAGATGACGTTTGCGTCCGACAGGTTGTCGTTAAGCGGCGAGGTCAGTGGCACGTGGAACAATCCCGTACCGTTCGGACAGATTTCCTCTGCCGGATATCGATTGTCCACCTATCCGGAGGGTAACATCCGCATCAAGGGCAACATGACGCCTGCTATCGGCAAGCCGGCAGCAGTAGACATCGCTATCACCTCCACGCCGAAAGCCTCTCCACCGAAGGTCACGGTGAGCGCAACCTTCTCCTACGGCGATGAGAGGATGCAGACGAGCGTAGAGATGGTGCTGGCGGAATATCCAGACGGTGTGCAGCCTGCTTCGGAAACCATCAGCATGAGCCACTCCCCGTCGGGCATGCGTGTCCAAATGACCGGTGGGGACAATCAGCCAGTAACCGGTTCCATCCAGAAATCGGATGGTACCAAAGTGGCTGATATTGGTGAGGCAATGGAGCTAGGTATCCAGGAGCTGGGACGCGTCGGTATTGTGAAGTACGTGGACGGCACGTTCGAGACGCTGCAATCTCTGTTGCAGTAACGGCAGGTAATGAACAGGGCACGAGCGAACCAGAACAGTGTGATGAGGCGAACAGGCTGGACGCTTCGCACGGGCGGTTCGCTCGTGCTTTTTCTTCTGGCGGCGCTTCTCTCCGCCGGTGCAGAGCCGGTGGTACTGCCGCCACTCTGGACGGAGGAGCAGTGGATTCAGCAACTGACCTCTTTGCCGGTTACCGGTGGCGAGCAGCTGGAGGTTGGCTACTACCTGTTGGCGCATACGAACGTCCGACCGCTCTTGCAGAGCACGGAGGCAAAACACTCCTTTACGGGGGAGCGAGGCTATTACCGTTTTGCCTCGCTGAGCGAGGTTCGTCTGCACCTGCCCCGCTGGCAGGTGAGTTATGCTTTCGGTATCGCCGACCGCTTCGAGGGTGATCAGGGAGCAGTGCAGCTTTACCAGGGGGGAGTGAGCCTCACCCAGCTTCCCACCACCGATACCCCTGTCCATGCCGTACTCAACCGCTCGGCGGTAAACCGCTGGACGGTCGGGCATCTTGTGCCTCTTCGCGACAGGCGTGGTGAAAGCTGGCTGCTCATCGCAGGGAGCCTGTATCTCTCCCGGCGGGTTCAGCAGGGCACGCTGGACGGCAGGTGGCAGAGCGCACAGTTCGACGGCGACCTGCTGCTGGATACCACACGCGGGCTGAACCCTGCCGACACGCGCAGCACGGGATGGGCGCTTCATCTGGCTGCGTCCGCGCCGTTATCCGATAGGTGGCGTATTGGCTTCTGGGGCGAAAACCTGCTGGGGTACATCCCGCAACGCAAGATGCAGCGTATCACTGCGCGTGTGCAGGCGAATGCGATTGTCCCCGACGCCGACGGTTTCCTCCATGCCGCACCGATTCTGTCAGGGAGGATCGACTACCTCTCGGAAGAGTTCTCATTACAGCGAAGAGCGACGTTTGGAGCGGCATACCAGCAGGGAAACGGCATGTGGTTTCTTTTTGCCTCACGCGATACGGAGGAAGAGTTCTCTTTTGGATACGCTTCCCCGAGGTACCGGCTGCTGTTGTCTCTACCCCGAGGCGAGTGGCAGGCGGGCTACCGTACTAGGCAGTGGGGGCTGACGGTAGGCTTGTCGGCTCTGAATCCTTTTCGGGCAAAGTGTGCCACTCTCAGCCTGCGCTGGATGGTTCCGGTGAGGGAGTGAGGCTTGACACTCCTCAGTCTACTCGGCTATACAATGTCATTGTCCGCTGGTTGCAGTGCATGCTCCAAAGTAGCTCGCAACATGTGACATACCAGATGCCCTCACACCACCACCTGTGCTAGAATAGAGGTGAGAAAAACAACCTTCAGGGAGGTTCCAAATCGCTATCCAATGATAACCATAGTCGGCTTGGGGGCAGGAGCCCCTTCTGCGCTGTCTCGGCAGGCATGGGAGGTGTTGCGTTCTGGGCAACCGGTCTGGCTGCGCACGGCAGTACACCCAACGGTAGATGCCCTGAGAGAGGCTGGCATCCCTTTTCGTTCCTTTGATCCGCTCTATGAGCAGGCGGAAAGCTTCGAGACGCTGTATGCGCAGATCGTGGAACAGCTGCTTGCTCTGGCGCAGGAGGGGGATGTCGTATACGCCGTACCCGGGCATCCGCTGGTTGGGGAAGAGAGCGTGCGCTTGCTTCTGGAAAAGGCGCGTGAACAGGCAATACCGGTGCGCATTGTCGGCAGTACCGGCTTTCTGGAGCCGACGCTGGAGGCACTGGGGTTGTGCATCACCGATGGGTTACAGGTCATCGACGCGCTCAGTGCATCCCGCTTTCTGCCGGACCAGTCGATGCACGTGCTGTACTATCAGGTCTACGACGGCTTCGTCGCATCCGACCTGAAACTGTTGCTGATGCGCTACTATCCCGAAGAGCATCCGGTGCATGTGGTGCGCGCCGCTGGCGTAGCAGGAGAGCAGTGGGTGGAGACCGTGCCTCTATACCAGCTGGATCGTGTGCCGGTAGACCATCTGACCAGCGTGTACGTGCCACCTTTGCCGGCCGATGACCGCCGTGACTTTGCGGGGCTGGTGCATATTGTGGCACGCCTGCGCGGACCGGGCGGATGCCCTTGGGATAGGGAACAGACACACGAGACACTGCGGCCCTACCTGCTGGAAGAGGCGTACGAGGTGCTGGACGCCATCAACACCGGCGACGATGCGAAACTGTGTGAGGAATTGGGAGACGTACTGTTACAGGTGGTGCTGCACGCGCAGCTGGCGAACGAGCAGAACCGTTTCGATATTCAGGACGTGGTGTGGCAACAGTGCGAGAAATTGGTACGCCGGCATCCGCACGTCTTCGGCGATGTGCAGGTGGCAGATAGCGCAGAGGTGCTGCGCAACTGGGAGCGTATTAAGGCGGAAGAGAATAACCACACGCCGAAGCAGTCGGTGATGGACGGAGTGGTGCCGTCGTTGCCTGCGCTCGTGTTCGCTATGGAGGTTTCCAAACGGGCGGTGAAGGTGGGCTTCGAATGGCCTGACCTGCAGGGGGTGCTGGAAAAGTTCCGCGAGGAGCAGGAGGAGCTGGCGGAAGCCATCGCGCAGGGTGACAGAGCGCGCATCGAGGCGGAAATCGGCGACTTGCTGTTTACGCTGGTGAACATCGCCCGCCATCTGAAAGTAGACGCCGAGCAGGCGCTTCATGCCATGGTGCGGCGTTTCATCGTGCGCTTTCAGCAGATGGAAGCGATGGCGCGTGAACAGGGCAAGCCGCTGGAGCAGCTTACTCTGGAGGAGTGGGATGCCCTTTGGGAAGCGGCGAAACGCAACTCGGTGCCGGAACGGTAACCTGCGTGTTTCGTATCCGCACCGGGATATGGGCGCCGACAAACACGCACGGGCAAGTGGTGTTGGTAGAAGGCACGATACGGCGCGGGCGTAGCGGGCAGATATACGTAGAGGCGAAGCAGGTGTTACCTGCCTCACCTCGCTAAGGTGTAACAGCCTTCGCTATTTCTTGCTTCGGCGTCGTTTGAGCGCGTACAAGGCAACCGGCGCTACACCACTGGCAAACAGCGTGAGAGTACCTGCATCCGGCACCGTCGGCGAGCCCTGCGATACCACGTTGCCAGGTTGACGATTAGCCGTACCGCCCCGTCTTCCCAGCGATTGTGCATCCGCCGACCGCCACGCCAGCAATAGCCCTGCTGCCGCCAAAAGCAGAACCCATCGTTTCATTGATTAGATTCCTCTCTCCTCCCGTTACTTTACCGCTATTATATAGTGCAAGTTCCGTACCACTCAAGGGCTTTTTTCATGTTTTGTAAGAAAAAAACATTAGTTTTTTCGCTACTTTTGCTGTAAAGCCTGCAAATCGCGGATTTTCACCATCTTCTGTGGTACATCACCCACTCCAGAGCCAGCACAGCCAGCAACATCCCTGCCAGCCACTGCCACCATTCACGTCGGGCAAGCACCTTTCGCAGACCGGCAGAAGCACCAGTCCCCGTGTGGGAGGTATATGAATGCACTGCCAGTTCCGTCTCCTCGCGCTGCGCCAAGTTCACCGCGAACAGGTAGCCCGTCTCCGGGCACCGGTAGAAACCGGTTTGCAGGGTGTCCTCAAAGGGAGCTGCCCCATCCTGCACGCTGACCTCCGCTGTTTTGCCATCCGGCAGGCGCACGGTGACCTTTTCGCGCTCGCCCGGTACGGGAATGACCGCCAGCCCGCCTGCCGGTATCAGCCCGCGCTCCGCACTCTCGGAGGGCGCGGTGAGCCAGCGCAGGGCGTTTAACATCATCACCGGAAAAGCCACGCGCAACGGCAGGTCTGTCGCCGTCACATCAAAGGTGATAAGCAGCCAGCGCTTGTCCGGCTTCTGTAGGGATACCATTACCGCTCCTTCACTTGCTTCCGCCAGCGTCTCCGTTCCCGCCTGGGGCAAAACGGGGGTCACCTTGCTGAGCCGCACCGACGCGAGGTCCACATAACGCATCACCGGGTGTGTGTGGTGCCAATCCACCACCGTGCTGTCCTCTACCGCCTGCAGAGGCACGACCGGCAACCATGGCGGAATAACCCCGATGAGCACCGCGTGGCCGGCAGGAGGCGAGGCAGGCTCTACATTGTCGTATACCACCACATCGTACCTGCTGGATGCTTCAGCGGTGGGTGGAGAGGTCCTCTTCTCGACAGTCGTGCGCGGGTCCAGGTTCAGGGCGGTTTCCAGAAAGAGGTTGCCCTTGCTCACCAGCAACACCTTCAGCGGGCGCACCGGGTGCAGCACTGCGTATGCCGTGTTGTCACAGGCGAGCGCGTCGCGCGTGTCCAGCCGAACGCGCAGCTCCTCCGGACGGTCAGCAGGTAGCAGCTGGCGGAACAGTACGGGAACCTCCGACCTGGGCGGCACGACGACCTCCTGGGCATCTGCCATATCGTCGCCGCGCCAGAGTTCAACAGTATAGCGTCGCTCTCTCTGGCTGTTGTGGCGTATCGCCACGAAGAGGTCAAACCGCCCGGGAGCGTTTTGGTCCTCGCGCAGGTCTATCGCCACAATGCCTGCATTCTCTCCATGTGAGCCCACCGTGTGATACTGCAACCGGGCTCTTCCTGTATCCACGTCGCGCGGTTCGGCGAAACCGCCATCGCTGAACACCTCGATAGTCGGGGCAGCGAAGGGAGTGAGAATCGCCGCTGCCAGCGCAAGTGCCTCGGCGACGTTTGTGCCGGTTTCGGCAGGCTGTGCGCTTTTGAGCGCGCGGAACAACTCGGAGCGGTTGACCGTCAGCCCACACAGCACGCGCGGACGTGCTCCCGCCAGCACGATGGCTGCCTGGTCGCCGGGGGGCATCTTTTGAAGGTACTCCCGTGCCAGTGCCTTTGCTTGCTCAAAGCGGTTTGGCGAAACGTCGGTCGCCAGCATACTCGCGCTGCCGTCCAGCACCAGCACATGTGCTTCGCCGGAGTACATCCACGCGCGGGTATACGGCTGTGCCACTCCCAGCACCAGCAGCAACGCCGCCAGCAGCTGTAAAACCAGCAGCCAGTGCTTGCGCAGCCTCTGCCAGGGCACGTTTGCCTGGAAATCCTGCAGTACCTGCGTCCAGAGTAGCACCGCAGGAACCTCTACGCGCCGGCGGCGCAGGCGCAGGATATACAGCGCGAGAATCGCACCGCCAACAGGCAAAAACCAGAGCAGGTTCCACGCGGCAAGAAACCTCATACCAGCACACCCCTGACGCGCATCTCGCGCAGCACGAAGGTCTCCAGCGGTTGCGAGGTGTCCGCCAGCAGATAGTTACCACCGAAGTGCCCGCAAAGGGCAGAAGCGTCATCGTGCAACCGTTGCAGAGCACGCTGATACAGGTTCAGCGCAGAAGCGGAGAGGCTTACCTCGCGTGTTTCTCCCGTTTCGCTGTCCACCAGCAGCAGGTCGCCCATCAGGTCGGGGCGCAACTCCTGGGGACTAAGGGTATGAATGATGGTCAGCTCATGGCGACGGGCGAGAAGCGTACGCAAGGCGTCTTGCCAGTGTTCATCCATCAGGTCGGTCAGCAGGTACACCGCTCCCCGGTGTTTCCAGCCGTTCACCACCTGACGCGCCGATTCAGAAAGTACGGCGCTTCGTGCATCGGGAGGGCTACCCAAAAAGCGCAACAGGGGGAGCAGCGACTGCTTGCCTCGCACAGGGCGCATCCAGATAACTTTACCGTCCGCTATCAGCCCTGCGCCCACGCGATGGAAGCGACACAGCGCGATATGACCAATGGCGGCAGCCACCTGCAGGGCGAATAGCAGTTTTGTTGGCTGTCCGAAACGCATGGAGCGACTGCAATCCACCAGCAACAGCACATAGATGTCTTCTTCTTCCACGTACTGCTTCAGGTACAGACGGTCCAGCCTGCCGTACGCTTTCCAGTCTACGTAGCGCAGGTCATCACCGGGGGAGTATTCGCGGAAGTCGGCAAACTCCACGCTGTAGCCCCGTTTAGGCGAACGATGTTCTCCCTTCCATTGCCCCGGCAGAGGGCGCCGGACCAGCAGTTGCAACCGCTGGAGGCGTTGCAGGAACGACGCCTCCAGCAAGGGGTTTTCGGGAGCAGGGGTCATTTGCGTTTGGCAAGAGCCTTTTTCACGGTCGCTTCGAACTGCGCGAAGGTGTGGTCGCCCAGCAGCTTCGCGAACGGCTTGCCGTTGCGGTCGTACACCACCGTATATGGAATCGCGCCGGGCCAATCGCGGTCTACGGCGTTGATAAACTTCTCCGAGTCGCCCGGTTTCTTAATGAACGCCGGCATCTTCGCCTTATGTTGCTGCAGGAACTGTGCCACCTTTGCCTCATCAGCCACGTCATCCACCGAGATGACGAGCACATCTACGCCGCGGTTGCGGTAGGTGTCGTACAGCTTGACGAGCGCAGGAAACTCGGCTCGACAAGGAGGGCACCACGTTGCCCACAGGTTCACCACGACCACCTTGCCCTTGCGTTTCGCCAGTTCCTTTTTGAAACCGTCGCCGTCCACCTGGGGTATTTTGGCGGCCGCCTGCGCCAGCAGCGCGATGCCCAGCAACATGGCAATCCAGCCGACAGAACGTTTGACCACTGTCTCTTACCTCACTCTCTTAATCGTGCACCCAAAAGCTTTAGTTTCGGCACAGGGTGGGTTCTTTCCTGCCAGCAGGGCGTCCAGCGTGTCGCGCAGGTCGTGCGAGGTGATGTTTGCCGGGTTCTGGCTGTCGTCGATCCTCCCGCGATAGCGCAGCACGCCTTTTGCATCTACCACGAAGATTTCAGGGGTGAACTGTGCGTTGAAGCGGTCGGCGATTTTGTTGCCTTCGTCCTTCAGCACCGGGAAGGGAAAGCGGTTTTGCTTCGCGTGTTCGGCGACCTCCTGTGTGGGTTCAATCACGTTGGAGTTGATGCCCACAAAACGCACGCCCTTCGCCATATACTCCTGTGCAATGGTGCGCATCCGTTCATTGTAAGCGTTGGAAACGGGGCATCGCGTAGCGATAAACATGATGACGGTTGCTTTTTGTTTGCGGTCGCCATAGAGCGATTCCATTTTGCCGTTATCGGCGCGGGGGAGCTGGAAGTTCGGTATGGGCTGTCCCAGCTTCGCCTGCCAGTTCGCCGAAGACTGCACGGTTGGTTGCAGTTTCAGCAAAGCCAGCACCTGCTCACCGTGCTGCTGGACGTTGACATCGGTAATCACCTGCGCGATTTGACCGGATGGGGCGATGATGAAAGTTACTCGTTGAGCCAACCCTGCGGGCATCAGCACGCCGTATTGCTTTGCCACTTTGCCGCCTACATCTGCCAGCACGGGATAGTTCAGTCCCTCTTTATCACAGAACTCGCGTTTGGACCTCACATCCTGCACGCTGATGCCGAACACCTGCACGCCCATCTGTCGGAACTCGTTCATCTTATCACGCAGGGAACGTGCTTCCAGAGTGCAGCCGGGCGTCATATCCGCAGGGTAGAAGGCGAGCACAACCGTTTTACCGCGGTACGCCGAAAGCCGGTGCGGTTTGCCGTCCTGGTCCGGCAGGGTGAAATCCGGCGCAGTGTGTCCCTTCGGTAAAGGGTCGGCAAACAGGTTGCCGGTAAACCACAGCGCGCCCACCGCAACAGCAGAGATAACCACTATACCTGCCAGAATCTTCTGCCAGCGCTTCATGCAACCTCCTCCTTTCACTTCCGTTTACTTGAGTCTTCATACGCCTAGCGAAGGTAAACAGGTTCCCCGCTGATAAAATAGAAAAGCGGCTGCTTAACCCGCAGCCGCGTGCTCCAAGAGGAATAACCTAATAATCTTCCTCTGCTCCCATACCGCCGCCACGTCTGCCGCCTAATCCGCCCATCCGGCCTGCACCTGCGCCACTAGATGGCATCCCAGAGGGTGCACTCATCGACGGGCCAGGCATCGGACCGGTGGAAGGACCTGCCATTCCGGGCATGGGGGCTGCGCCCGGGGGCATGCCAGGCGGCATACCTGGGGGGGCACCGTACGCTCCGTAGGGACTAGTCGGCGCACCATAGGGACTTCCGCCGTATGCCGGCGCACCGCCCGTTCCGCCCGTGGACGCGCTAGTGTACGAGGGCGACACCGGCTGGGGCATTCGGTTGTTGCCGATAACGATGAACACCACCACCAGCACAATGCCCAGCGCGATGGTGCCCAGGGTGATGGGGTCGAGCTCAAACCCCCTTCTGGAACTTCGCATTGGGAGACCTCCCCTTCTGTACAACGGTCGTACCGTCTTCTATTAGCATGTTATCTTGCGGGAAAGGTATTTGTCAAGGGGTGCTCTGGGGGAGCACTTCGCTACGCAGGTTGCTGATAGAGCCATTTCCACTGGGACGTCTGCCATGGTGTGCGCAGTGTTACGTACTTGACCCGCGCTGGCAGAAGGAGAGCGAATCTCGCTTGCAGCAGGGAAATAGGCAGCATCTGCCCAAATGACAACCACAAGGAGGGATGCACAGGATGGCACGTGATGCCTTACAGCGCTGGATAGAAGAGCATACCGACGAAATGGTCGCCGACCTGCGCGCGCTGCTGCAGTGCGAAAGCGTGAAGAGCCACCCATTGCCGATGGCGCCGTTCGGGCTGGGCGTTCGCGCGGCGTTCGACCGCGTGCTGGAGTTCGGAGAGCGATACGGCTTCCGCACAAAGGACTATGACGGCTATGCCCTGCACCTGGAAATCGGCGAGGGCGAAGAGATTGTGGCCACGCTCAGCCATGTAGACGTGGTGCCGCCGGGCAACGGTTGGAGTGTGCCGCCGTTTGAGGGGGTTCTGCACGACGGCTACATCTACGCGCGTGGTGCGCAGGACGACAAGGGCCCGACAGTGGCAGCTATCTACGCAGCGCGAGCCGTTCGGGAGCTGGGGTTGCCCATCCGCAAGCGTATTCGTCTGATTGTCGGAGGTGACGAGGAGAGCAACTGGGAGTGCATGAAATACTACTTCCAGCACGAACCGGAACGACCCTGCTGCGGTTTCACCCCCGACGGAGGGTGGCCACTTATCTATGCTGAGAAGGGAATTGTGAACCTGCAGATAGAGAAGGCGGTCCCCCGTTCAGACAACATGCCGCGTATCGTATGGGCACATGGCGGCGAGAGGGCGAATATGGTTCCCGACCGCGCAGAAGCGTTCGTGGAAGCAACAGACGAACAGGTTGGTGTTATCCAGAGCGCACTGGCAGGGCTGGAAGATGTAGTGACCACCTCGGAAGAGAAGGGCGTCCTGGTAGAGGCTCGGGGCAAATCGGCGCACGGCAGCTCGCCCGGCGAAGGGGTCAATGCAGTGGCGAAGCTACTGGACGCGCTAAGACGCCTGAGCCTACCTGAAGAGACCACATGGCTGAGCACCGTACGCGAGTGGGCAAACAGCCTCGACGGCTCAACGCTGGGAATCGCACATGCTGACGAAGTATCTGGCGCGACCACGACCAACCTGGGAGTTTTCGATTACGATGGCTCGCGCGTGAAGTGTACGGTGAATGTACGCTATCCGGTCACGTGGACGCTGGATGCTTTGCTGGATTGCCTCCAGGGGACGATCAAGCCAACAGGGTTCTCACTCGTCAGCCACTTCGGTATCGCTCCGCTTTACGTCCCGCTGGAAACGCCTTTCTTGCAGACCATCCTGCGTGTGTATCGCGAGGAGACCGGTGATGATAGTCCACCGAAGACGATGGGTGGTGGCACGTACGCCCGTGCCACGCAGAACATCGTGGCGATTGGTACCGGCTTTGAGGGCGACGGCGCGGCACACGAACCCGATGAGCGCATCGCGGTGAGCACTCTCCAGAAGATTACGCTTATCTACGCGCGGATACTGTACGAACTGGCGCAATAGGAGGCTGGCGGTGCAATCGGTCTGCTTAACGGCAACGCGGCGGGTGGAGTGCCTTTCAGTGCCGGAACCCTTACTGCAGGCGGGCGACGCGCTGGTGCGTGTGCTGCAGGTGGGTATCTGCGGTTCCGACCTGCACCTGTTTCGCGACGGCGCCATTGGCGAGGCGAGGGCATCACTACCGTTTGTGCTGGGGCACGAGGCGATGGGCATTGTGGAGGAGGTTGCCGCTTCTGAACATGCTCATCTGGTGGGCAGGCGTGTGGCGATAGAGCCGGCGATACCCTGTCTGCGCTGCGAGTTCTGTCTGCGTGGCGACCTGAACCTCTGTCCGAATCACCTCTTTCTGGGCTTGCCTCCCAAGGCGGGCGCCATGCAGGAACGCATCGCCCATCCGGCGCACCTGCTGGAACCGGTACCCGACAGCCTGAGCGACGCCGAGGCGGTATTGCTGGAGCCTCTCGCCATCGCACTGCACGCGATAGACCTGGGCAAGGTGCGCACCGGCACATCCGCGGCGATATTGGGCTGTGGCACGCTGGGGTTGTGTGTGCTGATGGTGCTCAAGCAGATGGGCGTGCATCCTCTCTTCTGCACCGACCTGTTGGAGCATCGCTTGAACCTGGCACGGGAGCTGGGAGCGGATGAAACGGTCAACGCCGCACAAACAGATGTGGTGGCAGAAGCCCGGCGGTTCACGAATGGGAGAGGCTTTGACTATGTGTTTGAATGCGCTGGCGTCGATGATACCCAGTGGCAGACCGCGCAGATTGCTGCGCCCGGCGCG
>JBMFOT010000037.1:0-34454 GCA_049969495.1 Armatimonadota bacterium
GCAAACAGCCAAAGCGGATGCTCTGCGTGAGCAGGCACAAAGATATGGCGGTTTGCGCAAGAAAACGTGACCGTCTATGGAACCCGCGGTACCATCAAGGATCGACATGGGAACATTATGGCAATGGACGTGATGTCGCTCTCTATCTACATCCGTCCCAAAGCGGTCACCGACGCGAAGCAGGTGTCCCGTCAGCTGAGTTGGGTGGTGGACATGCCTGCTTCGGGCATCGAGCAACAGATTCTGCGCTGGAAGAAGCTGATCGAGCAGGCAGAGCGGGGCAACAGGGCAAGACCAAGGGTTCCGTACTCGTTCTCTCTCAGAAGGGAGGTGGTGGGTGAAGAAGCAAAACGATTGAAGGCGGCGATCGCCCAGGAGCGACGGCGCCTTAGCGACGCACTCAAGCAGAGGGCGAATTCGCATGCAGGAGCAGATGTTCGGCTTACATCCTGGCTGGACGGTGTGGATGTGGTAGAAGAGCCTTGTCGCCGATACCCTTATGGCGCGATCGCTTCCGCTCTCATCGGTTTTACCGATGTAGATGAGAAAGGTCTAGCAGGGGTCGAGTACCTCTTCGAGCAAACGCTTAGCGCAAGGCACGGTCTGGTAGAGGGGGTGATAGGAGCAAGGGGGCAGGTAGTTGTGGGCACGCGAGTAGTGAAAACCCCATCGAAGAATGGAGGCGACGTGCAACTGGCTATCGATGTGAATATCCAGAACATCGCCGAAGAGTGCCTGCAAGAAGTGATGGAGAAACACAAGCCAGCCGGCGCGTGTGCCATCGTCCTGGATGTGCACAATGGGGATTTACTTGCGGTGGCGAGTATGCCTCGTATTGACCTGAATAACTGGAAACAGGAGCTGAAGAGATACGGATTAGGCGTGATGCGCAATATGGCAACCACCTTTCTGTTTGAACCGGGTTCTACGTTCAAGCCTATTACGATTGCGGCAGCAATGCAAGCCGGTGTGGTGGGAAGCGGTAGCAGTTTTTATTGTAACGGCTCTCTGAAAATCGGCAGGCACACCATTCATTGTGCACGACATGGTGGTTCGCGGGCGCACGGACAACAGGACCTGGAAGAGGTGGTTGCCCACTCCTGCAACGTAGCGACCGCCCAAATCGGCATGAGGCTGGGCAGGCGGGCTTTATACGAGGCTGTGCAACGATTTGGTCTGCTTGAGGAGCCGGTTGTGGGTAGCCAGAAGGGGGGGCTAGAAAAGCCCGATAGCTGGGAACGGATTCGGTTGGCAAACGTCGCTTTTGGGCAGGGGGTTCAGGTCACGCCGCTGGGATTGGCGGCTGCCTACGCGACGATAGCTAACGATGGTGTGTACGTCAAGCCGAGACTTCTGCTCAATGAACCGGTGGAGACGCGTGTTGTTTTGTCTCCACAGGTGGCGCGTCAGATGCGCCAGTATCTGAAGGCGGTTGTGGACGAGGGCACGGGCAGGCTTGCAGATGTGAAGGGGTACGAGGTGGCAGGCAAAACGGGCACTGCCCAGAAGGTGATACCCGGCAGACGGGGATACGCCCCCGGCAAATACGTAGCGTCCTTTGTGGGTTTCGCGCCTGCCGATAACCCGCGCATCGTGGTGCTGGTGGTGGTGGACGAACCACACAACGGTTACTTCGGAGGCGTGGTTGCCGCACCAGCCTTTGCCAGAATCACCGAGCGGGTGCTGGCGTATCTGGGTGTCCCTGCGATGCCAGGCGAAGGGAGGAGTGTATCACTTCCCAGACATTAAGGCATACTGTATAATAAGTGGGGTATCGTTCAGAGGTGTGTAAGATGCGGCAGGTACTATTATCCGAATTGATAGAGGCGCTCCCTCCTCAGGTGCTTCTCGTAGGCGCATCTGACGTTCACGTATGGGTAACGGACATCGCCTACGACTCGCGCACGGTGCGGCCGGGCGCGCTTTTTGTGGCGATACCGGGGCAACGGTACGACGGGCACGACTTTGTGCCGGACGCGCTGTCGCGGGGTGCAGTAGCGGTGGTGGTGGAACGTCCTGTGGATGTCACTTCGGTACCCGTGCTGCAGGTGCCTCATGCTCGAGAGTCGCTGGCTTTGCTTGCCAACCGGTTCTATGGCTTCCCATCGCGTTCTCTGCTGATGGTTGGAGTAACCGGAACGAACGGCAAAACCACCACCACGCATCTCATCGCCCATCTGCTTCGGGCAAGCGGTTTCAGTACAGGCACCATTGGCACACTGGGGGCAGTGCTGGATGGAGTAGGGGAGATACCCATATCACATACGACCCCCGAAGCTCCCGATATCCAGCGTGTGCTCTATACAGCTGTGCAGCACGGGGTGAAAGCGGTGGTGATGGAGGTCTCATCCCATGCGCTTCATCAGCATCGCACACTGGGGTTGGAATTTGACCTTGCGGTATTCACCAATTTGACGCAGGACCATCTGGATTACCACCAGACAATGGAGGATTACGCGGAAAGCAAGCGCAGGCTCTTTGTCATGTATCCACAGCGCAGCAAAAAGCGGTTCCAGGCGGTTTTTAACCTTGATGACGCCATCGGCAGGAAGTGGTACCAGGAGAGTATCTATACCCGATGGGGGTATGGGGTATTTAGTGCAGATGCTTCTGTCAGAGCGCTGGGCGTGCATTTACTTCCCAATACTGTACAGATGCGTGTGGCAACCCCTGCGGGGGAACGCGAGATGCATGTTCCACTGGGCGGCGCATTTCAGGTATACAATATACTTGCAGCACTAACTGCCTCGTTCGCATTGTCGCTTCCCCCGGAGGTGACTTTTGAATCGCTGGGCAGGGTGCCGCAGGTGCCGGGACGGTTTGAGATTATCCCTAATCGTCGGGGAATAACGGTCGTCGTAGACTATGCGCACACCCCGGATGGGTTGGAAAATCTGCTGCGTTCGGCAAGGGCATTACAGCCGCGGCGTCTAATTACTGTATTCGGTTGTGGTGGCAATCGCGACCGCTCCAAACGCCCCAGGATGGGGGCTATTGCCTCAGAACTGGCAGACCTGTGTGTGATTACTTCCGATAACCCGCGCAATGAACCACCCGAGGCAATTATTGAGGAGATACTGCAGGGCATCCAACGGCGAGAGGCAGTTCTGGTAGAGCAAGACCGACGCAAAGCCATCGCTCTGGCGATTCAACATGCACAGCCAGGCGACATGGTGGTGATCGCGGGTAAGGGGCACGAGACCGTACAAATCATTGGGGAGAACCGCATACCTTTTGACGATAGACAGGTCGTGCGCGAGATGCTGGAAGGTTGAATAATATGGAGACTATCACTCTCGACGAAATTGCAAAGGCAATTGGAGGGGTGCTCATCGGAGAGCGATCGCTTCCGGTGGAAGGCATCGGTACCGATAGCCGAACGATCGAACCCGGGCAGCTCTTCTTCGCGATACCCGGTGAACGCACGGATGGGCACCAGTATGTGCGCATGAGCGCGGAGCGTGGCGCCGCGGGGGCGGTGGTTTCCAAGCCGGTGGATGCGCCGAACGGGTTCCCGCTTATCTATGTGGCAGATACGATATGGGCGCTAGGTTGCTTTGCACGCTGGTATCGGAGCTTGTTTCATATCCCCGTGGTGGGAATTACAGGAAGTGCGGGCAAAACTACCACAAAAGAGATGACCGCCGCTGCCCTCAGCGCACACCACGCGGTACTGAAATCCCCTCAGAACCTGAATACCGAGATTGGCTTACCTCTGGCGATTGCCCAGCTAGAAAGGTTCCATACGGTAGCGGTGTTGGAGATGGCGATGCGTGGCAGAGGGCAGATTGACTGGCTGGCGACCATCGCTCGTCCCACTGTTGGTGTGATTACCAACATTGGCTGGGCGCATTTGGGGCTTCTCGGCTCGCGAGACAACATCGCCCTGGCAAAGTCCGAACTGCTTCATCGTCTGCCTGAGGATGGAGTGGCCGTGTTGAACGCGGACGATGAGTATTTTGACTTCTGTCGGAGGCAAGCTCCTTGCCGCATTGTCTCCTTTGGGTGGCAGAGATCGGCGATGGTGCGGGCGACAAAAGTACGTCTGGACAGGGACGGCAGGGCGCGATGCGTGGTGCGCTACGGGCGTCAGACCGCCCCATTACAGGTTCCGGTACCCGGTTTGCACCATTTGAGCAATGCGCTGGCGGCTCTTGCAGTGGCGGTCGCGCTGGGTGTTCCGCTTGCGGAGGCGGCGGCAAGCCTGCGACAGATGCAGGCGGTGGATAAGCGGATGCAGGTGTTGCACACACCGAAGCAGGTCACTGTGCTGGATGATACCTACAACGCTAATCCCGCTTCGGTGAACGCGGCGTTGCATACTCTGGAGCGCATGGCAAACGGTTGTCGGCGTGTGGTAGTGCTGGGGGATATGCTGGAGCTGGGCGATGACGCACCGCAGCTGCACCGCGAGGTCGGGCAAGAGGCGGCGCGAATCGGCGCGCATGTGCTGGTGGCAGTAGGCGAAATGGCAGAAGAGGTTGTGCGGGGAGCAAAGAGCATGGCACACGCTCCGATATGCTTGACCTTTGGCGATAGCCGCACCGCGGCAGAGAACGTTCTCCAGTACCTGCAGCCCGGCGATGTGGTGTTGGTAAAGGGGTCACGCGCGCTGCAAATGGAGCAGGTCGTCAAAGCCATTTGCGAGGACTGTTAACATGCTCTGGTTCTGGGTGGCGTTTCTGGTGGCGCTCATCGTGGTGTTGCTAATGGGCGAACCTACCCTGCGTGCACTCGTTGCGATTAAAGCGGGACAGGCAATTCGGGAGGATGCGCCGGAGCGTCATCGCACCAAAGCGGGCACGCCCACGATGGGAGGGGTGCTGATAGTAACGGCACTGGTGGTGGGTGTGTTGCTGACGCTTGGAGGACAAGCTGCGCTCTCCCAGCAGACACTTACCAGAGTGTGGGACCCGGCAGTCTTTTGTACCACCGTGCTGGCGTTCGCGGGCATCGGCTTACTGGACGACTACCTGATTATCCGACGTGGCAAGAATCTGGGTTTGAAGGCGCGTCAGAAGCTGTTCATGCAGTGCGCTGTCGCAACGGCGTTTGTGGTGTACCTCGCTGTGAACGCGGAGCCGGGTATCACGACCGCTTTGCAGGTAGGCGAGTGGCGTCTGGATACAGGTATCTGGTACTATCCGCTGGCGGTGCTGTTCATTGTCGCGCTATCTAACGCGGTGAACCTTGCCGATGGACTGGATGGATTGGCAGCAGGGTTATCGCTTATCGCTGCCTCCGCTCTGGGCAGTATCGTCAGCTTGCGAGAGGGTTCCTGGGTGTTGCAGGGCGCAGGTGCGCTGAGTGGGGCGTGTGCCGGTTTCCTGAACTTTAACCGCTACCCGGCACGGGTATTCATGGGCGACACCGGCTCACTGGCACTGGGGGCAGCTCTCGCGCTGATTGCTCTCCTCGCCAAAGTGGAGATAGTTGCGCTGGTGGTTCTACTGGTCTTCTGGATAGAGATGCTGTCGGTGATATTACAGGTGATTTCTTTTCAAACAACGGGAAAACGGATATTTCGCATGTCACCGTTGCATCACCACTTCGAATTACTAGGGATGCACGAGACACGTGTCGTGATGATGTTCTGGATAGCGGGTATCGTCTGCGGGGCAGTGGGATACTGGATAGCGCGGGTGAGTGTATGAAAGAGACCCAATGGCAAAACAAACGTATACTGGTAGTGGGTGTCGGGCGAAGCGGTTATGACGCGGCGCGGGTGCTTCACGCGCTTGGCGCACGGGTTACCGCCTGCGACGCCGGTTCTCCGCCTCTGGCAAGCGGTTTGGCGGATTATGGAATTCAGTTGCTGACTGGATGGCATGGGGGACTGCCCGATGAGAATTATGACCTTGTGATAACCAGCCCGGGCGTTGCTGCAGAGAGCCCCATCTTGCAGGCAGCGGTTCGCGAGGGCATCCCTGTCTGGTCGGAGGTGGAACTGGCATATCATCTGAGCCGGGCACCCGTTATCGGTGTGACCGGCACCAATGGCAAAAGCACTACCGCTGCACTGATTAGTCATATCCTGATTACGGCAGGTTATCGGGCGGTGTTGTGCGGCAATATCGCAGCAGAGGGTATGGAACGCACTCTCACCGACGCGGCGTTCCACTCCCAACCCGACCAAATCCTGGTGGCTGAGGTGAGCAGTTTCCAGCTAGAGTGGGTGCATCACTTCCGACCATACGTAGGGGTATGGACAACGCTCTCGCTAGATCATCTGGATCGCCATCGCTCCCTAGAGGAGTATGGCAGTGTCAAGGCGAGGCTTTTCCGTCGTCAGACCGAAACAGATTTCGCCGTTATTCCTAGTGACAACGCCCTCATTCAAAGTCTGGTCCAAACGAAGGCAAAATATATCTATTTTTCGACGCAGAATATAGACACAAAAAGGGATTGCGCAGTTTGGTGCGATGCACAGGGGGTATACTTCAGAAATAGAGGCGAGGTCGTTCGACTCGCTTCCACAGAACAATACCGCTTGTATGGTGCACACAATCGGCTTAACCTGGCAGCAGCAGTTGCGGCTTGCCTTCCCTGGAACATTGCGGGAGAACGTCTGGAGGAAGCAATAGCTACCTTCCGTCCACTGCCCCATCGCATGGAGTGGGTGGCGGAAATCGACGGGGTGCAATACATCAACAACTCCATGTGTACCAACCTGCAGGCGGTGGAGGAAAGCCTGAAAGCTGCGCTTGTGCCGGTCGTGCTGATTATGGGAGGCGTGGACAAGAGCAATACCCCCTTTGGGAAGGTGGTGCCTCTGTTGCAGCAGAAAGCACGCTGCGTTGTGCTGATTGGGGCAGATGCACCAAACATCGAGAAACAGCTCCGCACGGCAGGTTGGGAACACATCGTTCGGTGTGACAGCCTAGAAGAGGCGGTGTTGCGTGCCCGCGATCTGGCACGTCCGGGGGACTGGGTGATGTTGTCGCCCGGGTGTGCCAGCTTCGATATGTTCACCGATTTCAAGGAACGCGGGAACGCATTTCGCCGCATTGTGCGTCGGTTGGAGGGACGCGATGAGTGATTCACAACGAAATAAAGATGACAAACTGCTTGCATGGGCGGTACTTGCGCTGGTTGTTGTTGGGCTGATAGTGGTGTACGACGCCAGTTTCCCCAGCTCGGGCTTCTGGCAGATTATTAAACAGTCGGCCTGGGCGCTGGTTGGTTTGTTCGCTTATATGGTGGGCAGGCGGCTCTCGCTGATTACTCTCTATCGCTGGGTACCCGCGCTGGCTATCGTTACGCTGATGATGATGCTGGCGACATACCATTCACCACTCGGCATCGAGAGAGGAGGGGCACATCGCTGGCTCAGGCTAGGACAAATAGGACCGGTTGAAATCACTTTACAGCCTGCGGAGTTCGGCAAGATTGTATTGATTATGCTGCTGGCACGGTTGCTATGCCACTCGAATCTGGTATCTGCATGTAAACCGATTCAGGACCGCCCGTTGCCATGGCTTCTTGCCATCCTGAGCGTTCTCGTAGCGTCAGGGGTGGTCGTAGGGGTGCAGAAGGACCTTGGCACCGCGCTCGTGTTCGTCGGTATTGGGGTTGCGATGCTCTTCATTGCCGGTTTGCCGTTTCGCTGGGTGGCGACGCTTGTGGCTGTGCTGACCATTGCAGGTGTGTTGCTCATTTTTCACGAGCAGTATCGCTGGCAGCGTGTTGTCGCCTTCACCCAACCCTTTGCATACATGAACACCATCGGCTACCAGCTCGCTCACTCGCTCATGGGCATTGGTACCGGCGGGGTATGGGGAGCCGGGCTTGGGCTCGGGCGTGCAAAGGAGTTTCTGCCTGCAGCGGAGACCGACTTCGTATTCGCAACCGTTGCAGAGGAAACCGGCGCACTGGGAAGCACTGCTATTATCGCACTGCTGGTGCTGGTGTTGTGGCGGATGTTCCTTATTGCCCACAAAACACAGACGATGTTTTTGCTGTTGCTGGTGAGCGGCACGGGAACGATGATCGCGCTACAAAGCCTGTTGAATCTCTATGTCGTGACCGGTTCGGTACCAACGACGGGCGTGCCCCTACCGTTTATCAGCTACGGTGGCTCTTCGTTGGTTAGTCTGCTATTCAGTATAGGTTTGGCTCAAAAAGCTGCAAGCGATCCGATGCTGGAGCATGTTAAAGGGGCATCTCATGCGCGTGCTGCTCGTGGGCGGGGGCACGGGAGGACACTTGTTTCCCGCCGTGAGTATCGCCGAGGCGTTGCGTGATGTAGGCGTTACCGACATCGCCTTTGCCGGGCGCGAGGACGGTCTAGAGGGGCGCGTTGTTCCCCCGCTAGGGTGGAGGTTCTTCGCTATTCAGGCGTTGCCTCTAAGGCGTTCGCTGGCTCCCGCGGCGATAGGCGCGTTGTTGCGCACAGTGCGCACTGCGCACCGTATTTTGCGCGAGTTTGCCCCGGATGTGGTGGTAGCAACAGGGGGGTATGTTGCGGCGGGGGTGGTGCTGGCACAGGTGTTGCGGCGCGGGAGAATCGTGCTACACGAGCAGAACGCCATTCCGGGGCGCGCTAACCGCTGGATGGCACGATGGGCACGCCGAGTATGCGTCACTTTTGAAAGTACGGCACGCTACTTTGGGAGAATCCCATGCGTGCATACCGGTTTGCCGGTGCGTAAGGCACTGCTTCAGTCGCGGGTAGAACGCCATGATGCTTGCGAATCTTTGGGGATGGACCCCATCAGGCAGGTGCTTTTCGTTATCGGCGGCAGTCAGGGAGCGCGTACGTTGAACGGATGGACAATAGAAATGCTACCGAGCCTGCATCAGGCGGGGGTACAGGTAGTACATCAGGTCGGCGAGCGCAATACAGCAGAGTTTGAGCGGTATCCACAGGGCGCAGGCTACCGGTGGTTTGGTTTCATGGACGCTCAGACGCTGGGGCGGGCGTTGTCGGCAGCAGACCTGGTGTTATCGCGTGCGGGGGCATCTACGCTTAACGAAATCGCGCTGTTTGGTAAGGCGGCGGTGTTTGTGCCCTATCCGTATGCGTATGCAGACCACCAATGGCACAACGCGCAGGAGCTGGCGCGGCTCGGCGGGGCGGTTGTGTTCCGCGAAAGCGAGATGGACGCACAGCGGCTTGCTGAAAAACTGCTGGAGTTGCTGCACGATGAGTGCAGACTGCGGGAGATGGGCGAAGCCAATCGTCGGTGGAGTAGAGAGGACGCTGCTCAGCGAGTGGTTCAGCAGGTGATGGAGGTCGCAGCGCAAACATGAACGGGGTTCGCGTACACTTTGCAGGCATCGGCGGTATCGGCATGAGCGCAATCGCGCAGGTGTTGCATCGGCGCGGCTGGCACGTGACCGGCTGCGACCTCAAGCCAAGCTCCACAACGCAGAGGCTGCAAGAGGCGGGTATACCGGTCTGGATTGGGCACGACCCGGCGCATGTGCGGGAATGCGACGTGTTTGTCTACACCGCGGCGGTACATGAAGACAACGCCGAGCTGATTGAGGCGCGTCGGGCTGGTGTCCGGGTGCTGCGACGTTCGCAAGCGCTTGGTATGCTGCTGGAGGGGCACAAGGGCATCGCCGTAACCGGTACGCATGGCAAAACCACGACTACGGCAATGGTATCATCCGTACTGGAAGCGGCGGGCGCAGACCCACAGGTGCTTATCGGGGGCGAGGTTCGCCGGTATGGTGGCAATGTGCGGCTTGGGCAAGGGGAGTACGTGGTGGTGGAGGCTTGTGAAGCGTACGATTCGTTCCTGGACCTGCATCCTTACGCGGCGGTGATTACCAATGTGGAGGCAGAGCACCTCGATTACTACCGCACCGAGGAGCGGATGCTGGAGAGCTATCGCCGGTTTGTTTCACAGGTGCATCCGCAGGGCGTAGTGGTCACATGGGCAGATGATGTGCGTGGTCTCGAAGTGTGCAGGCGGGCAAGGGCGAAGGTGGTCACATTTGGAAGGGGCGTCGAAGCCGAATACAGGGCGGTGTCGGGTAACAGCGAGGGGGCTTTTCTGCTGGAGGTGCGAGGAAGGAGGACAGGAGAAATACGCCTTCAGGTGCCCGGGGCGCATAATGTCCTGAACGCCACCGCCGCTGCAGCGATGGCACTGGAGCTGGGCTTTCCGTTCGACGTAATACGTCGGGGATTAGAGAGTTTTGAAGGTGTCCAGCGCAGACTGGAGTTTATTGGTCGCATAGAAGATAGGAATATAGAGATATACGACGACTACGGTCATCACCCGACAGAGATAGAGGTGACGTTGCGCACCATACGCCCTCGTGTGCGGAAGAGGCTGGTGGTTGCATTTCAACCGCATCTGTATAGCCGCACGCGCGACTTTTGGTATCAGTTTGTGGAGGTGCTTGCTAGTGGCTGTGATGCACTGGTGCTGGTGGATATCTATCCCGCGCGGGAGGAACCCATACCGGGTATTAGTTCTGCACGTCTTGCGGACGAAATACGGTTGCGACGCCCGGAACTGCCGGTCGCTTTGGCAGAAACCCCCGAACAGGCGGCAGAGGTGCTTCTGCAGATGATGCAAGAGGGGGATACAGTGCTGACTCTGGGAGCAGGCGAGCTGGACCGTACCGCCCGCTTGCTACTGCGGTTGCTGGGAGGTTTGAACAATGCCTGAAAAGGTCATGGTGCTGATGGGGGGAGATTCCACCGAGCGAGAGGTTTCTCTCTCCTCGGGGAGGCGCGTGGCGGATGGGTTGCGCGGCGCGGGGTACCGCGTTATCGAGATGGATGTGGTGTTTGACCCTTCACTGGCAGAACAGCGTGGTCTGGAGGCGACCTCCTCTCGTGCAGTGGGGCTTGCCGATTTTGTGCGGCGTTTGCAAGAGCATCAGCCAGATGTGGTGTTTATCGTGCTGCACGGTGCGCAGGGTGAGGACGGGCGCGTGCAAGCGGTGCTGGACCTGATGCATATACCCTATACCGGTTCCGGTGTCCTGGCGAGTGCGCTTGCACTGGATAAGGTGATGACCAAGCGGGTGCTGGAGGCGTTCGGGGTTCCGGTAGCGCCGGACGTCGTATTGCATCGTTGTGAGTATGGGCATACCGCTGTACAGAAGGTGGGCGAATCTCTGGGCTATCCGGTTATTGTCAAGCCGAACACACAGGGTTCCACCATCGGCGTCCATCGGGTATATCGAGAAGACGATCTGGTCACGGCACTAGAAGACGCCTTCCGTTACGATGAATGCGTGCTGATAGAACCGCTCCTCTCCGGCGTGGAATTAACTGTGCCCGTCGTGGGCAACCGACGGGCGGTAGCATTGCCGATGATTGAGATTGTGCCTGCGGGTGGGTTTTACGACTACGAGGCGAAATATACTCCGGGTGCCACAGAAGAGATTATCCCCGCCCGCGTGCCAGACGAAGTGCACAAGCAGTGCGCACACTACGCTCTTCTGGCACATTCAGCACTGGGCTGCCGCGGGATGTCGCGCGTTGATTTCATCTGGGACCGATGTCGCGTTGTTGTGCTGGAGGTCAACACCATTCCGGGCATGACACCGACCAGCTTGCTGCCTCGATCGGCGGAGGCGTACGGCTGGAGCTTCGAGCGTCTGGTGGACAACATTGTGCGTCTCGCAAGGGGAGAGGAGGTCGTATGAGCGCACGTGGTGTCGCGATAAGACATCAGATAGAGCGACGGACGAAACGCAGCGTATGGCGCACAATAAGGGGGCTGTTGTTGCTGGTTCTGCTTGCAGAGATCGGCGCGGCGATGTGGCGTAGCCCTGCCCTGAGCGTGAGGCAGGTGACGGTGGAAGGCATTGCGTTAACGCGCCCGGAGCAGGTCGTTCACGAAATGCGCATAGGCAACGGAGATAGCTGGGTGTTTCTGCCGACATCTCGCATCGCTCATAGAATACAGCGTCTACCGACCGTCGCCGAGGCGGTGATTTCGCGGGGGATGCCGGGCAAGGTGGTTGTGCGCGTGTTTGAGCGTCAGCCGGTTGCCCTGTTGCGCACAGCGGATGGCGGATACTGGGTGGACGAGCGAGGCGTGCCTTTTTGGAAAACGGAGCAGGCACAGGGCATGCCTACCATTCGGGTAGAGGCGCCGTTGCCGGTTGCTCTGGGTCAAGCTATCCAGAGCAAATCTGTACAAACTGCACTGGAAATTTTATGCCGGTATAGCCCGGAATATCAGTTGCCTGTGGCTCAAATAGTGGTTGACCGCGAGGGCAATCTATGTTTAAATATGAGAGAAGGGTTGCCACTGGTGAAGATAGGGGATAGCACGGAGTTACCACGAAAGATGATGCGAACCGCCGAGCTGTGGACTCAGCCTCAGATTGTACAGCAGGCGGAGTACCTGGACGTCAGTTGCGTGGACAGGCCGGTCTGGAAGCCGCGGGAGAGCAGGAAGGGGGCGCTGTGAAATGAATCTGAACGTGTTTCTCTCCAGCATTCGGAACAATCCCTGGGTAACACCGGTGACGGTGATGGCGCTTGTACTGGGAGCGTTGCTCGCGATTTCGCTCAAGACGCAGCAGACCATCCGCTCCGCCTCGCTACCGTCTAACCGCTTCTCCGGGCTGGCGGCGGCATACCGCGACCAGCAAGAGCAGCTCAAGATGGCAAACGAGGAGATAAGCAAGCTGCGTGAGCGCACTACTCAGTATGAAAACGAGATGGCAAGCGCATCGGAAAAGGCGAAATTGCTGAACGACTCGCTGCAGGAGGCGAAGTTCCTGGCCGGGCTGACGCCGGTTGAGGGACCGGGCATCGAGGTGATTTTGCAGGACAGCAAGAAACGCCCGCCTGCGAACTCGCCGATAGATATTGAAAATTATATCATCCACGACTCGGATTTACAGAGGGTGGTCAACGAGCTGCACGCTGCAGGAGCCGAGGCGGTAGCCATTAACGGACAGCGCATCATCGCCAATACCGCTATTCGCTGCGTGGGACCGACGGTACAGGTGAACAGTATCGCTCTGTCCTCGCCGTACGTGGTTCAAGCCATTGGCGACCCGGAGACGCTTGCCAGCGCGTTGAACCTGCCTCAAGGGGTACTGGCGGACATACAGGCATTGGACCCGAATATGGTGAAGATAGTCAAAAAGAGCAAAATCCAGATACCGGCATATACAGGCAGTCTGGTCTTTCGCTACGCCAAGCCGGTGGTTGCGGCGCCAGGAGGTTCAGTACAGCAAGGGAAGGAGAACAGTTCTCAATGAACTGGCTGCCTGTTATCGCGCTGCTGGT
Organism: Armatimonadota bacterium; assembly: GCA_049969495.1. Lineage (GTDB taxonomy): Bacteria > Armatimonadota > HRBIN16 > HRBIN16 > HRBIN16 > HRBIN16. The sequence continues at coordinate 13,220 of JBMFOT010000037.1, forward strand.
AGGCTTTTTTGTGTTTTACTTTGTGCCGCTGGAATTGCCCAGCGATTATGCACCTTATCTGAGTCTAGCCACTTTGTCTGGGCTGGATTCGATTTTGGGAGGGATTCGTGCAGGTATTGAAGGCAAGTTTCACGTAGATGTATTCGTATCAGGGTTCATCTTCAATACACTGCTGGCGGCGTTGCTGGCGTATCTGGGCGACCAGATCGGAGTAGACCTGTTTCTTGCAGCGGTTGTCACGCTGGGCGGGCGGATGTTTCTAAACCTATCTCTCATTCGACGATACTACCTGACCCAGTGGAACATATCTCGGCAACGGGACACAGAAAGGACCTGAGACGGGAGTTCACATCATGATTGCCGGACTGGACATCGGCACAACAAAAATCGCGGCTTTAGTCGCGGATGTTACCGACAACATGCGCCTGGACATCATCGGGGTTGGGGTTGCACCTTCCAAAGGGCTCCGCAAGGGAACGGTGGTGGATATCGAGCAGGCGACCGAATCTATTGTGCACGCTGTGGAACAAGCGGAGCACATGGCGGGGCGGCGCATCGAGTCGGTCTTTGTTGGGGTGACCGGCGAGCACATTCGCTCCATGAACTCGAAGGGGATGATCGCCGTCACTTCCCCGACACGCGAGATCTCGCGAGAGGATGTGGAGCGGGTGATGGAAAGCTCGCGTACGGTAGTGTTGACACCCGATCGCGAAATCATCCATGCTATCCCGCGGGGCTATGTGGTAGACGGACAGAACGGCATCCGGCATCCCGAGGGGATGAGCGGTTCGCGCCTCGAGGTGGAAACGCACATCATCCACGGTAGCAGTTCCTTTCTGCAAAATGTCACCAAGTGTGTGTTAAGGGCGCAGCTGCAGATCAATGCTCTGGTGGTGGAGCCGATTGCTACCGCGGAGGCGGTGCTTACCGAAGCCGAGCGCGGTCTGGGGGTGGCGCTGGCAGACATCGGCGGCGGTACCACCGACGTGGCGATTTTCACCGACGGTGAGATATACTATACGGGTGTTATCCCCGTAGGTGGTAACCACGTCACCAACGACATCTCGATGGGGTTGCGCACCCCACCGGAGGAGAGCGAGCGTATCAAGTTGCAGTACGCCTGTGCGCTCCGGGAAATGGTTGGAGAGAACGAGGTGGTGCCTCATCGCCCGATGGGCAGCAACGAGGAGCGAAAGGTTCCTGCGCGGGTGCTGGCGGAGATTGTGGAGCCCCGGATGCGCGAACTGTTTGAACTTATCTACGAGGAGATCAAGAAGTCAGGCACGGCGGGTATGTTGCCTGGCGGACTGGTGTTGAGCGGGGGCGGTAGCCTGATGCGTGGTGTGGTGGAGTTGGCACGCGAGGTAACCGACATGCCCGTTCGTGTTGGCAAGCCCATGAACGTCGGCGGGCTCGCGGATAAAGTGGATAGCCCGGTCTTCGCAACCGGAGTGGGGTTGCTGCTGTACGGACTGAAACATTCCTATACCCCCAGCGATAGCCGTTACGGTTCTTTCTGGCACAGGATAACGGTTGGGTTGCGTCGCTGGTTGTCACGATTTGCACACTAATCCAAATTGATCATAGGGGGCTAACACCAATGGCTGGCGTACGACAGTATGCTCAGATTAAGGTCATCGGCATCGGTGGTGGGGGCACAAACGCCGTCAACCGCATGATTGAGGCGGGATTGGCGGGGGTGGACTTCTGTGCCATGAACACCGATGTGCAGGTGCTGGAGATTTCCGCAGCGGAGAAGAAGGTTCAGCTCGGTGAGAACCTGACCCGGGGACTGGGGGCAGGTGGTAATCCGCAGATTGGTCGCAGTGCTGCGGAGGAGAGCAAGAACGAAATCATGAAGGTGCTAGAGGGCGCGGACATGGTGTTTATCACCGCAGGGATGGGTGGTGGCACCGGTACCGGCGCAGCGCCTGTCGTCGCGCAGTTGGCGAAGGAGATGGGCGCTCTTACCGTGGCGGTGGTGACAAAACCTTTTAATTTCGAGGGACCGCGCCGGATGCAGATTGCGGAAGAGGGCATTGCCAATCTGCGCGAGCACGTGGATACGCTCATCGTTATCCCCAACGAGCGCCTGTTAAACGTAGTAGAAAAGCGCACTACTTTAGTGGAGGCCTTCCGCGCCGCCGATGATATCCTGCGACAAGGCGTGCAGGGCATCTCCGATATTATTACCGTTCCGGGCTTAATTAACGTGGACTTCGCGGACGTGAAAACCGTTATGTCCAACGCTGGTCCCGCGCTCATGGGCATCGGGCATGGCACCGGCGAACACCGCGCGCGCGAAGCGGCGGAAGGCGCAACCAACAGCCCGTTGCTGGAGACCTCCATCGATGGCGCACAGCGCGTGCTGGTTAACGTCACCAGCGGTCCCGACATGACTCTGCAGGAACTAGGCGAAGTGGCGGCGGTCATCCAGACTCTGTGTGACCTCGAGACCGCGCATATCATTTACGGGCACGTTCTGGATACGAAGATGGAGGGTGAAGTCAAGATTACTGTGCTGGCGGCTGGATTGCCTGCTTCGGCTCGAGCATCCTTGACGGAGCGTCCGGCACAGCGCCCAGAACCCCTGCGGCGCCCAGAGCCTCTGGGGGAGCGCATGGGTGGAGTGCCTTCTCGCCCCGCCGAGCGTACCCCTGCAGCGCCTTCGGGTACGCCGGAACGCCAGCCCCAGCAAGCGCCGGTGAACGACACCGATTATGACATCCCGACGTTCCTGCGCAGGCGCGGTTAAAGCCTGACGGCAAAACTCTTTTATTCGCAGGGGCGAGGTTGTCCTCGCCCCTGTCGCTACACGCCGGCAATAATGCGGTCCATGCGCTGTGCGACATCGCGCAGGTAGTTCACATCGCCACCGCCCAGCTCGGCGGTCAGGAACCCTCTGTAGCCTACCTCGTCCAGCGCTTTACGTACCTCTCGCCAGTTGACATCACCCTCCAGCAGGTTCACAAACTGGCGTGTAGACCGCTTGAAATCCTTCAGGTGAATACGCTGGATGCGTTTGCCCAGCGTGCGTATCCAGTCTTCCGACCACCCGAATGCCAGCACGTTGCCCACATCGAAGTACGCTTTCACGAAGGGGCTACGGAACTCGTCCACATACCGCGCAAACTCCAGCGGACTGAGCAGGAAGTTGTTCCACACGTTCTCTACTGCGATGACCACTTTCAACTTCTCCGCCAGCGGGATGATCTTGCGGATGTTTTGCTGAGAGCGTGTATAAGCGTCCGCGTAGCGCGTGCTTTCGTTGACGATGGCGGGTACCAACAGCACCGTATCCGCCCCCAGCTCTCTGGCGCACTGTAAAGCCGCCTGCACGTCCTGAATGCCTTTTTCCACCGTGCGTGGGTCGGCGCTGGAGAGTGGCGCGTGCCAGCCCCCGTAGATGATAGAGTGAACAGGCATACCGCTTGTTTCCGAAGCCGCGCGGATTTTTCTTATCTCTTCAGCATCGGTGATGGGCGGAGCCTCGATGCCGTCGAAGCCTACCTCTTTCGCCAGATTGAACCGCTCGACGTAGCTGAGATTGCCCGGCAACATGGAAAGCACCAGCGCTTTTTTCAGTCCGTTCTGCATCGTGCGACCTCCTTAACGGTGTCAACCAGTAGAAGGATACTGGAAACAGAAGGGGAATCCTGCTCATTGAGTGGCAAACCTGAAAGTGAACTTCGCCACAGAAATCAAGGATACATTGATGGCGCACCTGCGTGAGGCGATGGTAAGCACGGAGAGCATCGACATCCGGCAGGTTTTTGCTCCTGCTATGCAGGCGGTCACGGAGCTGGTGAAGAGCAAGATGCTGTTATGTGCAGGGCAGGATTCCTCTGCCCTTTTGCCGAAGTAAGACAAAAACAGGCTCGGGCATGAGAACAGACCAGTTACCCCTTTCCTCACGCACCACCGCCATCATCCGTCGGTCCGCGCTCGCGCACAACGTGCAGTGGCTTCGTAAACGGCTGCCTGCAGGCACGCGAATCATGGCGGTGGTAAAAGCCAGCGCCTATGGGCACGGTGCGGCGATCGTCGCGCCGGTGCTGCAGCAGCTCGGTGTGGATGCTTTTGGGGTAGCAGCGACGGCGGAAGCAAAGGAGTTGCGCAACGCAGGTGTTGTTGCACCTGTTTATCTGCTCAGCCCCGTGCTACCCGATGAAGTGGAGGCGGTTCTGGCAACGCAGGTGACCTGCCTGGTACAGGATGCCGATTTCGTACGTCATCTTGCGCAGGCAGCGATGCGGTGTGGGCAAAGTGTGGAGGTGCATCTGAAGGTAGATGTGGGCATGAGCCGTTTCGGAGTCTTTCCCGACCATGCGCCGGATGTTGCGGAGGCGATAGAGAGCATCCCGAATGTACGCCTGACAGGCATTGCGACCCATTTCCCTTGCGCCGATTCCTCTCCTGAACTCACTCGCGCCCAGTGGAACCTGTTTGCGCAAACCGCCGACAAGGTGGCGCATCGTCTGGGGAGAGCGCTCGTGCGCCACGCGGCTGCCAGTGCGGGGTTACTGTGCGTGCCGGAATCTGCCGCGCAGATGGTGCGATGCGGTCTGCTGGTGTACGGTATCGCTCCCTCAGGATATGACCCGATAGCGCTGGGATTACAACCCGCCCTCTCGCTACATACCAGAGTGACCGCCCTGCGTCGCGTTCCTGCTGGCACAGCGGTTGGCTACGGGGGTACCTTCGTCGCACAGCGAGAGACGCTGGTAGCCACTGTGCCCGTTGGCTACGGTGACGGATATTTGCGTGCGTTGGGCAATCGGGCGCAGGTATTGTTGCGGGGCAGGCGTGTGCCCGTCATCGGGCGGGTATGCATGGATCAGATGATGATAGACGCCACCGACACCGGCGCGGAGCTCGGCAACGTGGTAACCCTCATCGGCGAACAGGAAGGGGAGGAGATTACCGTCAACGAGATTGCCCGCTGGCTGGACACTACCCCGCATGAGGTAACTACCTTGCTCTCGGCAAGGGTGCAGCGAGTGATGGTGGACTAAGGTTCCACCCACTTGCCGTCCTGCTTCAGCAGGTTAATCAGCTCCTCCACGCCGCGTTCTTGTGGAATGTTGTCCTTTACCAGCTCGCGCCCGCGATACAGCGCGATTTTGCCCGCCGCCCTGCCCACATAGCCGTAATCGGCATCTGCCATTTCGCCCGGCCCATTGACTATACAATTGTGAGTGATGAATAACGAGGCGACATAGGTATGGTTCGGTTTCGCAACCAGATTATACACGGGACCCTGATAGGGTATGCGTTTCACCGCACGAACGGGCAGCAAAAGATATTCGCCGTTGATCGCGATATGCCCTGTGCGCTGCCTTGTATCGGGAACAGATATGTCCCATCCCACTATTTCGGCAAAGAGCCTGAGCGAGGGATCGCTGGTAACCGTCACAATATGCACTTTCTGCTTGTGAGCAGATTCGCGCGTCGTTAGCGAGCTGGCGATACCCTGTCGGAGCAATATCTGGTGAACCTGGAACGCAAGCGCCGATGATACCGTGACGTAATAGGCGCGCGGGTATCCCCCTCTTACGCCCAGGTCTCCACCGCAACGCCACAGCAGGTTGAGAAGGTAGCGCTGTTGAGCGAGCGGCAAGGTCAGCATCCAATTGGGAAAGCGTTTGTTCTCGGCACGACGTCCAAACAGCGTGCTGAACCACTCTGCCCACTCAGTAGACGAAAGGATGACATCGACAGTGTTTCGTGTTTGGCTGTATCTTACACTGGCCGGAATTCCTAGTGGCTCACACGCTGCCAGCGATCTTTCGACCAGTTCGGGTTCATGGCTGCCAAAGTGAAGGAATATCTGTGTATGCTTACCGCGGTGGTCGCCCAGAGAGCCCTCCGCAACGTAGCAGGCAGCTAGCGTCAAAAAGTCTTCATTCACTGCAACCTCGTTTTGCTCAGGAACAAGGTGCACAGGTACCTCGCCAACCAAAATAGGACAGAGAAGAACCATGCCAGGGCGTATATCTTCGGCAGGATACCAGAGAGGTTCCTTGTGCAACATGTTCTCGATGTTCTCCCAACGCATTCGGACGCCCTGGCGCACATCGCGGCGGTCAATCGCCCACACAGGATGCTGGGGCGTCACCAGCATTCGCGGAGCTCCTGCTGCGTGTATCTCCACTAGCTCGCCCTCAAAAGGATGGTGCTCAACCTCACATACCTCCGACCATCCGTTCGCATGGTCCAGCACGAAGTCCCCCACCTCGACACGCTGGATGGGTGTAAAACCTCGTTGAGTTATCACGTCTTGTTGGGGCGGCAGGCAACCCATCACGGCAATATCGAGCCCTTTCAGGTGCTTCGTTGCGTTCCTCACCTCGTTCAAGACGGTAGGCAGGTCAAACTTGGTGCGTCCGCAGGAGGGGCAGGCGATGTATTCTACCTGTGTCTTGCGCAAGCCCAGCGACTGCAGGATGTCGTAGCAAACGGGAATCTCGTTCACCGGGTCTTCCGCTAGCGAGACGCGAATGGTGTCTCCGATACCTTCTGCCAATAAGGTGGCGATACCGGCGGTGCTTTTGATGCGTGCGTATGTGCCGTCGCCAGCTTCCGTGACGCCCAGATGGATAGGGTAATCACGCCCGGTTTCATCCAGACGCTTTGCCAGCAGGCGATTCGCTGCCAGCATGATGGGCACACGGCTTGCCTTCATCGAAATCACGATATCGCGGAAGTCGTACCTCTCGCAAATCTCGATGTACTCCATCGCCGACTGCACCATGCCCTCGGGTGTGTCGCCATAGGTCACCAGCATCCGCTCGCTGAGACTGCCGTGGTTTACCCCGATACGCAAGGCGATACCGTGTTTTTTACATGCCTCTATGACGGGAACCAGCGCCTCTTCGATCGCCTGCCGTTCCTGCTCGTGCTCTTCTGGGGTGTAGTCGTCAGCACGACCGCGCGGCTTGCGGTAGACGAACAGACCGGGGTTGATGCGCACCTTATCTACATACTGCGCGACCTCTACCGCGATGTCCGTGCCCTGATGATGTACATCCGCCACCAGGGGCACTCGATAGCCCTTTTTCAGCAAGATATTGCGGATTTCGCCGATGCACTGCGCCTCCCGCAGGTTGGGGGCGGTGATGCGCACAATCTCCGCGCCTGCGTCCCACAACTGCATCACTTGCTCGGCGGCGCGCTGCACGTCCCACGTTTCCGCCGTAATCATGGACTGCACCACAATGGGATGTCCGCCACCGATGGTAATCGCGCCCACACGCACCGGGCGCGTTTTGCGCCGAGGATATTCTATCTGCCACATGGTTGCCTGCTATGTCTATGCTAAATCTTCGCCTCGCCCTCCAAGAGAACGAATGAGGCTTTATACACTATTGTAGCACCCAACGAGAGCAAAAAACAACGGCGGGAGAGTATCCCGCCGTCGCCACCACACAAGCTGATGGTTAGAACCTCGCACCAAGGTAAATGGCGAAGCCGTTGTGCTCGTTGTCGGTACCGGTCAGTCCGTTGTAGCGCAGGTCGACGAAAAGCTGCGTTCCCCCTTCTTGACCGACGGTGAAGTCGTATCCAACACCAATGGTGTAGGCAAAGCCGGTCTTGGTGTCACCGCTTACCGGTCGCTTCGAGAAGCCAACGCCAACGCCGGCGGTACAGCTCAACCCGTTGCCGAGTTTGCCCCAGTAGTTGAGCAGAACCGGCACATTATATACCTTGCCGGAGCCGTAGTAGTCGACGCTGACGCCAAGGTCCGCTGCATAGCCCTCTTTGGTGATGACGTCACGCTTCAACACATAATCCACGCCGGCTCCGAACCAGGTGTTGGCTTCGTCGCGGGAGATGGACTTGCTGGGGAAGAACGCGCCGATGCGCACGCGGAGGTTGTTGCCCGTCGTTTCCTCACCCCACTGCGCAAATGCCGGCACCGTCCATACCATCAGCACCGCTGCCGCTGCGAACGCAAACCACAGTCGTTTCATACTGAAACACCTCCTCCTAAAGTGAACAGGTTGTTTGTATTATAGCCTTTTCGTGCAGGGAATGCAATACTCCTGCGCTTTGGCTAACTATAGGACGTTATAGATGCCCCAGCAGTTTCGCCGTTTTCTCTTCTAAGAGCACGGTCGCCTCACGCATCGCTGCCTCGCGCGAGGTTCTTTCAGAAACCAGCGTTTCACATGCCAGCACACCGTATTGTTTTAGCATGGCGGGTTCGCCCTGAACGCTTCCGCATATTACCGCAACCGGCACACCCTGCCTTTTCGCCCTCTGGAAGACCTGCATCAACAGTTTGCCGTGAAGGGTGGTGGCATCCACCTGTCCCTCGCCCGTCAACACAAGCTCAGCTCCCCGCAGAGCCTCGTGGAAGCCCACAGCCTGCATCACAAACTCCGCTCCTGAGACCAGTTGCGCCTGCGGAAAATGCGCCAGCAGACCGAACGCCAGTCCTCCCGCCGCACCTGTGCCCCGTATTCGCGAAACCTTTCTGCCTGTCGCCCGATGCACTGCAACTACCCAGCGGCGCATGGCACGCTCCAGCTCGGGTAACATCTGTGGAGTCGCCCCCTTCTGAGGGGCGAAGACGGCGGTGGCTCCTTGCTTGCCCAGCAGGGGATTGCGCACGTCCGCCGCCAGTAAAACATCCACTCGATCGTTGGCAGAAGGGGAGGGGATAACGCGATGCAGATGCAGCAGCCCCGCATTGCCCGGAGGTATCGGTTGACCGTGCTTGTCTTGCAGTTGCCAGCCCAGCGCCGCCAGTGCGCCCGCTCCGCCGTCGTTGGTCGCGCTGCCTCCCAGTCCGATGACCATCCGAGGCACCCCCTGCGCCAGCAGATGGGAAATCATCTCGCCGACGCCGAGTGTGGTAGTCACACGCGGGTCGCGTTCTTCAGGGCGCAGCTGTGCCAGCCCACAAATTTGCGCCATCTCGACGAAGCCGGTTTCGCTGTCTGCACTGATGCCGTATGGAGCCGTGCGCGGTCGTCCCAACGCATCGGGGACGGTGTGGTAGCGCAGCGTGCACACCCCGGCGTGCGCCAAACACTGCAACATGCCATCACCACCGTCCGCCAGCGGCAACATGACCACCTCCGCATCGGGCAAAACACAACGGACTCCACGCTCCATCGCCTGAGCCGCTTCCACCGGCGTCAGACTGCCCTTGAAGGCGGTTGGTGCAATGATTATTCTCCGAATGGCTCGCATCGATACAGTACCCAGCGACCGTCCTCGCGTTCCCGCAGGGCGCGGCAGGGCAGGTCGGGTGGAAGTGTGTTGCGCTTCTCCGTCAGAATGTAGCCCCCCTTCGCACCTTGCAGTACGCGGCGCAGTTCCTCCGCAGTGCCCGGTTCGGATATCTGTGGCGGATGCCCCATGATGAAGCGCAGGCTGGGTCGGCTCGGCTCGAAGGCGTAGATAGCTACCGACTTGCCCTGCTCCAGAGCAGGGATAAGCGAGCGCGCCAGGCGATGGAGAGGCTCGATATCGTAGGCGTTCCAGCGCGGTAGACCGTCGTGTCCTACCAGAAAGGCAAACAGCAGCCCGAACAGTATCGCCGCTCCTGCCACTCGTGGCGTCGCCGACCACCGGGCGAACAGCACAAGCACGCTCAGCAGGAACAGCGCTCCCAGCATCAGGGCGAAGGGCGCCATGTGCGCGACCGCCTGCACCACGTCCGTCGGTACACTTCTGCCCATCAGCTCAGCACCGGACTGACCGCGCCATTCCCAGCCGAGAGCTCCCACCAGCACAAAAAACGCGCTCAGAATCAGACCCGTGAAGCCCATTAGTGCTGCCTCACCCGGACGCAAACCGTTTTTCACCGTCCATAGTGAGTGAAGCCTTGCCCCAGCCAGCAGACACAACGGAGGCAGAGCGGGCAGTACGTAGCCCGGCAGTTTGGACTTGCTCAGCGAGAAGAAGACCACCACCACCGCCGCCCAGAACGTCCACATCGCCCACGCACAACAGAGCTTTTCTCTTTCGCACTTCCAGCCGCTTATTGCCTGCCAGCCGATAACTGGCACAAACGCGCTCCAGGGATACATCCCCACCAGCAGCATCGGAATATAGAACCAGAAGGGTGCAACATGTCCGAAATCCTTGCCCAGAAACCGCTGGATGTGGTGATGGACAATATATTCGCGCACGAACAGGTCGCCTGCCGCACGCCAAACCGCCAGGTGCCAGGGCAGAACAATCAGCAGGTAGACGCCGAACGCAGGTAGCCAGGGAATGCGTTTCAGCTCCGCCCAATCGCGTCGGAGCAGTATCCACAGCACCAGCGCGCCACCCGGCAATAGTAGCCCAATCAAGCCCTTGGTCATCGTTGCCAGTCCTGCGCCAACTGCCATGAGCAGGTACCATCGGCGGTCGCCTGTGTAGCCTTCGATCCAGCCGATTATTGCCAGCGTAAACCACAGGGTGAGCAGGCTGTCCATAATCGCCTGACGCGCCAGCCCCATCGTGAGCGGGCAGAGCGGATAGATAACCAGCGCAAGCCAGCCGACGCGCTCTAGTTCACGTCGTTTCGCCCACTGCCAGATCAGCCATGCGGTCAGCGCCGCTGCGACCGCAGAGGGCAACCGCGCTGCCAGGGGCGTGAACCCGAAAAACTTCATGCACAGCGCCTGCATCCAGTAGGTGAGGGGAGGTTTATCGAAGAAAACCCCTGTCCCGACGCGAGGTATCAGCCAGTCGCCCGATTCCACCATCTGGCGCGCTGCGGTGGCGTAAAGTCCCTCGTCAAGGTCAAATAACCCGGACGCGCTCAATCCGAAGAAACAGCCCATGCCGAGTGCAACCAACGGCAAGGCGACGGGTAAAACCGCTATCAGGGGGGATGTTCGCGAGCGTGCATCCATTTCGATAAGAGCGTTTCTGCGCAGAGGTGGTGGATTCCTGCGGGCGGATATGCCCTAGGTATGGCTTGTTGACCGGGATACTCTGGTTGTTGAGGAGTATCATTCGTAAGTGGCGCATGTAGGCAAGCAGGGCGCCCGAAGGCGCCCTGTGCTCTATACCAGCCTTTTCACCGCCTCCAGCGCAGCATCGTAGTTCGGATGGCTGGCGATTTCGGGCACATACTCCACATAGCGGATAATCCCGTCGCGGTCTATCACGAATACCGCGCGGCACTCCAGTCGCAGCTCCTTCACCAGGGTGCCGTACGCCTGCGCGAAAGAGGCGTCGCGATGGTCGGAAAGCACTTTCACGCGGTCGATGTTCTCCGCCCCGCAGAAACGTGCCTGTGCGAAGGGCAGGTCCATGCTTATCGTCAGGACAGCCACGTCTTCAGGCAACTTTGCAGATTCCTCATTGAATCGCTTTGTCTGCGCGGAGCAGATGCCGGTGTCCAGAGAGGGCACAACGCTCAGCAAAACCACCTTGCCCGCATAGTCTTTCAGCGAAGCGGGCTGTAGCGACTGGTCTATGATGGTGAAATCGGGCGCTTTGTCACCCGGTTTCAGTTCCGGTCCGACAAGCGTCATCGGCTGTCCTTTGAACGTCACCGCACCAGGGCGTTCCACTGACATCTTGTTTGCTCCTTTCCGGGTTTGTGGGTTTTGGGCTATCTCAGTATAGCACGTGGGGAAATATTTAATCAAGATAATGAGCACTCAAAGTCTGTGGGGAGGGCGAGGCGCCTGCCGAGCCATCACCCTCCTCTCCACCTACCGCGCGGGCGATGGGAACTCCGGCGGTGCTTCCCGCGCCAATTTCATCAGCACCTGCACCGCCTTTTCCAGCTGGCGGTCGCGTCTGGCGGCGAGGTCTTCCGGCAAATCTTCCACGACGTAGTCGGGTATCGCGCCGTTGTGTTCCATGTTCACGCCCTTGTCGATGGTGAACCAGCCTCGCCCCGGCGTGGCAACGGAGCTGCCATCGACCAACAAACGCCTGCCTGTGCTGATGACCCCACCGGCGGTGGGCATCCCAATCACCGGACCCCGCTTCAGCGTCTTGATGGCGTGGGTAAAGATTTCGGCGTTGCTGAAACTACGCTCGTTGCACAGCACGGCGATGGGCTTCGTCCACACATACAGCGGCAGGCGGTCCTGCGGATAGCCCGGTTCGCCACCACGCGAGAGGGTATAGGCATGCCGTTTCGCCATCAGAATCGCCAGCAGGTAGTCGGTAGTCCAGCCGCCCCCGTTGAAGCGCACGTCGATCAACAGCCCTTTCTTGCCGTATGCCACCGCGTGCAGCTGGCGGATGAACTCGTACACGTTCAGTTCGCCCATGCCCTGGATATGCACATAGCCCAGCTCGCCGCCCGATTGCTGCTCCACCCATTGGCAGTTGCTTTTGACCCAGTGCTCGTATCGAGCACCTCGGAAGTCGGAGAAGGAGACTGGGCGTAGAGTGACCGTGCGCTCTTTGCCGTCCGCAGAACGCACCAGCAGCTCCGTCTTCTCGCCGACGGTTCCGTTCAGCAATTGCCAGACATTCGTGGTTGGAGTGATGCGCTTGCCGTTGATTGCCAGCACGCGCTCACCGGGTTTCAGGTTCACATCCGCACGCGAGGCGGGCGTTTTGGGGATGACCGATTCGATAATTAATCCCTCGCCCTCGCGCGTGTTTGCCCACACCACGCCCAGTATGCCTGTCTCCGCCGATTCGGGATTGGACGTCTGGCGAGGGGTGAAGCCCACGTGCGACGAGTTCAACTCGCCCAGCAGCATGTAGACGACAGCGGTGAAGTCGCGGTCCTCGGTAACGTGCGGCAGATAGGTGCGGTACTTGCCTCGCATTGCTGCCCAGTCGGTGCCGTGGAAGCGTTCGTCATAGAACACCTGATTCAGCGTGCGCCATACCGCATCGTAGATGTATTCCCGTTCGGCGGCGAGGTCTACCCGCATTTGTGCGTTGAAGTCGGTGCTCTGTACGTTGCCACCTGCAGCGGCGACGCGCGAGATGCGCCCGCGGCTCAGGAAGGTGATTTGGTTACCATCGCTGCTCCAACGGATGTCACTTGGCGACGCCCCGCCGGTAGTCAATCGTTTCTCGTCGCTGCCATCCCAGCCGATGACGTACAGGTCACTCTGCCCCTGGTAGCTGCTGCGGAAGGCAATCTTCTTACCATCGGGCGATAGGGCTATCTCCTGTACGCCACCCGCGTAGCGCGTCACCTGTCGCACGCGGTCGTGGATGTCCTCAAAATCTATCTGTACCGGCTCTTTCTCCTTGCCGTCCTTCGGTTTCTCCTCGGGCTTCTTCGGGGCGTCGTAGCGGGCGTCCTCTTCGTCCTGCCAGTCCGCCTTGCTCTTCTCGTCGTCTGCCTTGCGCAGGAATACGTAGCAGATGTTGAAGTTGCGCCCATCGCGCTGGGACAGAAACGCCAGCGCACGCCCGTCCGCCGACCACGAGGGGTTGATGTCGTTGTTGGGGTGACGGCTGACATTGACGCTTTTGCCGTCCTCGACGGAGAGGATGTAGATGTCGCTATTGTACTCGTTGTCTTCCATCTCATACGCTATCCAGCGGCTGTCCGGTGACCAGACAAACCGCCCCAGGTTCCAGTGGCGCAGCAGCACGCGCTCCGTCTTCGTCTCCATGTCCAGCAGAATCAGGTCGCCGTTGCCGCGGCGGAAGGCAATCTTTTTGCCGTCTGGTGAGAAGACGGGCGAGGTATCGGGCTGCGGGGAGTTGGTCAGGCGTTCGGTTTTTAACTTCATTGTACGGCGCAGGCGAGGCTCTTCGGGGTCCTCGGAGGTTACCAGATACAGACTGGTATTGCCGCCGCGCTCGGAGGCGAAGAGCAGCGATTTGCTGTCGGGCGACCAGGCGAGGTCGTATTCGGGTTCCACCGTTTCGGTGAGGCGACGGGCGGAGCCTCCTTCAGGGTAACGGGTGACGAACACCTCCCCGCGCACCACAAACGCCACCTCCTTGCCGTTGGGCGCGATGGCGAATTCGGACACGTCACCGCTACGAACCTGCTGCCAGAAGCCCTGTGGCTTGCGCACATCGGCGGCGGGGGCGGTGATGTTCAGAATGCGAATCTCGCCTGAACCGGGCGCAAAGGTGCAGATGTCCATGCCCTGTTCGTAGGCGATGAGGCTGCCGTTGCGGGCAATCTGTGGGAAGCGCACCCCATCGCCTTTGTAGCGGGTCAGCTGCTTGACCGCTTTGCTGGTCACGTCCATCGCCCACAGGTTGTAGGTATCGTCGCGCTCGGAGAGGAAATAGAGCGTTTTGCCGTCGGGTGACCACATCGGGAAGGTGTCAGACGTATCCGTTTGTGTCAGGCGGGTGAACTTGTCCGCTTTCAGGTCGTGCAGCCAGATGTCTCCGGTCGCGCTACCTCTGTAGCCCTTGCGCCACCAGCTGGAGTCGCGCCGAACGAAAGCGAGTTTCTCCCCATCGGGCGAAAGGGCGGCAGGCGTGCCGGTGGCGTTGTGCAGGCGGTAGGGAGTTCCGCCGCCCAGGGGCGCGACATACACACAGGGCTCCGCGCCGTAGGGTTCCCAATCGCGTGTGGAATCGAAGAGCACCGCTTTGCCGTCGGGTGTCCAGCCGAGCGCGCGGTCTCGTCCCGACCAGTAGGTTAACCTCTGAATTGTTCCGTCGCGCAGGCTCAGCACGAACACATCATCGTTGCCGTATCGGTCTGAGGTGAAGGCGATTCGGGTGCCGTCCGGCGACCACACCGGAGCGAAATCGTAGCCTTCGTGAACGGTCAACCGTTTCGCCTCTCCGCCTGCGCTGCTTACCAACCACAGGTCGCCTTGCCACGAGAAGGCGATTTGCTTGCCATCGGGCGATGGGGCGGGGTAGCGGGCAAAGCGGACGACGGTTTGGGCAGGGCAATAGATCGCCAGAAGGAGAATAGCCCCGGCGAACGCGCTAAACCGAATCAGCGACTTCATGCTGTGCTTCGATGACCTCCGTGAGAATTGTCCTGAAAAAAACACCTTCGCCATTAGCACCTGCTATGCCTGCAGAGGTATGGATGCAGGAACGCCGATGGCTCCACAGGATGCCATGCCTGCCTGCAGGTAATCCGCACAGCCTTGACGAACCTGCCCGAACTCCTGTATAACTATGCGGTGGGCAAGGAGGTACAGAGGATGCAGTTATCTCTCAACGGCACATGGAATCTTTTCTACTTTGAGCCGGGGCAGGGCGTGCAGAAAGGGGCGCACCGTGAGGATTTCACCGAGCGTGAGGCGATTGCGGTGGAGGTGCCCGGGGATGTTCATACCGCACTCATTCGTGCGGGCATCTTGCCCGACCCCTACTACGACGAGAACCCCGAAGCCTGCGGCTGGGTGGAAGACTACGAGTGGTGGTATCGCACCCGCTTCACCGTGCCCTCCGACATGCAGGGCGAACGGTTTGACCTCGTGTTTGAAGGGCTGGATACCCTCGCCGACATCTACCTGAACGGCGAGAAGGTCGGCTCCGCACAGAACATGTTCACGCCGTATCGCTTTGACGTCACCGAACACCTGCGCCGGGGCGAGGAGAACACGCTGGCGATATGTTTCCACTCTGTCGTGCTGGAAGCGGAGAAGAAGGATGTCTCCCGCTACTGGGCGGCGTTCTACAAGCCGCGTGTGTGGGTGCGCAAAGCGCAGATGAACTGGGGCTGGGACTGGGGACCCCGTTTCGTGACCGTCGGCGTGTGGCGTCCCGTTCGGCTGGAGGCGCATTCGGTGGCGCGTATCGCCCACCTGTTTGCCCATACCCTTCGCCTTACCGAGAACGGGGCGGAAGTACGCTTGAGCGCGGAGATAGAAATCATCGGCAAAGAGCACCGTCCGCTGGTGGTGAGCTTCTTTGTGCGTGACCATGGGCAGGACTGGGGCGTGAGCGCACCGGTTATCGACGGCAAGGCGGAGACCACCCTGTGGATGGATGCGCCCCAGCTGTGGTGGACGCACGACCTGGGCAAGCCGCACCTGTACACTGTAGAGGCGGAACTGCTGGACGGCACGAAAGCGGTACATGCCGATTCTGTGCGATTCGGCGTGCGCACCATCGAGATAGACCAGTCGCCCGGTCTGGAGCCGGACACCACGAACTTTACCTTCGTGCTCAACGGGGTGAAGCTCTTCGCGAAGGGGGCAGACTGGATTCCCGCCGATAACCTTATCGGCTCGATACCTGCCGAACGCTACCGCAAGCTGGTGCAGATGGCGCGCGATGCCAATATGAACATGCTGCGCGTGTGGGGCGGGGGAATCTACGAGTCGCCCGAGTTTTACAACGCCTGCGACGAGATGGGCGTTCTGGTGTGGCAGGATTTCATGTTCAGCTGCGCCGCCTACCCCGATGACGATGCAGATTTCGTCAAAGAAGTGCAACGGGAGGCGGAGGTGGTGGTGAAGAGGCTGCGCAACCACCCGTGCATCGCCCTGTGGTGCGGAAACAACGAGAACCAGTGGATTGACAGCATGATCCACTGGAACGAACCGGATTTTCCCTTCTTCGGCAAGCGCATCTATGACGAGATACTCCCGAAAGTATGCGCCGAGCACGACCCCTCACGCCCTTACTGGCACGGTAGCCCCTGGGGCGGTGATGATGCCAACAGCGACAAGGTAGGCGACAAGCACAACTGGCAGGTGTGGGCTGGCATGATTTACCCGCGAACGAGCCGCGAAGAACCTCGCGCTAACCCAACGCCGGGGGGCGTCTCCTACCGTCACTACGCGCACGACAAAGGGCGCTTCATCAGTGAGTTCGGCATGCACGGCGCACCGGCACTGCGTACCCTGCAGCGCAATATCCCACCTGAGCAGTTCTTTTACGACAGCGAGGGCTTCCTCTACCGCATCAAGGACCCTGACACCTCGCGTAAGGAGCGCATGTTTGAGGCGCATGTGTGGCAGCCCAAGGACATTCAGGAGTTTGTGCTGTTGTCGCAGTTCGTGCAGGCGGAAGGGCTGAAGTTCGGCATCGAGCACTATCGCCGACGCAAGTTTGAGTGTAGCGGCGCGCTCTTCTGGCAGCTGAACGACTGTTGGCCCGGCATCTCGTGGAGCGTGATAGACTACTATCTGAACCCTAAAGGAGCATACCATTACGTTGCCCGTGCCTTCGCTCCGCTCCTGTACACCTTCCGTCAGGAGGAAGATGGCTCGGTGACCCTGTGGGGTGTAAACGACCGCACGGAGCCTGCATCCGGTAACCTGCGCATTCGCCGGATGCGTTTGGACGGCGCGGTGATTTCGGAAGAGGAGCATCGGGTGCAAGTGCCCGCTAACAGCAGCCAGCAATTGCTGCATCTTGCGCCAGCGGCGGACCCCACAGACGAGTTTCTGGTGGTGCAGGTGAAGCGAGGACACCACGCGCCCGATAACGTGCACTTCTTCGCCGAGTGGAAACACCTGAAGATGCCGAAAGCAACGGTGCAGGCAGTGTTCATCCCGAAAGGACAGGAAGGCAGTTGCTGGGAGTGCGAGCTGCGTCCCGATAAGGTTGCGCACTTTGTGCACCTGGTGTTCCCTCAAGACGCTGTGCAGGTCAGCGATAACTACCTGTTCCTCCTACCCGGCGAGCCGCGCACCATCGAGTTCACCTGTGCCGAGCCTTGCGACCCCCGACAGGTGCAGGTATGGGGTTTCAACGTGGGTAGGGTGGAAACGGAGGTGAGGGGGGAGCGTTAACACCCTGTTGAACCTCATTAGGGGTGCAGGATATGGCATCCACTGACCCGACCTGGATGAGGACATCGGCGTAGGAGGGCTGTTGCTGGGCAAGAAATCTACCCAAAGCCCGAAGTGCTTTGAACGGTGGCTTCAGCGGCGTGCCCAGCGTAGAGGATAACTTACTACAGCACCTTCCTTGCCTCTTGCCCGTACAGGTTGCCCGCAACGTGCCACCACGCTTGTGTCAGGTGGTACGCTGCCTTCCATGCACTGCCTTTATAGAGGTGTGTGGGCTGGCAGCTTTCGTCCAGCGTTTCGAAGTATTCACCGTAGTCGGGGTCATAGAAGCGGTTCAGCACAGTGTAACAAACCTGCGCCAGCCGTTCGCGGTACCCTGCTCCTTCTGTCAGCCGCCACCAGAGAGACAGTGCGCCCATCGCCTCGCCCTGCGTCCAGTAGATGATATGTCGATTCACAGGTTCACCTTCGGGCGTGACGGTCTGGATAAAAGCCTCTCGTTCGTCGTCCCAGCCGTGTTGCAGGCAGAAGCGCAACAACGTATCGGCAACAGGAGTGAACTGCTCTGTATTCAACTGCAATCCTGCCGCGCGCAGGAACCACGCCGCCTCCAGATTATGCCCGATGCTTACATCGCCGCCGGTGGCGTCCACGTTCTCACTCCAGTCGTTCAGAAACCACTCGCGGGCGCATCTGCCGTTCGGGTGAATGGCCCGCGTGGCGACGGTTTGCGCTAGCTCGCGCAGGTGCTCTCCGGCAAAGGGTGACCCGCAGAACGCCACGACCGCCGATGCCGCCTCCATGCTATGCAACTGCGTGTCCAGCCGTTTGGTGTCGTCCAGCGGGAACAAGCAGCGGGTCAGCGACTGCACATAGCCGCCTCTGTCGGTATCCCACAGATGCTCGTACATCCAGTGCAGCCCGTCTTCGGCGTCGTGCAGCAGCGCATCGTCATCAAGGGCATGTCCGGCGTAGGCGAGGGCGTACACCGCAAAGGCGTGACCGTACGCCATCTTGCTGCCGTTGGTCAAATCGCCTTCGCGGGACACCGTCCAGAACCAGCCACCACATTTGGGATCGCGCATCTTCTCCTGCAGGAAGCGCACGCCGTGTTCTACCAGCTCTCTCCACGCGCTATCGCCGCTCCACAGGGCAGCGATGGCGAAAGCGTAGGTCATCCGCGCCTGCATCACCAGGAACTTCTGACCGTCACCGTAGCGACTGCCGTCACGGTGGAGATGTGTCCAAAAGCCGCCGCATTCATGGTCTACGGCATGTTCCGCCCAGAATTGCAAATTGCGCAGCACGTGTGCTTTGATCTCCCGCGCGGAAGGCAGAATCATCTCACTCATAGGCTCTGCTCTACACGCTGCAGGTTTGGGTTGTCACAGGCTCTGCGTCCCTCTTTTGCCATGTGTACCCAGTGGGCGTCTATCTTCACCCGCACGACATCGGCGGTGAAGTCGGTCACCGTACCCTCCACCGAGCTGTTGGAGAAGAAGGAAGAACCGACGCCATAGATGTCTACCGGCACGCCTTCCTCTTCGAATTGGCGGATGCGCTGTAGGTTGAAACCGCCGGTCGCCACAATTTTGATTTGCCTGCAGTACTCCGCCGCCCTTTCGCGCCATTCGCCCGACAGGCTCCAGTCTTTCCACGCCTCGTCCAGTGCCTCGCGCAGGGCTCGAATCAGTGCCGAGCTGACACCATAAAGCGACGGGTCGTCCGGAAGATGCTGCAGACTGCGGTCGCGCAGTTCGCCACCGGTGTCGGGGCGGACGCCGAACAGTTTATACCGTTGCGCCCCCTCGTGGTCGCCGGATTCCACCGCCTGCCGGTAGCGTTCAAAGAAGGCTCTGGCCACCTGCAGGGAGGTATTCACGCAGTCATTATGGAAGTCCACCAGCGCGATGCGTGGCACACCGGGCGGCAGAATGCGGGCGAACTGCAGCATCAGCTCGGTGGTATCGCCCAGGAAGCAGGCGATCATCGCGTGCGCCACGGTTCCACCAGCCTGCCCACCCCACAGCGAGGCTTGGGCGGGGGTGGAGACAAAGGGTAAGGTGCTTGCTGCGAAATCGTGGTTATACCGTTGCACGCCGATATAATAGGCGTAGCCATCTATCGCCTGCGTGGCGGGCAGGTCGAAGCGAGCGGGGAAGAACAGCACCGGTTTGCCTCGCGCCGCCTGCATCAGGTAATAGGTATTGGTGGCGATTCGGCTGGCGCGGGTGAGCACGCCCAGCGTCGGCGTCTCTAGAATAGCGAAATGGCGGTAGCGTCCGCGCACTTTCAGCACAGGGGTAACCTCCAGCGGATTGCCGGCGTAGGGAGCGAGGTCGCCGTCCTGCACCGCCAGAATCTCCAGTTGGTCGCCAGCGGGGAGAAAGGTGTCACTGTCCCACTCGCCGCTGCACTGTTGCAAGATGGCTACCGCAGCATCTACGCCCGCCACCACCGTGAACGGCTTGCGTCGGGGAAACCACTGCATCTCCACGACGGTATCACCGGTGAGCACGTGGTGGTAATCGGTGATACCCTGTGTCTCCAGCGAGGTAGAATGTCCGCGAAATCGATAGCCTTCCCGTGCCAGTTGCGTGAGGATGGTCATACCGTTCCAGAAGTAGCGGTCGCTATACTCGCCGCGCCGAATGCCCTCCCAATCCAGGTTCAGTTTGTCTGCAGGTATCCGCTTGCCGTCGAAGATGCTCATCGCTGTGTTCACCGTATATCTTTTACCACTTTCACGCCGTGCATTGCCAGATGGTACAGGGCGATTTTGTGGCACAGGTCGCCGGGGTGAGGCAGGATGCCCAGCTCCTGCGCGAGGTCAGGCGCGATATCGTAGGTGTCCGTGCAATCGGCAGGTACGACGACCCTGCCCGACTGGTTATGCGCCAGCAGGTGCGCGTGCAAGTAGGTCGCCAGCAGGTAGACTCCCAAATCGGTTCCGCAGCCGGTGACCACAAAGTGGGTGACCTGCGGATTGTCTATCAGCCAGGGTTCTACACTGGTGGCGTTCGCGGGGTGAAAGGAGTTCTTTACAAACACAGTGAACAGGTCGCGAAAGGGCAGGGAGGCAATCTCCGGTACCAACCGCGCTTCCGTGGTGCCGCGGACCGCGTGTGCGGGAAAATGGCGAAACTCCTCCGCGTCGTCGCTGTGGCTGTCCGCTACCAGCACGAAGTTCTGCACGCCCCACTCATGCGCCCGGATGAACAGGTTGCGTAGACGAGGGAGCATAGCACGGGTGCGCACGCTGGCGAGGCTGCCTTCATGCGCAAAGGCGTTGACCGTATCCACCGCAAACAGCGCAACCGCCTCAGGGGAACCTGCCGGTGCGAGGATGTCCTCTTCCCACCGTGCTTCGGGAAGGCGGGTAAACCACTCCTCTATGAAACGGAGAGCAGATGCTCCGCTAGGTGCACATTCCATCGCCTTTTGGTCTTCTCCGGTCGTATCAGGTATCTCCATTATATCACAGGCAAACGCTTGGGCAATTCCTCTTGACAACCTGCACGCCCTGTTTTATGCTATAAACAGCTGGAGGCGTTGCAGGCGTATGTGGAGACGGGCAGTGTGCGCGGGGCGGCGCGTCGTCGCCATTGTGCTGAGCAGACCAT
>JBMFOT010000038.1:0-33420 GCA_049969495.1 Armatimonadota bacterium
CCAGCTGGTAAAACGCCCTGAGCAGTTCGACATCATCGTCACCACCAACATGAACGGCGACATCCTCAGCGACTTGAGCTCCGCGCTGGTGGGAGGGCTGGGCTTTGCGCCCTCGGCGAACATCGGCAATGAGGTGGCTATCTTCGAGGCGGTACATGGCTCCGCGCCCAAGTACGCGGGCAAGAACGTGATTAACCCCACGGCGGTCATCCTTTCGGCGGTGATGATGCTGCGCTACATCGGCGAGTTTGAGGCGGCGGCGACCATTGAGAACGCGATTATGGTCACCCTGGAGGAGGGCAAGGTGCGCACCGGCGACGTGGTGGGTTACGACCGGTGCAACAGCACCACCGAATACACCGACGCCATCATCGCCAACCTGGGCAAGAAACCCAGCCAGACCTTTGTGCGCGAATACCGCCCCATCCGGCTGCCGCAGGTGACGCGCGAGCCGGTGATGGTGCGTCCGCAAAAGAGGCGCGTGGTGGGCATGGACGTGTTTGTGGAGTTCGACGGCACTTCCGAACAGCTGGGCAAGAGCATGGAACAGCTCGCGGAAGGCACTGCGCTGAGGCTCAAAGCCATAGCCAGCCGGGGCACACTGGTCTATCCCGCCGTCGGCTTCATGACCGACCTGGTAGACCACTGGGCGTGCCGGTTCGTGCTGCGCGACGGGGAAGGCGAACTGAACGACGCGCAGGCGATGGACCTGCTCCAGCGCATCAGCAGCCGGCACCGCTGGACGCACGTGGAGAAGCTGCACGAAATCGACGGTCAGCCGGGCTTTACTAAGTCGCAGGGCGAGGACTAGGGGAAACACCCCCCGATTTGGTAACATCACCTATCGGCACATCTTTACCGGTTGGGTGCAAAGAGAATGGAGAATATCGACCATCAGCTTCAGGTGCTGCAACGCGGGGTGGCGGCGATTATCCCCGAAGACGGTCTGCGCGAGAAGCTGGAGAAATCGGCGCGGACGGGCAAACCTCTGCGCGTGAAACTGGGACTGGACCCCACCGCGCCCGACATCCATCTGGGCTTCGCGGTGGTGCTGCGCAAACTGCGCCAGTTCCAAGAGTTCGGGCACATCGCCTGCCTCATCATCGGTGACTTCACCGCGATGATTGGCGACCCCACCGGGCGCAGCAAGACCCGCCCGCAACTGTCGCGTGTAGAGGTGGAGCAGAACGCCCGTACCTACCAGCAGCAGCTATATCGCATCCTGATGCCCGAACGCACCGAAATCTACTTCAACAGCGATTGGCTCGGCAAGATGACCTTTGCCGACGTGATACAGCTCGCCTCCAAATACACGGTGGCGCGCATTCTGGAGCGCGACGACTTCCAGAACCGCCTTGCGGAAGGCAAACCGCTGGGGATGCACGAAATCCTCTACCCGCTGTGTCAGGGTTACGACTCGGTGGCTATCCAGTCCGACATTGAGATGGGCGGAACCGACCAGATTTTCAATAACCTTGTTGGGCGCGACCTGCAGCGCGAATACGGGCAGGACCCGCAGGTGGTGCTGGCGATGCCCCTGCTCATCGGGCTGGACGGCGTGGAGAAGATGAGCAAATCGCTGGGCAACTACATCGGCATCACCGAACCGCCCGAGCAGATGTTTGGGAAGGTGATGTCCCTGCCCGACGAGCTGATGGTGTCGTACTTCGAACTGTGCACTGAGGTGCCGATGGAGGAGGTGCGCGAGATTGCACTGGGGTTGAACAACGGCACGTTGCACCCGATGGAGGTGAAACGCCGCCTCGCCCGCGAGATTGTGAGCCTCTACCACAGCGCGGAGGCAGCACAGGAGGCAGACCGCGAGTTCATGCGTGTCTTCTCGGCGCGTGAGATGCCCGAAGAGATGCCCGAATACGATGTGCCGATGGACATTGTGAAGGACGGTAAGGTGTGGCTGCCGCGTTTGCTCTCCGCGCTGGGGCTGGTGAGCAGTAACAGCGAGGGGAGACGCCTGATTCAGCAGGGAGCGGTGGAAATCAACGGTGTGCGCCATGCCGACCCCAACGAGGAGATAGAGGTGACCACTCTGCACGGTGCGGTGATTCGCGTGGGCAAACTGCGCTTTGCCCGGGTGAGGTAGGGGGCTGCCTCGAACCGCTGCGAGGCTCACCCCCTAGCAGGCTGAACCCTAACGCCTGAGAGGCAAGTATTACCACAACCGTCTGTAAACCACCCCCAGCGCTGCGAGTGCAATACCGATGGCGCGTCGCATGTGCCAGCCTTGTCGCGAGGACGCATCTACCTCTTCAACAACATCTCTATCAACCGCCAGCCTTCATCGATGCGCAGTTTCGCCTCCTCTACTGCGCTCTCGTCGAAGGTGAGCGCGTTGCCATGCGACAGGTCCTCACGCGAGTCATAGAGCATAAAGGGCACTGCTCCCACCCGGTGAGTGCGGATAGCAACAGGCGTCGCATGGTCGGGCAACACCAGCATCCGGTAATCGTGTTCGCGCAAGCCATCCACCAGTTGCGCCACGACATGCTCGTCAATCTGCTCCAGCGCCCACACCTTTGCTTCGGGGTCGCCTTGATGCCCTGCCTCGTCGGGAGCTTCCACATGAACGAACACGAAATCGTGCTTGTCCAGCATCCGCAGTGCCCACGCGCCGAGTGCGCGGTAATCGGTATGCAAATAGCCCGTTGCGCCGGGCACGGTGGGCACTTCCAGTCCGGCGGCGCGTCCAATGCCTTTGACCAGGTCGACCTCTGCTACCACCGCACCGGTAACCCCATGCCTCAGCGCAAAAGAGGGCAGTTTGGGCGCTATCCCCTGCCCCCAGGGCCAAATCATGTTGGCAGGAGCCTTCCCCTCATCGCGCCGGCGGCGGTTGACAGGGTGGTCGTCCAGCAGGTTCAGCGAGTCCTCAATCAGCCTGCGCAGCTTCTCCTCCCCCTCGCCCACCGGCAAATGCTGCGCCCACTGCTCACCGACCACATCGTGGGGAGGCGTGCAGCGAACATCCGTCGGTCCCTCATGCCATACCATCACATGTCGGTAGCCCACTCCCGGGAAGAAACGCCAGTAGCGCGTGCCCAGCTTTTCGTCCACCAGGCGAATGAGCGGATGCGCCTCCTCGTTGCTGATATTGCCCGCGCTGTGGTCAAGAATGCGCTCGCCGTCGGTGCTGATAAGCGAGCAGCGGAAGGCGACATCCTCCTCCTCCAGCGAGATACCCATCGCCAGTGCCTCCAGCGGTCCCCTGCCGGTGTAGTATCGGCGCGGGTCGTAACCCAGAATCGCCATGTTCGCCACGTCACTGCCGGGGTACATGTCGGGTGGCACGGTCCACACCGCACCTATCAACGCACGCTTCGCCAGTGCGTCCAGATGTGGAGTATTCGCACGCATCTTGGGTGTTTTGCCGTTCCATTCCGGCAGAGGGTCGTCCGCAAACCCGTCAGGCACCAGCAAGATGTATTTCATGCGCCGGATAACTCCTCCTTATATGCCGTAATCGCCGGGGTGCCCATGCGCTTTGAGCCATTCCAGCATCTCGCGAATACTTCCTGTCGCCAGCGCGATACAGGTATCCGCTCCGCCGTAATAGAGGTTGATGGTATCCCCGTCGTCGGCAATAGTATACCCGCAGGGGAACACCACATTCGCTACGTCGCCCTCGCGCTCGTACGGTTCTTCAGGACCGAACATCCACTCGTCGCTGCGCAGGATGCATCTCTCGGGTGTGTTCAGGTCAAACAGCGCTAGTCCCAGCCGGTACAGGCTGCCGCTGGCGGTCAGGCGAACACCGTGATACAGTATGAGCCAGCCCTCCGGCGTCTCGATGGCCGGGGGTGATAGCCCGATTTTGTTGGCATCCCACCACGCCCCGCGCCTCGCCTGCAATATCATCCTGTGACTGCCCCAGTGTCGCAGGTCGGGCGAATAGGAAATCCAGATATGTGCCCCCTGCACCGTCATGGGGCGATGAATCAGCGCCCAGTATCCGCCGATGCGCCTGGGCAACAACGCCGCGTCCTTGTCCTCAGGGGGCATAATCACGCCGAAGCGTTCGAAGTGGCGAAAATCCTCGGTGAGTGCAAGCGAGACACCGGGACCTCCGCGCGAGTAGGAGGTGTAGGTCACCGCGTACTTGCCCAGCTCCGGCACATAGACGATTCGAGCGTCCTCGATGCCCCAAATCTCTTCGGGGTGGTTTTCGGGGTCGGGCAGGAGCGTCGGCTGCCTGTCGATTTCCCAGCCGTCTACCCCGTTACGCGAGCGCGCCGCGCAAAAGTGCGAGATACCCCGCCTGTCCTCCACCCGGCACAACAACAGGGTCGTGCCATCGGGCAAGAGCGTTGCGCCCGCGTTGAAAACGGTGTTGATGGGGTAGGGCCAGTCGGCAGCGGTAAGGATTGGGTTACCCGGGTAACGGTGTAGCAGTTGCTGATGATGACCGTTGTTGCGCCTTACTGCGTTCATGGTTCCACCCACTGGACGTGCAAAGAATGAAAAATCCTCCTCTTTTATGTACTATCGGTCAGGAACACAGTTTGTCTAGTAGTCCGTCAAGTCTGAAATTTTTGGAGGGTCACGCTCCGTCGCGACCAAAATCCAACGGCTCGGCAGGAGCCTCGCCCTCCCAATATAATACCCTGTAACTTATCGCGAATCCAGATGCCCTTGTAGCCATTGCAGCAGGCGTACCGTCCACCTCTTGTCCAGCCCGTCGTTGCGCACCGGGCACTGCGGTGAGTGCAGGCAGCTGGGGCAACCCTCTACACAGGAGCATTCGCTCACCAGCGCGGTTGCCATACGCAACAGGCTCTCCATCTCCTCGTATGCGCCTTTGCTGATGCCTGTGCCTCCGGGGCTGGTATCGTACAGGAAGATGGCACTGCGCCCAAACGCGGGATACAACCAGGTGAAGTGGCTGCCCACGTCCATCCGCTCGCAACCGCAGGTCAGCGGAACCACTGCCTGCAGGGCATGTTCGGCACCGTGCATTGCCATCACCCAGTCGGCGGAACGGCTCAGGGTTGCTCTATCCATATCGCGCGCAAGCAGGGCGAGAATATCCAGCACCCCCGCCTCATGGTGACTATAACTCTCCGCCTGCGAGCGGCTAAACTGCAGGATGTCGAACGCCAGCCATGCACCCTCGGTTTGGTAAGATTGCTCGGGCATCGCCAGCGGCTCCATGTCGATCACCTCGCCGCTGCGAAGATGTTTGCGACGGAAGCCTACCACCTGTTCACTCACCCGCACCTCTCCAAAGCCCGCCTCTATCGCCCCCAACCGGCGCGTGCTACGGGTGTGTAATACCTGTAAGTCTACGTGAACCAGCGGTTCGGTATAGTAATCTGCCCAGATGGGTGTAGCTATCGCCACACGCTGCACGTCGTCCAGGCTCTCGATAAAGTAGCTCTCGCCCTGATGCAGATAGATGGCTCCCGGATGCACCGTACGATAGGCGCGCTCCATCTCCACCCTGCCCAGCTCCGTGCCGGTCGTGCTCTCTCGAATCACCACCGCCTCGCCCGAAGCGGTGCGAATGGACACCTCTGCCGCCGGATATCCCCCACCGAAATAGTACCATCGTCCATCGCGCGCTCCCAGTTTGCCCTCGCCCGCCAATTCGGCGATGGCGCTCATGCAGCTTTCCGCATCGCCGAAGAGCGTGTAGTCGTCCGGCTCCAGAGGTTTCTCGTGCGCGGCACAACAGAGGTGCGCCCTGAGGATAGGGGGGTTTGTTGGATTGAGGCGCACCTTTTCCACCGGCTGTCCGAAGAGGTATTCCGGGTGGCGCATCAGGTACTGGTCCAGCGGGTCGCTCTGCGCCACGAGGATAATCATTGCTTCCCTGTCGCGCCGTCCCGCCCTGCCTGCCTGTTGCCATGTGCTGGTGATACTGCCGGGGTAGCCCGCCATCACCACCACGTCCAGTCCACCGACGTCCACCCCCAGCTCCAGCGCGTTGGTGCTGACTACGCCCAGCAGTTCACCATTGAACAGCCTGCGCTCGATCTCACGTCGCTGCTCCGGCGTGTAGCCTGCACGATAAGACATCAGCCGCTCCTTCAGCTCGGGGGCGCGTCGTTGCGCCAGCTCGTAAGCGTAGCGCAGTATCAGCTCGGTGGTCACGCGCGCTTTGGCGAAAACCAGTGTGCTCCAGCCCGTCTCCGCCAGCGCGGTCATGATGGCAGCGCATTCCACGTTCGTGCTCGACCGCTCGAAGTTCTCGCCAATTATGGGTGGATTCCACAACACGAAATAGCGCTGTGGGCGAGGTGCACCGTCCTCCTGAACGAGCGTGCAGGGCAGCCCCGTGAGCGTTTGCGCTGTCTCCTGTGGGTTGCCGACTGTGGCGGAAGTGAGGATGAACTGCGGACGTGCCCCGTAAAACTCCGCCAGCCGACGCAACCGGCGCAACACCAGCGCCACATGCGAGCCGAACACGCCGCGATAGGCGTGCATCTCATCCACTACCACATACCGCAGTTTGCGCAGGAAACTTGCCCAGGAGGAGTGGTGGGGCAGGATGCCCACATGTAGCATGTCGGGATTGGTTAACACGATATGCGCCCCGCGCCGGATGGATGCCCGCTCGTGCTGAGGGGTATCGCCGTCGTACACACCAAAACGCACCTGCGGGAACAGTCCCAGCTCGTTCAGCTTCTCCAGCTGGTCGCGTGCCAGCGCCTTGGTGGGGAAAAGATAGAAGGCGGTGGTATACGGGTTGGTCAACACGCTTTCCAGCACGGGCAGGTTATAGCACAGCGTCTTGCCGGAAGCGGTTCCACTGACCACCACCACATGCTCGCCGCGACGCGCCGCCTCTAAAGCCATCGCCTGGTGACTGTAGAGCACCCCGACGCCTTGTGCCCGCAACGCACACTCCAGAGGCTCGGGCAAAGGGCGGCTGATTGTACCGAGGCGCCCGGCGGTGGCTTCCAGCAGATGCACATGCACCACCCGCTTGCGCACCTCCTCGTTCTGCAGAAACATCTGTAAATACTCGGCGAGACGCATCCCTCTTGCTACCACCGCTTCAGCCCCGGGTACGGCGCCCTAAGTGTATACACTGCGTTGGTCTCTGTCTCGGTGATAAACAGCGTGCGGTTGTCCTTGCCGCCGAACTCCACGTTGGTGGGGTTTTTGCCTCCCGCGGGATAGCTGCGCCATATCTTGCCATCGGGGCTGACCACCAGGATTTTACCCGCTCCAAACTGCGCAATCCACAGGTTGCCGCGTGTGTCGAAGCGCATTCCGTCCGGTCCGCCGGGGGGCGGCAGCTGGATAAACACCTCCATCTCGCCCAGCGTGCCGTCAGGACGTATCTGCCAGCGCAGGATGCGGTTGCGTGGCGACTCCGCCACGTACAGCCACCTCTCATCCCGGCTCAACGCGATGCCGTTGGGGAATTGTAGCCCTTCTGCCAGCCGCTGTACCTTGCCATCCGCGTTACGCCGGTACACCGCGCCAATAGGTTTGTCCCACGAGCCGGCTGGGTCAGTGAAATACAGGTTGCCCTTCGAATCGAAGCAGAGGTCGTTGGGACCTAAGAAGGGCTTCCCATCACACTCCTCCGCCATGATTTCCGCTTTGCCGTTAGAGTCAAAGCGCACAATCGCCTTGCGTTTATAGTCACACACCCACAATGTACCGTCCCTGGCGAAGGTGGAGCCGTTGCCACTGCCTGGTGCCTTCGCGAAAACTTCCACCCTGCCGTCAGGATATATACGGTGGATGTTGTCGCTCTGGCAGTTCACCACATACAGGTAACCGGTGCTGCGTTCGTAAGCCGGTCCTTCGCAAAACTGGAAGCCCTCTGCCAGTTTGGTTAACTCCGGTGCTCTCTGTGCCATCACTATTCCTCCTGCCAGCAAAAGCGT
This sequence comes from Armatimonadota bacterium, assembly GCA_049969495.1. Classification (GTDB taxonomy): domain Bacteria; phylum Armatimonadota; class HRBIN16; order HRBIN16; family HRBIN16; genus HRBIN16. The sequence goes on from JBMFOT010000038.1 coordinate 7,860, forward strand.
TAGAACCCACTTGCTCCGCGCCATCGGTGCTCACCTCTTTTCGTCAAGGATGTTCGCTATCCCTATCCCTTTCGCCTGCATACCTCTGCCCACATGCGATATAATGTGAAGTGGTAACAGTTCTCTGGGAGGGATAACCATGCTACCCCCGTTCAAAAACGAACCGGTGGTGAACTTCAACGAAGAGGTTCATCGTCAGCGGATGCTGGAAGCACTGCGCAAGGTGGAAAGCGAACTCGGCAGAGAGTATCCCCTCATTATCGGTTGCGATAAGGTCACGCCCCCCGACACCTTCACCTCTATCAACCCCGCCCGCCCATCGCAGGTGATCGGGCGATTCGCCAAAGCCACCCCCGAGCTGGCGGACAGAGCGATCCGCGTGGCGTACGACACCTTCCGCACCTGGAGCCGCGTGCCCTATGACGAACGCGCCCGCTACCTGCTGAAAGCGGCAGCTATCATGCGTCGGCGCATCTATGAGCTGTCCGCATGGATGGTATACGAAGTGAGCAAATCGTGGGTGGAAGCGTACGCCGATGTGGCAGAGGCGATAGACTTTATGGAGTTTTACGCCCGCGAGATGATGCGCCTTGGTCCTCCCCAGCCGGTAGTGGATTACCCGGGCGAGGAGAACGAATTGCGCTACATCCCGCTGGGTGTGGGAGCGGTCATCCCGCCGTGGAACTTCCCCCTGGCAATCCTGACGGGGATGACTACCGCCGCCGTCGTCACGGGCAACACGGTGGTGTTGAAGCCTGCCTCCGCCGCGCCCACCATCGCCGCCAAGTTTATGGAGGTGATGCAGGAAGCCAGCCTGCCCGCCGGGGTGATTAACTTCCTGCCGGGACCGGGCAGTAGCGCAGGCGACGCACTGGTCACCCATCCGCTCACCCGCTTCATCGCCTTCACCGGCTCCAAGGAGGTCGGCTTGCGCATCCATGAGCTGGCAGCGAAGCACCAGCCCGGACAAATCTGGCTGAAGCGTACCATCCTGGAGATGGGCGGTAAAGACTGCATCATCATCGACGAGGACGCCGACCTCGAATCGGCGGTGGAGGGCGTCAACTGGTCTGCCTTCGGTTTTCAGGGACAGAAGTGCTCCGCCTGCTCGCGTCTGGTGATTCATCAGGCGGTTTACGACCGCTTCCTGGAGATGGTGGTGGAGCGTGCGAAGCAGAACACCGTCGGCGATCCGGCAGACGGGCGTAACTTCATGGGCGCGGTGATCGACGAGTCGGCACTGCGCAAAATCACCGGCTACATCGAGTTAGGCAAGACGGAAGGCAAGCTGGTTCTCGGCGGCGAGAGACTACCGGGTGAGGGCTATTTCCTGCCTCCCACCATTTTCGCGGATGTAGACCCCAACGCCCGCATCGCGCAGGAGGAGATATTCGGACCGGTGCTGGCGGTCATCAAGGCGCGAGACTTCGACCACGCGCTGGAAATCGCCAACAGCACGGAGTATGGCTTAACGGGTGGCGTCTACTCCAATAACCGTCGCCATCTGGAACGTGCCCGCCACGAGTTCCATGTGGGCAACCTCTACTTCAACCGCAAGATTACCGGTGCACTGGTGGGCGTGCAACCTTTCGGCGGCTTCAACATGTCGGGCACCGACTCGAAGGCAGGCGGCAGCGACTACCTGCTGCTGTTTATGCAGGCGAAGTCTATTAGCGAGCGATGGTGAGGCTCTGCCCGCCCTCCCCACGGGGCGGGCAGGAAAAACATTTTCTGGTGCTAAATCTATATAAAAAGAGGAGGCTGGCAGGATGCAGTATCGTCGCTTTGGCAGAACCAACCTGCGATTCGGCTGGCAGAAGAGCTGGATATGGGTGTGCTCATTATCTCACCTACCGATAAAGGCGGACAGCTGCATATCGCGCCTGAGAAGCTAAGACAGACCACCGCCCCGTATACGCCTATTGAAATCAACCAGCGGTTCCTGCTAAGCGACCCGGCGGTGAGCACATTGACCGTCGGTGCAGGTAAGCCGGAGGAGTGGGATGCCCATCTGCGCATGGCAGACCGTGTGGAACCGCTCACGCCAGAAGAGCAGGCGATCCTGCAGCGCCTGGACGATACCATGAAGCGGGAGCTGGGCGATACCTATTGCTCATACTGCTTCGAGTGTCTTCCCTGCCCCGAAGACATCCACATCCCCGAGGTGCTGCGCCTGCGCAACATGGTGAAAGCGTTCGACATGGTGGAGTTCGGCAAGTTCCGCTACAACCTGTTCGGCAACGGCGGGCACTGGTTCCCGGGTGTGCAGGCAGATGCCTGCACCGACTGTGGCGACTGCCTGCCTCGATGCCCGCTGAAGCTGGACATACCCACCCTGCTTCGCGAAACGCACGAGATGCTTACCGGCGCGCCGGTGAAAAGGCTGTGGCGATGACCTTGTGCAGCAACATGCTGACGATGATGCACAACCGCTATAGTGAGTACCCCGATGAGAATGAACAGTAGTTGACGAGCGACGGCTTTAGGGTTCAGTCGTTGGTGAGAAGCAGGCATCAGGTCTGCCAACGACACATAGAGAAAGCTAGCAGCCGACAGGGCTATCATAATCGGTACCATATGATGCAAAGCCTCAAAGAATAAGAAACCGCCTACCGCCCCAACCACAGCAGATAGTGCGGAGATAAGATTGTAGGTAAATGCTTGCCTCACTGAAAACCCTCCACTGAGCAGAATCGCAAAGTCCCCGACCTCTTGGGGTAGTTCGTGAGAGAAAACCGCTACCGCTGTAGCAATCCCCAGAGGAATAGACACCGAAAACGCCGCCGCGAGAGCGAGACCGTCGATAAAATTGTGTACCGTGTCCCCCAACAGGATAAGCCAGGCTGCACTGCGATGCGCTGGACAGTCCTCGTCGTGACAATGCCTCCACAAAACCACTTTTTCCAGAACGTAGAATAGGAGAATACCAACCAGTACCCATTTTAGCACATCAGCTACCGGCAGATGTTGTGCCGCATGGGGGATCAACCCCAGCGTCGCCCCCGCTAGCAAGGTGCCGATAGCATAGTGAATAAGGCACGGCTGAACTACCGCTCGCGTTCGTTCCGGCAAAAGCAGCAGTACACCTGCAAGCACCACCCCGCCGATGCTTCCCAGTAGCGTCGCGCCCATCAGCCATCCAAACATGATGCTCACCTCCTGTTTGCCGACAAGCGGGGCGACACACCCCGCTTGTACCTTTGCCCTGCACCTTACAGAAAATCAAGCTAAACGGTAGTAACCGCTGTCAGTTCTCCTCTCAGAAAAGCAGATAGCGCCTCATCTACGGAGGTCATCTCCGTCAGGTACAGCTTCTTCCCTGCCGCGCTGAGATTGCGCATCATTCCGGTACCTGCGCCCCGGGCGATAACGGCATCGCAGTCCTGAAGCGTTATCACAACGGCAATACCATGCCCGGCTCCTTGTCCGTGTCCGCGCCGCCGCTCGGCTCCCTCCTCCTCATGGCAGCAACCGCGACCATGGCGACCGCCATGCCCGCCAGCCCCTGCACCATGGCGCATTTGCATGCGTGCGCCTCCTACCGGCATCGCTTCACTGACCGGACGGTAACTCTTGCCCTTCACCTCACCACCCTCAATCTCGGCAACCACAAATCCCTTTGCCCGCCCCAGGTGGTATGCAACCGTCCTCTCGTTGTTCGATGCAATCGCCACTTTCATCGTGTTTCCTCCTTCGTCGTGTCGTAGACTTGAATAAACTGCTCCATCTCGTGACACCACTCGCGAATAACCTCTGCCCAATCTTCAAGTAAACCTTCGCCCTCTTCGGTCAGCACGTAGCCCCGCCGCGCTGCCCCTGCTTCTGCCAGCACCCATTCGGAACGCAAAGCCCCCATCCGCTCCAAGTGGCGCAACACCCGATACACTGCGCCAGGTTCCAGCGAGCCTCCCGCCATTGCAAACTCGCGGATGCGACGGACGATTTCGTAGCCATGTGTGCCCGGCTGCTGCTTCAACACCAGCAGGGCTACTGGCTCGATGAGGCGCGAAAGCCTCTCTGGTCGGCAACGGCAGGGTTCACCTTCTCCGTGACGTCTTCTGCAAAAAGCCCTTCGCATATTATCGCCTATCACATAAGTGTATAAAACACTTATAGGATACTATAAAATGAAACGGATTGTCAAGGGTCGAAGATTTACTTTACCCAACCCAACATCCGTCCAAGCAGTTGTACCGATCCACCCAGCACACAGCGAATCCTATTCTACGTGCTGGAGTGTTTCCTTTTTTCCCATACGGAGAAAGCTATATCAGCCCCATCTCCTTGCCCACTTTGGCGAAGGCTTCTAGGGCATCGTCCAGGTCTTTGCGGGTATGCACCGCCGAGGGCATCGTGCGGATACGCGCCTTGCCCCGCGGCACGGTGGGATACACAATGCCCAGCGCGAACACGCCTTCCTCGAAAAGCCTCTGCTGCATCTTCTGCGCCTTCTCCTCTTCGCCGATGTAGATGGGGGTAATCGGCGTCTCACTGCCCATTGTGTCGAAGCCCAGCTTCTGCAGGTTCTCTTTCCAGTAGCGGGTGTTCTCCCACAACCGCTTCATCGGTTCGGGGTCGGTCATCAAGATATCCACCGCCGCAATGAGCGCAGCCACCACTGCAGGAGGATGGGCAGTGCTGAACAGGTAGGGTCGCCCGCGGTTAATCAGCCACTCCTTCAGCAGGCGTGAACCGGCGATATATCCCCCGATGACGCCGAACGCTTTGGAAAGCGTGCCCAGCTGGATGTCTACGCGCCCGTACAACCCGAAGTGCGAGGTGGTTCCCGAACCGTGCTCGCCTAACACACCGCTGGCATGGGCATCGTCCACCATCACCAGCGCGTCGTACTTCTCCGCCAGAGCGACGATGTCGGGCAGGGGGGCGATGTCGCCGTCCATGCTAAACACGCCGTCGGTGATAATCATGCGCTTCTTGAAGTGCCCGCACCGTTTGAGAATCTCCTCCAGATGGTTCATATCCTTGTGGCGGTAGACGTAGCCTTCGCTTTTCTTGTACGCTGCGCCGCTGAGCCGAACGCCGTCGATGATGCTGGCGTGGTTCAGCTCGTCGGAGATAATCACATCGCCTTCCTGCATCACCGCGGGGATAGTACCGGAGTTCGCCGCGAAACCCGACTGGAACACAAGCACCGCTTCCGTTTTCTTGAACTGAGCGAGCTTCTGCTCCAGCTCGTCATGGATGCTCATCGTGCCGCCAATCCAGCGCACCGCGCCTGCACCCACGCCCCATCTCTCTATCGCCTCAATAGCCGCTTGCTTCATACGGGGATGTGTGCATAAACCCAGATAGTTGTTGGAGGACATATTCACAACCTCTTTGCCGTTCAGCAGCACCCGTCCTCCCGGCGCACTCTGCAGGATGGGCGGAACTTTATAGAGATGCTGGCGTTTTAGCTCCTCCAGCTGCTCCTGAAGCCAGTTCTGTAAGGTCTGATTCATCGGTGTCCTCCCTCCTCTGTTTCGTCCAAGCATAATGTAACGCAGGGCAAGGCGAAAGTCAATGGTGGTATAAACCCTTCACCAAGCTGGGTTGGCAGACACTACCGGTTGTGGCTGGAGGCTGGCTCAGCACCGACGCACGTGCAGCCGCGAGGCAAGAAGGGGTCGTGGCGGTGTTGGATGGAGGTCTCGTGGTCCTTCCCGAGTGACCTGCCGCCACACTCACTGCTATAATACAAGACGCCCCGCCCTTCAGGGCGGGGCTCCGTTTTCGTATAGCACCAGGGTTAACGTTTGACGTACTGGAAAGCGCGGCGAGCACGTTTGCGTCCGTACTTCTTGCGCTCCTTCACGCGGGTCGCGCGTGACGATACCCAGCTGACGCAGGGTGGGGCGCAGTTCCGGCTTCGCCTGAATCAGCGCACGGGCGATACCCATGCGCACCGCTCCGGCATGCCCGCTGATACCGCCGCCCTTGCAGTAGGCAATGACATCGAACTGCCCCTCGGTGTTGGTCACGGCGAAGGGCTGCGTCACCATCGCTTCCAGCGTGAACCTGCCCAGATACTCGCGTGCAGGCTTGCCGTTGATAATAATGTTGCCCGTGCCCGGCATCAGCCACACTCGCGCGACCGCCGTCTTACGGCGACCGGTTGCATAATAGCGTACTTGCTCTTCTGCCATATCCTCCCTCACTAAACCTCAATCTCCAGTGGCTTCGGCTGTTGCGCCTCGTGCGGATGTTCGGGACCGGCGTACACCTTCAGCTTGCGAATCATCGCCGCGCCGAGCTTGTTGTGGGGCAGCATACCCTTCACCGCACGGCGTATCGCTCGCTCCGGCTTTTCGGCAATCAGCTTGCCCCGCGAGACCGACCGCAGCCCGCCGGGCCACATTGTGTGCCAGTAGATGAGCTCCTCGTCTTTGCGACCGGTCAACTTCACCTTGCTGGCGTTGACCACAATCACAAAGTCGCCCGTGTCCAGATGCGGGGCGAAGATAGGCTTGTGTTTACCACGCAGAATCTTTGCCACCTCCGCCGCCAGGCGACCCAGCGGCTTATCCGTCGCATCCACCACGAACCACTCGCGTTTTATGTCCGATGGCTTGGTTGAATAGGTTTTCATTGTCATAGCCCTTTACCCGCCTGTTGTTCACTCCTCAGAATAGTGCTCTCACCGTAATTCACCCGCACCAGACACAATCCATGTGCCGGCACGTTAAAGCCTGCATCGCCTCTCACGCCGCTCTGCAGCAGCTGCTCCACCGCTTCGGGTGTGCGCTTGCCCAATCCTACCTCTATCAGCGTGCCCATGATGGCACGCACCATGCCCTGCAAGAAACCGTTTGCCTCGATACGCAGCCACACCAGCGGCAGGCGTGCTTGCAACTGTGCGCTGTACACCTCACGCACAGTGTTTCGGTATCGCCCAACCTCCGAGGCGAAAGCGGCAAAGTCGTGCTTACCGACAAGATACCTTACCGCTTGCTGCATCGCCTCCACGTCCAGAGGCTGGCTTACCCGATAGGCGTACCGCTCCATCAAGGCGGAACGCACCGGATGGTTCCATATTGTATAACGGTATACCCGCGAACGGGCACTGTATCGCGCGTGGAAGGTTTCTTCTGCTTCCCACGCATAGCGCGCTGCGATGTCTCGCGGCAGCACGCTGTTCAATGCGGCAGGCACTCTCTCCACCGGAATCCGGCACTGAGTGCGAAAATGCACCACCTGCCCGGTAGCATGCGCCCCCGCATCCGTCCGGCTTGCGCCGATAACAGGTACCGATTGCTTGGTTATCTTCTGCACCGCCCGGCAGAGTTCCGCCTGCACGGTGCGCTTGCCACGCTGTACCTGAAAGCCTGCGAAATCCGTGCCATCATACTCGATGACCACGGCAATGGTACGCATACAGAACTCTCACTGGATAAGCTCCAGCAGCACCAGCATCGCGCCGTCGCCACGACGGGTACCCAGACGCACCATGCGCGTGTAGCCGCCATTTCGACTGGCGTAGCGCGGCGAAATCTCATCGAACACCCGTTTGACAAGGCTTTCGGACTTCAGGATACGCCGAGCCAACCGTCGCGAGTGCAGGTCGTTCCGTTTCGCCAGCGTGATAATCTTCTCGGCGATGGAACGCACCTCTTTCGCGCGCGTGTCGGTGGTGCGAATGGCTTCGTGAATAAACAACTGCTGCGTCAGCCCGTGCAACAACGCACGACGCTGGTCGCTGGGCAGTCCCAGTTTACGGTGACCAACCAGGTGTCGCATAGGTTACTCCTTGCTTTCCTCTTCCTCTTTCTCGTCCTTGTGCGCTTCTGCAGCCGCTGTCGCCAGATACTCGTGCACCTGTTCCAGGCTCTCGCCGCGCAGGGTCAGCCCCAGCTGCGCCAGCTTCTCCCTGACTTCGTATAGCGACCTCTTTCCGAAATTGCGGATACTCATCAGCTCGTGCTGGGTGCGGTGAACGAGGTCGCGCACGTTGGCGATGCCTGCCCTTTTCAAACAATTATAGGTGCGCACCGAGAAATCGAGCTCCTCCACGCGCACATCCGGCACATTAGTAGGCAACAGCGTTGTCTCTGGAGGCAAGGGCAGAGAAGAGCTGGCATCCATGCGCACGAACATATCCATAAAATCACGCAGGATGCGGGCAGACTCTTGCAATGCGTGCACCGGATAGATGGTGCCGTTCGTCCACACCTCCAGCGTGAGCCGTTCCAGGTCGGTCTTAAAGCCGACGCGCGTGGATTCCACGATGTAATTCACCTTGCGCACGGGCGAGAACATCGCGCCGATAGGGATCACCCCGATGGTCTTTGCCAGAGCATCCGGCAGAGTGACTTTCTCCGGTGCAATATACCCCCGCCCTCGCTGCACGTACAGCTCCATCCGAAGGGTTGCCCCCTCCTCGCTGATGGTCGCCAGGTACACCTCGGGATTGACAATCTCCGCATCGTTGGGACAACGTACGTCCGCGCCGGTAACCACGCCCGGTCCGCGCACGTCCACTGTCAACGTAATGACTTCATTGGGTCTGCCACCGCCCGGCGCGCGTACTGCCAGCTCCTTGATGTTCAGGATGAGCTCGGTGGTGTCTTCTTTGACGCCCGGAATGGTGGAGAACTCATGCAGTACCTTCTCCACCTTAATAGCGGTCACCGCTGCGCCCGGAATGGATGACAGCAGCACGCGCCGCAGGGCATTACCCAGCGTGGTCGCGAAGCCCCGCTCCAGCGGTTCCACCACAAATTTACCGTAGGTGCCGCTTTGCTCGACAGATTCGATATGCGGCACAAGAAATGGTTCTGCCATGTTGGGACTCTCTGCCTCCTTACGGCATTTTGTCCATCTCGCCTGTATGATGCAGTGGGGCAAGTTCATGCCCCGCAGTCTGTCGTTATCGCGAGTAGAACTCGATTATCATTTGCTCTTCGACGTCGGTGTCGATCTGCTCGCGGGTCGGGCGTGCCAGCACGCGCCCCGTCAGCGTTGTCGTGTCGAAGGTGAGCCAGTCGGGAATATGCGCTCCGCGTCGCTGCAGGTTACTCTGTATCGGCTCGGAGCCGCGTTTGTTTTCTGCGACCATTATCTCGTCACCCGGACGCAGCTGGTACGAAGGGATGTTCACTTTCCGTCCGTTGACGGTAAAGAAGCCATGAGATACCAGCTGTCGTGCCTGGTCGCGCGATACCGCCAGCCCCAGCCGATAGACCACGTTATCCAATCGCATCTCCAGCAGCTGCAACAGGTTCTCACCTGCCACACCCGGGCGGCGGATGGCTTCGTCTACATAGGTGCGGAACGGGCGTTCTTCTATGCGGTAGATACGCCGCAGCTTTTGCTTTTCGCGCAACTGTTTGCCGTAGTCGGTCAGCTTCTTGCTAACCGCCATGGCGCCATGCTGTCCGGGCGGCTTGCGACGGCTCTCCCGCTCTATCGCGCACTTTTTGGTATAGCAACGCTCGCCCTTCAGAAACAGCTTCACGCCTTCACGGCGGCACAGACGACACTTCGGTGATGCAATACCCATCGAATGAAAATCCTCCTGCTCCTTTACACCCGGCGACGCTTGGGCGGACGACAGCCGTTATGAGGTACCGGGGTCACATCTTTGATAGTGAGTATATCCAGCCCCGCTGCTTGCAGCGCACGGATGGCGGTCTCGCGACCGGGACCGGGGCCCTTTACCTCCACATCCACTTTACGCACACCGTGCTCCATCGCCTTGCGCGCGCAGTCCTCCGCCGCCATCTGCGCTGCGAAGGGGGTTCCCTTGCGTGCGCCCTTGAAGCCAACGACTCCCGCGCTGGACCACGCGATCAGGTCGCCCTTCACATCGGTAATCGCCACGATGGTGTTATTAAAGGTAGACTGAATGTGCGCGACACCGTGAACGATGTTCTTCTTTGGCTTCGTCTTTTGTCGAGTGGTAACAACCTTTCTTGCCATCTGAAAATGCCTCCCGTATTACTTCTTCTTGCGCTTCGTGCCCACGGTGCGGCGCGGACCCTTGCGTGTGCGAGCGTTAGTGCGCGTGCGCTGCCCTCGCACCGGCAACCCGCGACGATGTCTCAAGCCGCGATAGCAGCCTATCTCGATGAGACGGCGAATGTTTTGCTGTACCTCGCGACGAAGCTCGCCTTCCACGCGATACTCGCGGTCAATCACCTCGCGCAGGCGGCTGATCTCACCCTCCGTGAGCTGACGCACACGGGTAGAAGGGTCTATACCGCACTGCGCCAGTATCTTGCGTGCGCTGGATAGTCCGATGCCGTAGATATACGGCAGCGCATACTCGATCTTTTTATCTCGTGGCAAATCCACACCAGCGATGCGTGCCAACGTGTCGCCTCCTTACCCCTGACGCTGCTTGTGCTTCGGGTTCTTTTTGCAGATGACCCGAACCACACCCCTGCGCCGTATGATTTTGCAATCGTTACAGATTTTCTTCACCGATGCTCTAACTTTCATGGTCTGAACCCCTTCTTACGCTTCAGCCCGAATGCAAAGCCCAAAAGGACACGCAAACACCTATTATACCGAAAGTATCTCCCTTTCGGCAAGTGCTCTCCCTCTTAACCGGGCAACCACGCGCTACTTGTAGCGATAGATAATCCGCCCGCGAGTCAGGTCATAGGGCGACAGCTCTACCAGCACACGGTCTCCGGGCAGGATTTTGATGAAGTGCATCCGCATTTTGCCCGAAACGTGTGCCAGCACGATGTGCCCTTCCTGAATCTGCACGCGAAACATCGCGTTGGGAAGGGTTTCCACCACCGTGCCCTCCACTTGAAGCCCTTTCTCCTTCTCGACAGGCTCTTGCTTCTTTGCCATAGCCTCTGTCCCCACCCGCTCCGACGGGTGTGTGCTCATTCCACCGTAAGGATCAACGGTCCCTTACGGGTGATGGCGACTGTATGTTCAAAGTGAGCAGAGAGCTTGCCGTCCTCTGTCACTATCGTCCACTTGTCCGAAAGGCAGTTCACCTGTGGCTTGCCCTGATTGACCATCGGCTCGATTGCCAGCGTCATCCCTTCCCGCAGCACCGGTCCGCTACCGGGCTTGCCGTAGTTAGGCACCGGCGGGTCCTCATGGATCTTCCTGCCCACACCGTGCCCTACCAGTTCGCGCACGACCGAATAGCCGTGCCTTTCCACGAACTTCTGGATAGCGGATGCGATATCGCCGATGCGCTTACCCACCTGCGCCTGGTCAATGCCCACATACAATGCCTGGCGCGTGATGTCCAGCAGACGTCGTGCCTCCGGCGTAATCTCACCGATCGGCACGGTAATCGCAGCGTCGGCATAGTAGCCGTCCAGCTCCACGCCCATATCGATGCTCAGAATATCGCCGGACATCAGCACCCGGTTTGAAGGCAACCCATGCACCACTTGCTGATTCACCGAGGTGCAGATATGGGCAGGATAGCCCATATAGCCTTTGAACGCAGCGCGCCCACCCGCCTCCTTCACCAGAATAGCCGCCAGCGCGTCCAAATCCGCCGTTGTCGTCACCCCGGGCGTTATCGACTCGCTCAACGTACGAAGGATACGCGCCAGTAATCTACCTGCCGCGCGTATCTTCTCTATCTCTGCCGGGCTCTTGATGACAATCATTCGCCTGCCAAACACCGCTTCCAGCGGCGAGAGACAGCGGACTTCACCGCCTGGTACACCTCGTCCGCTTCGCCGCCGGCATTTATTCGTTCCAGCAATCCTCGCTGGCTATAAAAACTCACCAGCGGTTCGGTCTGTCTGCGATACACCTCGAGCCGCTTGCGGATTGCCTCCGGTGCATCGTCGGGGCGCACAACCAGCTCCGCCCCACAGCGGTCGCAGCGACCCTCTACCTGCGGCGGCATGGTCACGACATGATAATTTGCCCCACATCGGGGACAAATCCGCCTGCCACCCAACCGCTGTAGCACTACATCTTCCGGTACATCCAGATACACTACCCCGCACAGTTGCCAGCAGTGCCTTGCCAGAATCTCTTCCAGTATCTCTGCCTGTCGCACGGTGCGAGGAAAGCCGTCCAGTATCACACCGTTGCCGGTGTCTCCCTGCGCCAGTCTCTGTTGCACTATCTCTGCCATGAGGTCGTCGGGCACCAGTTCGCCGCGTGTCACATACCCCTGCACAGCCCTGCCCAGTTCCGTACCCGCCCTCATGGCTTCTCGCAGCATTTCGCCCGTGCTCATCTGCACGAAACCAAAATCCCCTTGCACGCGCTCCGCCTGCGTGCCCTTACCGGCACCCGGGGCACCTAAAAATATCCATATCATCGGACGTTTTTCGCTCCTATCGGTCGCCAAGTTGTCCGGTTCCTTTCCCTGCAGTAGCCATCATCTAGCAGGGAGGGTATTATTCGCGCAGGAATCCCTCGTAGTTGCGCATTAGCATCTGCGCTTCGATGCTTTGCATCGTCTCCAGCGCCACGCCCACCACAATCAACAGGGAGGTACCTCCCACCAGCGAGAAGGTGCCGATGTCCACGCCGGTGATTGCGGGGGCAATGTACTGGATAACCGCTACCGCAGCTAAAAACAGCGCACCTGCGAAGGTAATGCGCGATACCACTTTATCCAGATAATCCGCCGTCGGCTTGCCCGGGCGGATACCCGGAATGTAACTGCCGTACTTCTTCAGGTTGTCCGCGATGTCGTTCACGTCGAACTGCACCGCCGTGTAGAAGTAGGTGAAAATCACGATCACAATCCCATACATCAGCAAGGCGAGGGCGTTATCGCCCGGCGCCAGCCACTGCGCCGCCCGCTTCAGGTAATACACCCAGCCGGTATCTCCTGGGATAGCGGTGGCAATAGTCATCGGCAGCAGCATCAGTGAAATGGCAAAGATAATGGGGATGACACCCGCCATCGCGATTTTGAGCGGCAGGAAGGAGCTGTGCCCACCAACCTGTCGCATCCCGACGATACGCCGTGCGTGCTGGATGGGGATCTTACGCTGCGCCTGGGTGACGTAGACGATGCCCACGATGGTACCCAGGAACACAATCGCCAGCAGGATAAGGCTCGTCCACGCTTGAAGTAGCGAGACCGATTCCCACACTTTGGATATCTGCCATGGCAGGCTGGCGGTGATGCTGGCGAAGATGATGAGCGAGACGCCGTTGCCCACGCCTTTGTCGGTAATCTGCTCGCCCAGCCACAGCAGGAACATGGTGCCTGCGGTCAGCACGGTTGCGGTGACCATCAGCTGCCACCAGTTCGCGGTGAGAATCTGCGAGCGCACCAGAGTGATGCTGATGCCCAGCGACTGCAGGAAAGCCAGCGCCACCGTCAGGTAGCGGGTGCGTTTGGCAATCTCTTTGCGCCCGGTCTCGCCCTCTTTCTGCAGCTCCTTCCATTGGGGGATAGCCGCCACCAGCAGCTGCATAATGATTGAGGCGTTGATGTAGGGCACAATGCCCATCGCAAAGATAGTGAACTTGCGCAGCGCGCCACCGGAGAACACGTCCACCAGCCCAAACACGCCACCTTGTGCGAACAGTTGTTCCATCTTCGCGTGGTCGATGCCAGGCACGGGGATGTGTAATCCCACGGTGTACACCGCAAACGCGCCGAATACAAACAGGATACGCTGGCGCAAGTCGGGTAATTTCCATGCCGCTATCAATGTCTCAAGCATGGCTATATCGCCTCCACACTGCCTCCTGCAGCGGTAATCTTCTGCTCGGCAGATTTGCTGAATTTATGGGCACGCACGGTAAGCGATTTGGTCAACTCGCCCTCACCGAGCACCTTCAAACCGTCCTTCTCGAGTTTCTTGATGATTCGACGCTCGAGCAACAGCTCGGGCGTCACCACCTCGCCCGACTCGAAACGCTCTTCGAGCAGAGCCACATTGATAATCGTGTACTCCTTGCGGGTGGGGTTCTTGAACCCCTTCAGGCGAGGCAGGCGGCGGTGCAGTGGCGTCTGCCCACCTTCAAAGGTCAACGGTACCTGGTCGCGTGCCTTTTGCCCCTTGGTACCGCGACCGGCGGTTTTGCCATGCCCCGAGCCGATGCCGCGTCCTATGCGTTTGCGGCGGTGGGTAGCGCCGGGGTTGGGTTTGAGTTCATGCAGAAACATTCGCAGCCTCCTCTGTGACCGCGTTGCCAGCCACTTCTTCCACAGTGACCAGATGACTTATCTTGCGCACCATGCCTCGAATGGCAGGGTTATCCGGCTGTATCACGCTCTGGTGAAGGCGTCGCAACCCCAGCGCCTCCACCGTACGCTTCTGCCGTTTGTTATAGCCGATGGGGCTGCGGACGAGGGTAATCTTAAGAGCCATCTGCGGTTCCCTCCTCCTTGCCTTCCAGATATTTGCGCATCCAGGGCACCACCTGTTCGGGGCGCTTGCCGCGCATCTGCGCCACATGCTCCACACGCTTGAGCATCTGCAACGCCTTGATGGTCGCCCACGCCACATTGATGGGGTTTCTGGAGCCCAGGCACTTGCCCAGCACGTCCTTGATGCCGGCCGCTTCCAGAATAGCGCGCATCGACGTGCCTGCCACCACTCCCGTACCGGGCGAGGCGGGCTTCAGTATCACCGTGCTCGCCCCAAAAGAGGTGACCACCTGATGGGGAATGGACGTGCCCACGATGGGCACCTCAATCAATCGCTTTTTGGCATCTTCCACGCCCTTGCGGATGGCATCGGGAATAGCGCGAGCTTTGCCCAGCCCTGCGCCGACGTGTCCCTGGCCATCGCCAACCACAACCAGCGCGTTCCAGCTCATCGTACGACCGCCTTTGTGCGTCTTCTGCACGCGGTTCGTACGGATAACGCGCTCCTGCAGGTTCAGTGTCTCCGCATCTATTCGTGCCATCGTTAGAACTCCAGTCCCCCTTCTCGTGCTGCATCCGCCAGTGCCTTCACGCGCCCATGATACTTGTAGCCGCCGCGGTCAAAAACCACGTGCCGCACTCCCGCATCGATGGCGCGCTCTGCAATCAGCCGGCCGACCGCCCTGGCGGCTTCGATGTTATCGGTCTTGGCAAGCGAGTTGCGCAAAGCAGGTTCCAGCGACGAGGCGGCGGCAATGGTATGCCCCTTCTCGTCATCTATCACCTGCGCGTAGATGTATTTCAAGCTGCGGAACACCGCCAGGCGCGGACGCTCCGCCGTGCCGCGTATTTTCTTGCGTACTCGTGCATGACGCAGCAATCGTCCCCGTTGGCGGGGGGCAACATGTTTATGCTCTATCATGGCTTATTTCCCCTTGCCTTTTCCGCCTTTGCCCGCTTTACCGGCTTTGCGGCGTATGTGTTCACCACGATACCGGATGCCCATGCCCTTGTAAGGTTCCGGTGGACGCACCCGCCGAATGAGCGCTGCCTGCTGTCCCACAACCTCCTTATCGATGCCTTTCACCGTGATCAAGGGCGTGCGGGTGTTCACATCCTGCCCCACGACAAAGGTGACGCCGGGCAGAGGTTCCAGCACCTTCGGCTGCGCATATCCCACACTGAGCGAGAGTTTGCCTCCCTCTACCTGTGCACGGTAGCCGACGCCAACCACCTCCAGCACGCGCTCGTAGCCCTTCGAGACGCCCTCGATCATGTTGGCGATAAGCGTGCGGGTCAAACCGTGCAGAGCACGGTGGTTGCGCTCGTCGCTGGGACGCTCCACCAGCAGGAACCCATCCTCGCGGCGCACGGTCATCTCTGCCGGTATCGTCTTGGTCAACGTGCCAAGCGGACCCGACACCGTGATGCGCCCCGGTTCCCACTGTACGTCCACTCCCTGCGGGATGGGTATCGGTTTTTTGCCTATGCGTGACATGCTACAACACTCCTTTTCCCCGGTGCGAACTCTATTTTACCACACTTCCGCCAGCACTTCGCCACCCAGCCCCAATCGGCGGGCTTGCTTATCGGTCATGATACCGCGCGACGTGCTGACGATTGCCGTACCGAAGCCAAAGAAAACGGGCTTCAGGTCCTTCGCTTTGCGATACACCCGCAACCCGGGCTTGCTAACCCGGCGCAGGTTGGTAATCGCGCGTTCGCGTGTTTTGCCCTGCTTCGCACCGTACTTCAAGGTAATGCGCAAACGGTTTTGAGGCTTCGCCTCGATGACCTCGTAATCCTTGATATAGCCTTCTTCCTTGAGAATTCGGCAGATTTCCACTTTGATTTTGGACGCATCCAGCTCCACCGTCTCGTGGAGCGCCATGTTTGCGTTGCGGATACGGGTCAGCATATCCGCAATCGGGTCATTGACAGGCATGGTTCTTCTCCTCCTTCGTGATGTGAGATGGACGGTTCACTGCGCGCCTGTCGGGCACGGCGAAGGTATCCATCCCCCTTACCACGATGATTTCTTCACCCCGGGCAACAGCCCGCGATGCGCCATCTCGCGGAAGCAGATTCGGCACAGACCGAACTTGCGGATATACCCGCGAGGACGACCGCAGATGTTGCACCGGTGATACTCGCGCACCTTAAACTTCTGCGGACGTCGCGCTTTGACTTTCAAGCACTCTTTTGCCACAGGTTACTCCCTCCTGATAACTGCATGCCGTCGCGGTGCCTACTTTTCTGCTTCGGCACGTTCCTTCTTCGCGCGCTCAATAATCTGCTGGGCGATATGTGCCGGCACCTCGTCGTAGTGCGAGAACTCGGTGGAAAACCGCCCACGCCCTCGCGTGATGGAGCGCAGGTCAATTGCATAGCGCACCATCTCCGCCTGCGGTACCAGCGCGGTGATTTTTTGTCTGCCTGCGCCTGCGCTCTCGGTGCCCATCACGCGCCCACGTTTGCCGTTCAGGTCGCTAATCACATCGCCCAGGAACTCCTCTGGCACCACGATTTCCACCTTCAGCACCGGCTCCAGCAGCACCATGTTCGCTTTGGCGGCGGCGTTCTGGAAGGCAAGGCTACCCGCTATCTGGAACGCCTGGTCCGACGAGTCTACGGTGTGGTACGAACCGTCGTACACGGCGCACTTTACATTGACAACCGGATAGCCAGCCAGCACGCCTCGGCGCATCGCGTCGCGTACGCCTTTTTCCACCGCAGGAATATACTGCTTTGGAATGACGCCGCCCACGATGCGGTCCTCAAACAGAAACTCGCCGTCGGGATACGGCTCTATCTCGATCCAGCAGTCGCCGTACTGCCCGCGCCCGCCGGTCTGCTTCTTGTGCTTGCCCTGCGCCTGCGCCTTGCTGCGGATGGTCTCGCGATAGGGAATGCGCAGTTCCTCCACGTTGACCTCCGTGCCGAACTTACGCCTCATGCGTTCGATAACCACGTCCAGATGCGATTCGCCCATGCCGGAAATCACCGTTTGCCCCGTTTCGGGGTCACGATGGTACCGGAAGGTCGGGTCCTCTTCTGCCAGGCGGCTCAGAGCGGGCCCCAACCGGTCTTCGTCTGCCTTACTCTTGGCGCGAATCGCCACGCTGTACACCGGTGCGGGGAACTCGATTCCCGGCAGGATGATGGGCTTCGCCCGGTCGGTCAACGTATCGCCTGTACCGGTCTCCTGCAGTTTAGCGATGGCGCCGATGTCGCCCGCGTGCACCGCAGGCGTCGGTTCCTGCTGCTTGCCCCGCACAAAGAAAATCTGCCCCACGCGCTCGTCGCGCTCCTTGCTGGCATTCCACACATGGCTATCGGAGCGCAACACCCCCGACATCACGCGGAAGTAGGTCAGCTTGCCCACGTAGGGGTCTGCCATCGTCTTGAACACGAACGCCGCCAGTGGCTCGCCGTCATCGGGCTTGCGCGTCTCCTCCTGTCCTGTCTGTGGGTTCTTGCCCTTCACCGGCGGCATATCCGCAGGCGAGGGAAACTCGCCGATGATAAAATCCAGAAAGGCGGTCAGCCCGTTGAGGTTGCTGGCGGAGCCACACACCACGGGCATCAGCTTCCCGCTGGTGATGCCTTCCTTCAATCCGCGCCGTATCTCGTCGGTGGTCAGCGGCTCGCCCTCCAGGTACTTGAGCGTGAGTTCATCGTCGCCTTCGGCTGCCGACTCCTCCAGCCACTCGCGATACCGGTTCACCTGCTCTTGCAGAGCGGCAGGCACTTCCGACTCGGTCGCCTTTGCGCCCACCCCGCGCACCGCCCGCATCGAAATCAGGTCGACGACACCCTCAAATGCAGCTTCTGCGCCGATAGGCACGATAATTGGAACCACTCGCGAGCCGAACCGTGCACGCAGCTCCTGTAGGCGCGCCTCGAAGTCGGCGTTCTCGCGGTCCATCTTGCTGATGAACACCGCCCGCGCGATGCCACGCTTCTCGATGTACTCCAGCGCGATGTCAAAGCCCACTTCCGGTGCACCCTGCGCCGGGGTCACCAGTACCGCAGCGTCGACCACATGCAGCGCACCCACCATATCCCCAACAAAATCGAGGTAGCCGGGGGCGTCGATAATGTTTATCTTATGCTCTTTCCACTCTACGGGTACCACGGAGGCGTTGATGCTGATTTTGCGCTTGACCTCGTCTGCATCGAAATCCGACACGGTGTTCCCATCTTCCACCTTCCCCATGCGGTCGATACCGCCGGTGGTGAAAAGCAGCGCCTCCGTCAGGCTGGTTTTGCCAGAGCCTCCATGCCCTACGAAAGCCACGTTGCGTATCGCTTTGATGCCAACCTGTTTCACCGAAACGCCCTCCTGTTGTCAATTCCCCCGAGTACAGCTTCGTTCACCAACAGCATTGTCATCGCTGCCGGAACGGCATACCCAGTGCTTTTAACAGCGCGCGGGCTTCCTCGTCGGTACGCGCAGTGGTCACGATGCAGATGTCCATGCCCCGAATGCGGTCTACCTGGTCATACACGATTTCGGGGAACACCAGCTGTTCGCGCATTCCCATCGAGAAGTTCCCGCGCCCGTCGAACGAGTTCGGCGAGACACCCTGAAAGTCACGTACGCGCGGTAACACGATGTTCATCAGCTTATCCAGAAAGTCGTACATCCGGTCGCCGCGCAGTGTGACCTTCGCGCCGATGCGGTGCCCCTGCCGGATGCGGAAGTTAGAAATGGATTTGCGCGCCCGGGTAATCACCGGCTTCTGCCCGGAGATAGCCGCGAGGTCGCGCACCGCCCCATCCAGCTGCTTCGGGTCTTGTTCGCCCTGCCCCACGCCCATGTTAATCACCACTTTGACCAGGCGCGGCACCTGCATAATGGACTTGTACCCGAACTGTTGCATCAGCTGGGGCACCACTTCCTTATAGTATTTCTCTTTGAGCCGCGATATATATCGGGTTTGCGTCGTTTCACTCATCGTTTCACACCACTCCATGACCGCCTGATGTGGCGGATGCTATCTACACCGAGTCGATGTACTCTTTACACTTTTTACAGGTGCGAACCCGCTTGCCATCCGACGTAAACGAGATGGCGATGCGCGTCCGCTGGTTGCAGCGTGGACACACCAGCATCACTTTAGATATGTGCAAAGGAGCCGGTTTGACCACGCGCCCCGTTTGCGTTTGCGGGGTAGCGCGGTTGGTGGGGCGGGGCTTCTGGTGACGAGTTACCAGGTTGATGCCCTCTACCACCACGCGGTTCTCGCGCGGGAGAGTGTGTATCACCTTTCCCCGCTTGCCCCGGTCCTTGCCCGCAATAACCTCGACCATGTCGTCCTTGCGTATCTTCAGCGGGCGCACAGCGCGTCCGTTCTGTTTTTTCTTAGCAGTTGCGGTGCTCATGGGTGCTCCTCTCCTACAACACTTCCGGTGCCAGCGAGATGATGCGCATGAAGTTGCGTTCGCGCAGCTCGCGTGCCACCGGGCCGAAAATGCGGGTGCCGCGAGGCTCCAGGCTGTTTGTCACCACGACAGCAGCGTTCTCATCAAAACGCAGCGTCGATCCGTCAGGACGGCGAATCGGCTGCTTCGTGCGAACAACCACCGCCTTGACGATATCGCTCTTTTTAACCGGCATTCCGGGCGTTGCCGACTTGACCACGGCCACAATCACATCCCCTACGCGAGCGTAGCGCGTGTTCGAGCCTTTCAGCACGCGAATACACATCAGCTCGCGTGCCCCTGAGTTGTCGGCAGCCTTGAGCCGGGTATATATCTGTATCATTGCCAGATACCTCCCCTACTGTGCCTTCTGTATCACGCGCGACACACGCCAGCGCTTGGTTTTGCTCAGGGGGCGCGTCTCCATGATTTCAACCACATCGCCCACCCGGCACTCGTTGTTCTCGTCGTGCGCGTGGAACTTCTTTGTGCGTTTGACCGTTTTGCCATAAAGCGGGTGGCGCATGATACGTTCCACCGCCACCACTACCGTTTTGTCCATTCGGTCACTGACCACCATGCCCACGCGCACTTTGCGGCGTCCGCGCGTGACTACCTCGTTTTCAGCCATTGATGTTCCCCCCATCCGTTACGCGCTCTTCTGCGCGCGCTGCTTCTCGGTGATAATGGTATGCAGGCGCGCGATATTATGCCGCGTGATGCGGATGCTCGCTGTATCACTCAACTTCCGCACCGCTTTGTTCTGTCGGAGCTGGAACAGTCTCTCCATCTCCTGCTGCAACCTCTGCTGCAGCTCCGGCAGGCTCAGCTTGCGGAGCTCCTCTGGTTTCAACGGTTTCATACTCTCCCTCGAAATCCCGTCGTGTGACGAATTTGGTAGCAATCGGCAATTTGTGCGATGCCAGGCGCATCGCCTCGCGTGCCAGCTCCTCCGGCACGCCGGCCATCTCGAACAGAATGCGTCCGGGTTTGACCACTGCCACCCATCCCGCCGGCGCACCCTTACCACTGCCCATGCGGGTCTCCGCAGGCTTTTTGGTGTAGGGCTTATCGGGAAAGACGCGAATCCAGATTTTTCCGCCACGGCGTACGTGACGGGTCATCGCGATACGAGCCGCTTCAATCTGGTTGCTGGTCATCCAGCAGGACTCCAGCGCCTGCAGACCGTACTCGCCGAAGTCCAGCTTGGTGGCTCCCGACGCTTTGCCTTTGCGTCGCCCACGATGCTGCCGGCGATATTTAACTCGTTTCGGCATCAACATTGCCGCGTTGCCTCCTTCCTCCTCGGCGACCCCGGCGACGGCGTCCAGCGGGGCGTTCGCCCTCCTGCGGGATCACCGGTGTCACTTCTCGGCTCTCCTCTTCCACCTTCTGACCGGGCAGAATGTCGCCGCGATAAATCCATACTTTTACGCCGATGTTGCCATAGGTCGTCGGTGCTTCTGCGAACCCATAATCTACATCGGCGCGTATCGTTTGCAAGGGAATCTTGCCCATCTTGTCCACTTCGGAACGCGCCATCTCCGCGCCAGCCAATCGTCCTGCCACGCGCACCTTGATGCCCAGTGCTCCCGCACGCATCGTGCGTAGGATAGCCTGACGCATGGCACGCTTGTACGACACGCGACGCGAGATTTGCTGAGCGATGTTCTCTGCCACCAGCTGTGCGTCCTTATCCGGCTCGTTGACCTCTTGTACATGCACGTGCACTTCTACATTCGGACGAGCATTTTTGTCGCGTGCCGCACGCCAGCGGTACGTCGGGTCGAGCAAGTGCACCAGAGCCTGACGTATCTCCTCCAACCCTCTTCCCTGCCGACCGATCAGGATGCCCGGTCGCGCGGAGAGGATACTCACTTCTACCCGATTGGCCGCTCGCTCGATCTCCACGCGCGAAATGGCTGCCGATGCCAGGTCAGGACGACGCTTGGGCAGGTCCTTCTTCAGGAAACGGCGTATTTTGTAATCTTCATACACCCAGTTCGCGTAGTCCTTCGCCGAGTACCAGCGACTGTCCCAGTCGCGAATAATACCCACGCGAAAACCGATTGGATGAATCTTCTGTCCCAAACTGAACCTCCTCCGGTTCTCTCACGCTAACTTTCGCTCGTCGGTGCTTTCGGCGCGGTTCCGCCGACATGTCGCGCTCGTCGCCCCGCAGGCTGCGGGCGCGGTACTTCCTCTACCTCTATCCGAATATGACAGGTCGGCTTGATAATGGGATAGGCGCGCCCCATTGCGCGCGGGCGGTAGCGCTTCAGGCGGGGGCCCTCGTCCACAACAGCGTGCACAATTTTCAGCGCGTCCTCATCGATGGTCTCTCCGTCGCGCTCTGCCAAGAACGCTGCGTTTGCCGCCGCCGACTGCACCACTTTCAGGATGGGGCGAGCGGCGCGCTGAGGCGAAAAGCGCAGAAACGCCACCGCCTCAGGCACATACTGCCCGCGGATCGCCTCTATCAGCAACCGCGCTTTGCGCGGCGATACACGCACGTATTTTGCTATTGCGTGTGCCATCTTTCTGCCTCACTTCTTGCGTGTTGTACGGTCGGTGTGGTGCCCCGGGTGCCCCCTGAAGGTGCGCGTCGGGGCGAACTCACCCAGCTTGTGTCCAATCATGTTCTCCGTGATGAACACCGGCACGTGTTTCCTGCCGTCATGCACTGCGATAGTGTGTCCTACCATCGCCGGCAGGATGGTAGACCGACGCGACCAGGTCTTGATAATCCGCTTCTCGCCGGTGGCGTTGAGCGCCTGGATTTTCTTCATCAGCTTCGGGTCGACATACGGTCCCTTCTTGATAGAACGTGACATACCAACGCTCCTCCAGTCGCCTTGCTCGTATTACTTGCGCCGCCGTACGATAAACTTGTCCGATGGCTTGCGGCGACGGGTCTTCTTGCCCAGCGTGGGCTTGCCCCACGGCGTAACCGGACCGTCCCGCCGACCAATCGGCGCCTTGCCCTCGCCACCGCCATGCGGGTGGTCACGTGGCGTCATCGCCGAACCACGCACGTGCGGGCGTCTTCCTAAATAGCGGCTCTTGCCTGCCTTGCCCAGCGATTCGTTCTCGTGCTCGGCGTGCCCGACCTGACCGATGGTCGCCCTGCACTCAAGGTGCACCATGCGTACCTCGCCGGAAGGCAAACGCACCTGCGCATACTTGCCCTCCTTGGCGACCAGCTGCGCTGCCGTGCCCGCACTGCGCACCAGCTGTCCACCTTTGCCCGGCACAAGTTCGATATTGTGTATCACCGTGCCCAGCGGTATCGCTCGCAACGGCAGGGCGTTACCGGGCTTGATATCGGCGTTCTCACCGCTAAGCACCTGGTCGCCCACTTTCAGCCCGTCCGGGCAGAGGATGTATCGCTTCTCGCCGTCCACGTATTGTATCAGGGCGATGCGTGCCGACCGGTTGGGGTCGTACTCGATACTGACCACCTTACCCGGCACGCCGATTTTATCGCGCTTGAAATCGATAATCCGATAGCGTCGCTTATTCCCACCGCCACGGAAGCGGGCGGTCGTGCGTCCTTGATTGTTGCGTCCACCGCTTTTCTTCAGCGGCGCGAGCAACGACTTCTCGGGCTCTTCACGTGTAATCTCCTCAAAGGTGGACACCGCCATAAAGCGACGCCCCGGAGAGGTCGGTTTTAACTGTCGTATCGGCATGGCTTACTCCTTTGCGCCTCCTGTTGCCACTACGTGACCTCGAACGCTTCGATGCGCTGACCCGGCTGCACCGTCACAATCGCCTTTTTCCAGCCGGCGGTCTCTCCGACCGGCATCCGCCCGATTCGGCGACGTTTACCGCGCACGTTCATCACGTTCACTTTCAGCACGTTCACACGATAGATGGCTTCTATTGCCCGCTTGATGTCTATCTTGTTCGCGTCCGGTGCGACGGCGAATGTGTAGCGCCCCATACGGGCGTTGTCGGTGCTCCGCTCGGTAATCACCGGATGCAAGATGATTTCGTACGGCGATCTCATCTGGCGCACACCTCCTGCAGCTTCTGCAAAGCCTCTGGCGTGGTAATTATCCGGCGTGCTACCAGCACATCCCGTACCGACACCGCCGGTGAAACACGCACCTCCACACCGGGCAGGTTACGGAAGCTTTTCCACACCGTCTCATCATGCTCGGGCAGCAGTAGCAACACGCGGTTCGGGTCATCGATGTTGAGTGCCTTCAGGAACTGCACCGCATGGCGCGTTTTTATCTCGTCGAAGCGGATACTCTCCACCGTGATGAGCGCGTCCTCTGCCAGCTTGGCGGTGAGTGCACTGCGCATGGCTGCACGGCGCATCTTCTTGGGCAGACGCTGGCTGTAATCGCGCGGGTGTGGACCGAACACCACGCCACCATGTCGCCAGTGCGGAGCACGAATAGACCCCTGCCGGGCGCGCCCCGTGCCTTTCTGGCGCCAGGGCTTGCGTCCGCCTCCTCGCACCTCACCGCGCGTCCTGGTGTCTGCCGTGCCCTGCCGGGCGTTCGCTTGCTCGGCAACCACCGCCGCGTGCATCAGGTCGGTTCGCACTTCGGCGGCGAACACCTTGTCCGATAACTCTATCTCTCGCACGGGCTGCCCCGTTTTATCGTACACGCTCAGTTTTGGCATTGCCCTACCCCCTCTCATCCCTGGCGATAGTCAGCAATCCACCGTTGGCGCCGGGAACAGCCCCACGCACCAGCAACAGGTTGCGCTCCGCATCCACGCGCACTACGGTCAACCCCTTCTGTGTGACGCGCTCTGCTCCCATGTGCCCTGGCTTCTTCACCCCCTTGAAGGTGCGGGCGGCATCGGTAGCACCGCTGGACTGCGGTTTGCGGTGTATCATCGAGCCGTGTGACTGTGGACCGCCGTGAAAATGGTGGCGCTTCACCACGCCCTGAAAGCCGCGCCCTTTGGAGATGCCCGTCACCTTCACTTTATCGCCGGGTTTGAACACATCGGCGACGCGAATCTCCGTGCCCACCGATAGTCCGCTTAAGTCATCTACAGGCACCTCGCGCAGGTAGCGCATCGGAGGCACGTTCGCCTTCTTGAAATGCCCCTTCATGGGCTTATTGACACGCTTGGGAGAGATCTCCTCAAAGCCCACCTGTACGGCGACATACCCGTCCTTCTCCGGGCTCTTGACCTGCGTCACCACGCAGGGACCCGCTTGTATTACCGAGACCGGGATGGCTTGTCCAGTCTCATCGAAGATCTGGGTCATGCCGATTTTTTTGCCTAAAATCGCCTGTACCGCCATCTGTTGGTTGCTCCTACTTGATTTCGATATCTACGCCGCTGGGCAGGTCCAGCCGCATGAGCGCGTCGATGGTTTTGGGTCCGGCGTCCAGTATATCGATAAGTCGCTTGTGCGTACACAACTCGAAGTGCTCCATCGACTCCTTATCGATATGCGGCCCGCGGATAACGCAAAACCGGTTGCGCTCCGTCGGTAACAACACAGGTCCCGAGATGCGTGCACCTGTGCGACGCGCGGTGTCCACTATTTTCTGAACCGACTGGTCCAGTACTCGATGGTCATACGCACGCAAGCGGATTCGTACCTTGTTCTGAAAGTCTCGACGCGCCATAACCTACCGCCTCCTGCTCTTACTCGATAATCTTGGTGACCACGCCTGCGCCCACCGTGTGACCACCTTCGCGCACCGCAAAGCGCAAGCCCTCCTCCATCGCTATCGGCGCGATTAACTCCACCTCTATCCGCACGTTGTCACCGGGCATCACCATCTCTACACCCTCCGGCAACTTCATCGTGCCCGTCACGTCCGTCGTGCGGAAGTAAAACTGGGGACGATACCCGCTGAAAAACGGCGTGCGACGACC
>JBMFOT010000039.1:0-33401 GCA_049969495.1 Armatimonadota bacterium
GTGGACACAGTGACGAACCCTTTAGCCTCGACCCCACCAACCCCGAGAGTTTGCAGTTCATCGCGGGGCTATACGAAGAATTGTTGCCGCACTTCAGCAGTCGCAAGTTCAACGTGGGCTGCGACGAGACATTCGACCTGGGGCTGGGCAAAAGCAAAGAGCAGTGCGAGCGCAAAGGCAAGGGGCGCGTGTACCTAGAGTTCCTGCTGAAGATTTACGAGCTGGTCAAACGACATGGGCGTATGATGCACTTCTGGGGCGACATCATCATGGAACACCCCGAGCTAGTACCCGAACTGCCCCAGGATGTGGTCGCGCTGGAGTGGGGCTATGAGGCAACTCATCCCTTCGACGAACACGGTGCGAAGTTCGCCGCGTCGGGCATCCCGTTTTATGTCTGCCCCGGCACCTCCTCGTGGAACACCATCGCCGGACGCACCGAGAACTGTCTGGGCAATCTGCGCAACGCCGCCGAGAACGGCTTAAAACATGGTGCCATCGGCTACCTGATTACCGACTGGGGCGATAACGGGCACTGGCAGTACCTACCTGTGAGCTACCTGGGCTTCGCGGCAGGCGCAGCGTTGTCGTGGGGTCATCAGGCGAACCGTGATATCGATATCGTGCGCGTGCTGGACGTGCACGTCTTCCGCGACGATGCAGAGGTCATGGGCAGGCTGGCTTACGATTTGGGCAACGCCTACCAGAAGATAGGGCACCTGGTAGGCAACGCCAGCGTGCTGTTCCACTTCGTGTATTCCCCACTCACTCGCCCCTTGCCGGACAGTGTGACGGAAGAGACCATCCGCACCACAATGGAGTACATTCGCACCGTGACAGAGCCACTACCACGTGCCCGTATGGACAGGGCGGATGCCTCGTTGATCGTGGACGAGTTCACCAACGCCGCACGGATGTTGTTGCATGGATGCCGTCGCGCACAGGCGGTGCGTACGGGTATCATAAACACAGAATCGGAACGGCGCGCCCTCGCCACCGAGATGCGCGAGATACTGGGTGAGCACCGTCGCCTCTGGATGGCGCGCAACCGCGAGGGTGGTCTACAGGATAGCACGCGCGTACTGGAACAGCGATTGAAGGAGTACGAGACATGAGCAAGGTGATCGAGGCAGTTTACGACGGCAGGGTACTCGTCCCCCTGCAGCCGCTGGATTTGCAAGCAGGTGACAGGGTCAGGATTTCCGTAAAGCCCTCCGTGTCCACCTCCCGCCCTCGTCGGGAGCGCCGGCGGAAGGTACTGGAGGAGATGTGGCATCATTTCGAACAAACCCCTCCTCCTAGCGGTCCGCTTTCGCAACAAAGCATCAGCCGTGAGAGCATCTATGAGGGGCGAGCATGAAGATTGGCATCGACACTTGTGTGTTGCTGCGCATTCGTGATGTACGTAGCCCACTGCATGCGGTGGCGAAGCAGGCATTGCAGCAGATAGTCGATAGCGATATGAGAAGTTTCGTCGCACCGCAGGTTTTGGCAGAGTACTGGGCAGTAGCTACCCGCCCTGCAACTCAGCGGGGTGGATTGGGGTTATCCCTTGATGCGGTAAGAAACGATATCCGATACTTCATGTCTCTGCATGAACTGATGCGCGAACCGCAGAACCTGTTCGAAACTTGGCTGGAGATACTCTCTGAATACAACGTATCAGGTAAAGCGGTATGGGATGCACGGCTTGCAGCGGTATTGAAAACCAATCGTATTCAATATCTGGTAACGTTTGATTCCGCTGACTTTGAGCGTTTCACTTTCCTGCATCCGGTATTACCACAAGACTTGCATCTTCTGGAATAGAAAAGGAGGTCTAACATGATTCCCAAACGTCCATACGGTAAGAAGGGAGATAAAATCTCCATCATCGGCTTAGGAGGCATCGTCTTGGCGAGGCTGCCGCAAAAAGAGGCAGACGCCATCGCGCGTGAAGCCTTCGAACGGGGCATCAACTACTTCGATGTCGCTCCCACCTACTGGGACGCCGAAGAGCGCATGGGGCCCGCCATCAAATCGTTCCGCGACAGGCTTTTCCTCGCCTGTAAAACCACAAGGCGTGATGCGAAGGGCGCACAAGAGGAGCTGGAGGCTTCCCTGCGCAAGTTGCAGACTGACCACTTTGACCTCTACCAGCTGCACGGGCTGTCTAAAATGGAGGAGCTGGAGCAGTGCTTCGCGCCGGGTGGAGCGATGGAGGTCTTCCTGAAGGCACGCGAACAGGGCAAAGTGCGTTACATCGGTTTCAGCGCACACTCGGAAGAGGTGGCTCTGGAAGCCATCAAACGGTTCTCGTTTGACAGTGCGTTGTTCCCCTTCAACTTCGTGACGCTGTTCAAGGGCAACTTCGGCTGGGAGTTGCTCAAGGAGGCTCCGAAGCGCGGGGTCACCCTGCTCGCGCTGAAGGCGCTGGCACGCACGCACTGGCAAGAGGGCGCGAAGAGATTGGAGAAGTGCTGGTACGAGCCGATTGCCGACCCGAAGCTGGCGGAGCTCGCCCTGCGCTTCACCCTCTCCCTGCCCAATATCACCGCCGCCATTCCGCCCGGCGACGAGAACATCTTTCGCATGGCGATACCGCTTGCGGAGCGGTTCCGCAAGATTACCCAGCGGGAAGAGCAACAGCTGCGTGCAGAGGCAGAGAATCTGACGCCCATCTTCTCCCGGGCGGCGTAGCAGAGATGGGTTTAACTTATCCCCACGACCCCCTTCCCTATAAGGGAAGGGGGCGACCGAAACGAGGCTCCCTTCTCCTCGCAGGCTTACTACACAGCACTTTTTGAGCATGGGCAAGTTAGACCTGCCGAAGGTGCAGTAACAGTTAGCGGGGTGGGTGCTGCGCTTGTTGGTGGATGAGACCTGCTTGGGGGATCCCCTGCGGGGGTTGGCAGTGGCAGAGCAGTCATGTGTGGAAACCGTCTCAGTAGTCTACTGGATGGAAGCAACCACCGGTCTGCCGGAGGCAGGCAAGACTACTGATGCCCACTCTTCACTCAGCGGGAGGTGACAAGACATGATACGCAAACTACTTGTGTTCGCTGTGGTGTTCGCCCTGATGGAGACGACGGGTGCGCAGCTCGCCTCAAACCCGCGTGCAAAAGCAGGCCCCGTGTTGCTCCAAAACCCTCCACCTCCAGAGCTTATCGAGATGTGGAGGGTATCGCAGAAGGACCCGCTTGCCCTCACGGTGTATCTGGACGACGATGCCTGCCGTGCTGGGTGTTGTTCGGGATAGGGAGGCAGTACCTCTGTTGCTTCAGGCAGCTCAGCGCGAGGAACTGGGCGTACGTCAGAGTGCTATCCGGGCACTGGACGACTTGCGTGCCCACCGCGCCGAGCCGGTACTGCTGAAACTGCTACAGGAAGACCCCGACCCCAACATTCGCATTGTGGCTGCCCAAGCGATGGCAGGGGTGGGCACCGCCAACTCCGTTCCCTTACTGGAGAGCCTGTTGAACACCGAGAAGTCGCCGGGCGTGCGTGGTGCCATCGAAACCTCGCTCAAAAAACTGAAGGCAGCGATTCAGTAGATAAGAGCCATCCCCTCTCCCACTGGGAGAGGGGATGGGTGAGGAACAGGTTTCGATACGCCAGCGGGCGTTACTCGACGCCCCGGCGATACGACTCCTTCAGTCTTTGCAGGTCTGCCTCCAGGATAGCGCGTCGCGTAGCAGGTGACAGGCTCGCTGCACGCGAGCCCGCTCCTACTCCCAGCCGGTCCAGGTTGGCGTTTGCTACCTCGAGCAGGTAGCGGGCATAAGCGGCGTTGTGCACGCCAAAGCTGCTGTCACGCAGGATGAACCAGTAGTTGTGGCGTGCTCGCTTCACCTCAATCGGCACCTGTGATTGCGGTGGAGCGGTTTTGCCCGCCGGGATGAGGGTAGTGTAGTCCCACAGGTCGGGGTCGCCGAAGGTTTGCTGTGACCATGCCTGCAGGCGCGACCGCAGTGCCAGCAGCCCTTGCTCGATCTGGCTCTTGGTCGCCTGCACACGTGCTGCCGCATCCGCCGCTGTATGGCACGGTGAGCAACCGATGTCGTAGCTCACGGTAAAGGTGTGGCGTGCGTTTGCCACGTGGCAGTGCGAGCACTGCCCGGGGGTGGTAGCGTGAGCGGTGGTGCGCACGATGGGACCTGGCTGCTCTTCCACACCGGTGATGCCCATCAGCATGTTGTACTGGTTGCTGCTGTGGAAGTTCGGACGCGCTGTACCGCTATTGAGTGCGCTGTCCGATGGGTTGCCACCGCGTCCATTATGGCACGAGGCACATATCTGGTTGAAGGTGGTATGCTGTTTGACCGGTGTGCCGGGGGCGACGTCGGTCGTGTCCGTGTTCAGCACAGCACGACGCAGCTGTACCTCCTTGCCCTGCCAGGTCAGGTTGCCAGTTTGGCGGTGTGGGTCATGACAGGAGGCGCAGGACGCGCTCTCGTGGGTGGCATGCGCAATCTCCACGATGGAATCCGCACTCATCGCCTGGATGGCGGCATCGATGGCGTCGCGCGATTGCCCATACGTGAGCTTGCTGTCCACCATCTGTGCACGGAAGGGTGCACTGTGACAGCGGAAGCAGGTTTTACCGTAGAAGTTGGGATTGCTCTCTGCCTCCTCGATAACCACTTCTACTGCGCCGGCATGCCCGGACTGTTCGTACTGCGCGGCGATGGTACCGTGGCACTGGGCGCATACCACCGAGCTGACAACGTTCGGATAGGTCAGGATGTTCTCTTTGGATGGTGCAGCAGCATGTTTGCTACCCGGTCCGTGACACTGCTCGCAGCCCACGTTTACCTGCGCGTGCTTGGTCTTACTCCATGCCACCGCTACCGGTTCTGCGCCTGTTTGACGGCTGCCCGCGCCGTGGCATGTAGCGCACTGCTCCGCGCCGACGTAAGTGGCGTCCTTCTGCGCTGCCGGCAGCAGCTCGATAAATCGGGAGGAAGGCGACGGCGTTCCGGTGCCCGGTGCTTGCACCAGGGGCCCACCTCCGCCCCCGCATCCCTCCAGCGCGACTACCGCAACCGCCAGCGCCAGCGAGACGCTTGCCAGCCAAAGAATGCGTTTTCTGTGCATATACGTGACCTCCTTTGCAACGCACAGTGTTCTCTTACGGCGAGGCGTAAGGTTGAGACAGTTTCTGCAACTGCTCGTTCGTTAACGGTTCCGCGTACAGCATCTGCTTCAGGTCGGCTCCAGACTTCAGGAACACCCACTTGGTGGGATCGGTGGTTGGCGATGTGGGATCACCCGTGTAGTCTACAAAGTCCACCTGAAACGCGGTCTGCCAGTTGGGCGGCACAGGGATAACCCCCTTGGTGTTGACGATCTTGGAACCGTCCCACCGAGTCAGGGTGATTTTGCCCGTCTGGTTGTACTCGCGAATGGCTGCGTTGTCGTGGCAATCTTCGCATTTGCGAGCGTTCTTGGCAATGGTGTGCGCGCGGTAAGGGGCAACCGCTAGGATGGTTTTGTCGTTGTAGTTGAGGGTCATGATGGTGCCGGAATACACCTTGCCGGTGCTCTTACGACGCAGCAGCAGCATGTAATCCTTGAGCAAAGTGTGCGGTCGTTTCACCTTACCCTGTATCTCACTCTGTAGGTGACAGTTGTAGCAAGACACGACAGACTGAGTGTGACATGCCAGGCAGTCTACATCGTCTTTATGGATATTGTGCGCCTGGTTATCCTCCAGCGAGCGATGGCAGTGCTCACACCTCACTTTGACCGCACCTTCGTCCAGCCAGGAGGCATACTGCTTGCCATCGCCATGTACATCTTCCAGCGTATGGCAGCTCATGCAGCGAAAGCCCTTTGCCCGGTGAGCATCGCTGTAGAACGCCATCTCACGCGCTTGCCGACTGTGGCACTTCAGGCAAATCTGGTCGCTGACGGGCGAACCGGGACTGGTATGGCAATCGTCACAGCCAGGCTGGTAGGTGGCGGTGTCGATAGGCGTTCCATCTGCCTTGGTGCCGGGGTGACACTTCATACACCCTTCCGGAACAGGGATGTTGGTGAGCGTTTCGAAACCGCCGTTGGCTCTGCTGTACCAGGTGACTTTGCCCGCTCGGGTGGCGTGCAGGCTGGTGCGGAACGCTTCCTCGATGGAGAGTGAGGTTGTGCCGGTTGACTCGCCACCGCATCCGTACAACATCAAGACGGCAGCAGCCACCACGGCGAGGGTGAAGCTTGCCAGAATGAAACGTCTCACGCTTTTCATGGTGATAACCTCCTTTGGTTCCCCATGTTTTTAGAACCTTCCACTCAGTGACAGCAAAACCAGATGCGTATCGTAATCCATCAGGCTAACCACCTCATCGCGATAGCTCCAGGGTGCGATGGTCAATGTCAGCTCGTAGTCCGAAGGCAGCCGATAGCTGATGTTCGCGGTGAAGAACCGCCCTTCGGTGTTGCCGTCCCGCAGTAACAGCGGGTTGTCGTTGTCGGTGACGAAGTTGGTGTAGCTCGCGCTGATGGTGGCGCGGCTATTGATGCTCCAGTTGAGACCGACGGTGCTGACCCGACTGTTGGGCACGAAGTTGTCCAGCGTGGGCGATTGCGTCACTTCGCTGCGGGCTGTCCATACTTCGGAGGAATACTCCGCGAACAGGCTGAGGTCATCTCTGGGCGTCCACGTGCCCCCCAGCGTGATGCCGTTCAGGTTCAGCGCGACAGCGCGTGCACCATTTGCCCACCGCCGGTAGGTGTAGGTAAGGTAGCCGTTCCAGACGGTGGTGCCTCCGTCCAGTTTCACCTGCGCGAACCGCCGGTTGTCCCAATACAGAGAACGCGGGTCGGCGGTGAGCATAGCGGGCGGGTCATTGAGACGCTCGTCCCAGCCGCGCACCGTCAGGCGCAGTTGTTTGCTGAGCCTGCCCCATAGCCTGCCTTCCACCGTCCACCAGCGCGGCACGTCGACGAAGCTGTGGTCGGCGCGTACCCGTTCTGCCTCACGCTCGCGCACGCCCACCTGCAAGCTCCATCGGTTCCAGCGGTGGATAAGCAGTGCGCTGGTGCTGCGTCGCTCCCGAACAGTGGCATTTTGCACCACCGGCAGTGAGATCTTGTCCTGCCGGAACGAGAGAGCCAGCTCTGTTGCTGTACCCAGCACGAGGTCGCTCGCCAGGTTCAGCGTCTCCATTTTGCTGCTGGGGCGGTTCTGCTGGCGCAGGTCCATGCGGGCGAAGGTTCCTTCCACAGCCAGAGTGGGGTTGACCTCCCACAGATAGCGTGCGTGCCAGCGTTCCATGCTGGTATCGGGGAAGGTGTTCGTTCGGTCAAAGTATCGCCAGTCGGTGTAACCGATGCTGAGTTGCCCGTTGCCCAGCTTGCCCTCGGCGACCGCATCCCAGTAGCGGGTGTTTTGCAGCAGGGGCGTGCGTGGGGACTCCAGATAGTGGCTCTGTCCGTCCTGACGATAGCGCACGAACACCGCAAAATCGGGCGTCAGCGACTGCTTGAAGAAGGATTCGGTTACACTGCGCTCGCTGGTGGGCAGAACCTCAGGCACCGGCGTGATAAACCGGTTGCGGGTGGTCCAAGCCTCGATGCGAGTGGTACCGAATCCAAACGACAGGTTGCTTTCCAGCCGGTAGTCGTCTTCTGTGGGGCTCCACAGCTGCAGGCGCAGGTTGTCGCCTGTGCGCCAGAAGGGTGAGATATAGCGCAGCTCGCGGATGAAGCGACTGTTCGGTGGAGTAGCGTACTGTCGGAACTTGGCAAGGTTGCCGTCCACGTTCCACCATGACCAGCCAATGTCTATAGAGACAGGCTTGGGCGGCGGTGGCAGCGGGGCTTCCGGCGCCTCCGGTGGAGCCTGAGTCTCCTGTTCCGATGGCGGGGTAACCTGCGCATGAGCTGGCAAAGCCGTGCACAGACACCACATCAGCAGCCCGCTCATGAACAGGGCGTAAGCGAGTCGGCGAGCGATAGCACCACGTTTGTCGTCCATAACGTTTACCCCCTACGGGCGACGCAACAGCGCGTCGGAATTGGAGCCATGCACAGCCGCATGGCAACCTGCCATCCAGCAAGTACGTCCCGGGTAGTGCGTTGCCGATTTGTCGGTGTGGCACTGAGTGCACAACCCTCTCGAGAAGGCGTTCAGCAGTTTGGGGTTTTGCGAGCCATGTGCCCGATGGCACTCGGTACATCCCTCTCCACTCCATCCGGCGACCGGATCATGCTCATAGGTGAACGGTCCGGTTTTGTCGGGATGGCAGCTGACGCACATCTCTTTGATGGGGCGGAAGCGTTTCTGCGCTGCCTTGCTGGGGTGGGCCTCATGGCATTCGCTGCACTCCAGCCTGCGTTCAGGAACCGGATGGTGGAAGTTGAGCCGGAACTCGTTCGCCTGACGCTGATGGCACTGACTGCACAGGATGGGGTCGTCGAACTTCAGCAGGCGACGAGGTTGTGGCTCCTTCTCCGTCTGCGGCGAGCGCAGGCTTCCCAGATTAATCAGACCTCGTGCGGGTGGCTCCTTGTGCGGCTGCCAGTGAATCTGGTGGCACGCGGTACAGGCTACATCCGCTTTTCCATGCTGGGTGCGATGCCATTGTGACAGGCGCATGGTATCCGCATGGCAGCGCAGGCACATCGCCGCAATGTCCGCCGGCTTGGACTGGCTGTAGCTGAAGATTTTGGAGGGGTCCTCGAGGTGAGGTTTCGCCGGCCCGTGACAGGCTTCGCATCCCTGCTTATCCACAGGCAGTTTCGGGTTTCGCACAAAGGGGGCGTGCGGCGAGCGGTTGAAGTTATCGGCGTGAGGATAGTGGCACCCCGCTTCAGCGCAGTCCTTCTCGCCCATATAATCATCGGGCGTCGCCTTGGCAAAGAGGCTCAGCGGATAAGGGGTTGTCTTCTGCTGCTCTTTCTCCGCCACAACGGTTACCGCTGCTAACAATGCCAGCGCTACTGCGCTCACACCGAGCCAACGTTTTTGCGCGTTCACAGGAAGCTCCTCCCGAGAACAAAGAGTTTGTTGTACAGAACGCACCAGGCTACTAGTATGTCAAAATAAGATAGATATACTATAGTTCCTCAGTTCACTAATTTAAATATACAGGATAACGGTGCGATTGTCAATGAGGAGAAGCTATTTTTCTGATAAAAACTTTGAAAGAGGTTCCTCTTTTTCCTGCTTCGCAGAGGAAGAGGAGACAGGGTTTCTGCGAATCGAGAAGCTATAGCGCACAGACCTCCAGGAATCGATGCCGAAGTAGAAGGTTATCTGCTCTACTTGAGCCTGTGCCTGCCTGTTGGGAGCGTTGGGAACCAGACGGCGCTGTTGCTCCAGCTCCTCAGGGCTTTCGGCGGTGATAGACACCCTTTCGTCGGTGAGCGTGTAGGCTTCTTCGCGCCAGCGTTCCACCACGAAAGCGAGAGCCGGTTGTAACTCGGCATTGTTCAACGCATCGAAGAGAATCATCTTCGGCTCCTCGTATAGTTTCGCCAGCATCGCTTCGCGGAACATCTTCTGTTGAGCGGGTGTGAGGCTTACGTAAGGCAGAGGCTGTCGTTGCAGGGCGGCGTTCTTCTGGTCTGCGCTCAGGCTTGCCCAGAAGCGGAGAGCAGGTGCAGCGTGTTGCAGGGGAGTGTGGTCAAAGCGGAAAAGGCACTCTTGCCATACGAGGCGTGTTATTCCCTCCGAAGTGAGATGAGAAGCGAGGGTAGCGTAGTCATCCAGCGATATACCCTCTTCTTGCGCCTTGCGCTCCATCGCGCGCACCAGCCTCTCCGGTGGCTCGCTTCGTTTCAGTCGCCAGTATCGCCGGTGGCGAAAGAGCAGCCAGTCTTCTTCCACACGTAGATAGCCTGCATGCCACATGGGGGAGCCTTGCAACCACTCTATCAAGGTGTCACCTTGCTCGATGAGGGGTTCAGGCAGGCGAAAGGAGTCGGCAACCACGTTGAAACCACTATACATGACGAAACGCTGAAGCCAGTCGGCAATCGTGGCAGGCGAGCGGGGGTCTGTCAAGACAGGTCTGCGGTGAATCTGCTTCTTCAGT
Organism: Armatimonadota bacterium; assembly: GCA_049969495.1. GTDB lineage: Bacteria > Armatimonadota > HRBIN16 > HRBIN16 > HRBIN16 > HRBIN16. The sequence continues at coordinate 10,017 of JBMFOT010000039.1, forward strand.
CGAGGGTCGCGTCCGAGAGCCTCCTCCGGGGTACACCACGACAGCCAGCGCTGGTGCAGTGGTATCTGCAGGGAAGCATCGGGACGTATTCCTTCCTCATTAACGAAGAAGTCGGGCTCTATACTCTTCCCCCTCAGGTACTCTGCCGATTCCGTTCTCAGGTAAAACAGCAGGCGCATCTGTTGGCTGTCGAAGCGGATGCCAAAGTGTACCAGCTGGGGCTGGGGGTCTAAAAGCGTCACCCACCTGAGGGCGTCAGGAGGCAGGGGCAAGGTGTTCGGCTCTCCAGAGGTGGAGAACCACAGCACCTCTCCATCCCAGAACGGTCTCCATACGCTTGCAGGGTACCGACGATAGCACCAGCCCGCAAGGTATTGGTGCAGATAAACCCCGCTAAGCAGGTAGTTCCGTTTAGCGAGGGCGTCGCGCCGGTCTTGCCAGCCGGGAGGTTTCTCCCTTTCCAGACGCTCCATCTCCTCTTCCACTGCACGCCGTTTTGCTACCAGGGTCAGGTAGTCCTCTCTGGCAGCTTGTAACCACTCGCGCAACATCTTCTCGGCATCGCGGCGCAGGGCGTTGCGCTCCCACTCCAGCGTGGCACACTCCTGCTGCATCGCTTTCGGGTCGGGAAGCAGGTGGTAGCCCTCTCCGTTTCTCTCACACCGGATGTCCAGCAGGATGGTCAGCTTCTCCAGCACCTGCCACGCGGGTTTGTCCTTCACCAGAAGGGTGGCTTTTTCTTCCTGCAGGGCGGGGTCTACGGTAAAAGCAACTCCCGTTTGTTTACTCAGCTCCTGTGCCACTTCGTCCAGCAAGGCATTGGCGAGATGCAGGGTAACCGCCTTTTGCAAGCGAGTATCCTTTTGCCAGTCGTTAGCCTGCGCCTGCAAGCACAGGACAAGGCATAAGGCTGTGAGCAGCAGACGGCGCATAGTTACTACTCTCCTACCGCCTCATCGGGGTCAGAGGACCGACGATACGTACCGCATCGGCAATCACCACGTAGCCCGAGGGTGCTTTCGGGCGGAGGTAGACAAAGCCTGTGCCCCGTGTGAACTGGTATCGTCCCAGCCAGTTCCATTTGCCGCCGTTTGTTTGCTGGTTCACCACCTTCACGGTGGTGCCTCCGCGATGCACCACCTCGTAGCGTGCAGCGGTGCTTCGGTTGGAACCCTGGCTCCACCAGGCGTATACATCGTAATAGCCGTCTCTGGGCACGTTCAGGTACCAGCGGGCGTAGGCGGTGCTGTTGGGGTTGGTACTTGTCCAGCGATAGTCCGCCCCGTATTTGCCGGGGGCGGTAGTGCCCGTATTCCACGTGCCCCATACGGTGAAGTTCGCGCTGGTATTATCGTAGACCACATCCCAGGGCACCACGTCGATACGGAACGACACGATGGGACCGAACCATGTTACCCCCTCGCGTACCAGCTGGTAGCTTTCCGCGTAGCTGCCGTAGCGTTCGGGCGCGGTCAGGGTAAATGCGAAATCGCCGTATCCTTCTGGCGGGGTGGTGGCGGCTACGGCGGCAGGGCGATTGGGTGAAATCCAGCTGCCCGGCGTGAAGAAGGGGCTATAACGGTCACGGGGGTTCTGCGTGCCCAGTCGTACCGGCGTGCTACCCGTCGGTTGCCAGGTGATGTCGCCGGTGTTGCGGAAGCGGAGCAGGGCGGAGGCGGTTTCGCCCGGTCGCAGGGTAAGCGGAACCGAAGCCTCTTCCAGTATCGCCGAGGACTGAACCATCTGCATGTAGAAGTCCCAGTCCCAGTTCGGACCGGGGTCGGTGTGCGTTGCGCCGGGCACCTCCACATGTCCGATGATATAACTGCGCGTGCGCGGAATGCCGTATGTCCGGCAGATGTGACGCACCAGCGCGGCGGAGGAATAATACATGGCGTAGGTGAACCATCTCGGGTCGTCCACCCAGCCTTCGTGCTCGATGCCGATGGAACGGCAGTTATACCACCAGTTGCCTGCGTGCCACGCGATGTCTTTGTGGCGCACCATCTGCGTCACCTCTCCATCGGAGGAGCGAATCACGTAGTGCGCACTGACGCGCGAGCTGGGGTTCTGGAACCACGAGATACAGCCGCTGTACGACCCCTGCACCACGTGCACCACCACATACCATATCGGGTAGGTGCTGGGGCGGTTAGACACGGTGTAGTTGCCCGAATAGGCAGGAACCCAGCGAGCGGGCGGATAGTCTTGGGAGGCGCAGGCACCCCCCAGCGAACAACACACGATGAGCCAGGTCCACCTGAGACGCATAACAGCCCCTCCTTTTGCACTCTGCTCGTGAGCATCATAACACGTAGGTGGTAGATACGTCAACAAGGGGCATGTGGTATCTCTTGTGTGCAGCGACAGCGGATGCTGGAAACAGCCGCACACATCCATTTCCTGAGCAAAAAAAGTAACTATTTTTGCGAAGATTCCAACCAAAACAGCGTTTATGGTACGAATCTTGCGTTATATATTAGTAAAGCTAAAAAGAAGGAGGTTTCTCCCATGACACGCTTTTTGAACGGCCTTGGCGCCACACTAGCACTCACGTTGGTGCTAGGAGCGTTGGCTGTAGCAGATCCCGTGGTGGGTTTGGGGCAAATCGCCATCAATGGCAACCCTACCAGCGTTGGATTCGTTGACGTGCAGGTTGCGCCGCCCATCTCATCGGGGGTCGGCACCTCAACGTGGCTGTGGACCTGGACGGCAACGGGCTGGATCCTGGCGACTGGTGGGTATTCAACTCCATCATTCCACTGCAGTCTACCGACTTCGGCGGCAACGCCGCAACCTTCTCCTCCACGTTTGACCTGGGTAGCCTGAACCCTTCAGGCACGTACACGCTTTACGCCTCCTTTGACCAGTCCCCACGCTCTCTAGGGGACATCAGCAGCATGCAGGTCAGCACCCTCATGTTCAGTCTGTATGACATCGGCGACCTGCAAGACGGCATCAACCTGGGACTGGATGCCGGCGCTGGAGGACGAGGGGCAAATAGCTCACCGCCGTCCTCTGGGAACCCCGGACTGTCTCCTGCCTCTACGATTATCGGGCGGGTACGCCACGACACGCCCGGCATCAAGCAGAAAAAGAACGAATGTGCCCCCACCTCTGCCGCACAGAGCCTTTTGTGGCTTCAGAAAAGGCACCCCGGTGCGCTGGGAGGCAAACTGCCTGGGCAGAATGACCTGATTGACAAGCTGAAAACGGCAATGGACTGGGACGACGGCATTGCACCGGAGGATTTCGAACCGGGCAAGAAGCAGGTCATCAAAGACCTCAATCTGGACAGCCTTATCATTACCAAAAGCGGAGGGCAGTTTGACGGTATCAACACCTTCGATTTCGTGAAACAAGAGATCGAAAGGGGTGAGGACGTGGAGCTGCGCATCCAGTACAAAGATGCAGCCGGAAACAACGATGGTGGGCACTGGGTAACGGTCGCAGGCTGGTTTGATGATGGCACGAAGAAGAAACTGTTCTTCAAAGACCCTCTGACCGGCGGCGACACCGTCGACGAGTACGAGCTGGACGGCACGCGCATCAAGAACTACAAATACGGCGGTAATGCCTATATCAGCTTTGCTGTCGCAGTCGGTAATCCCCGAACCCGGCACCATGGCGCTGTTCGGTATCGGCGTGTTGGTGCCCGGTCTGGCAGCACTGCGTCGCCGCAAGCGTTAGCGACTGGTGGCGAGGCTCGTGTGGTGGCAAGCAGTATCGGCACGGCAGGAGCCTCGCCCTCCGTTTGTCCTGCATTTGTAGCAGCGCCGGCTGAAATACGCGCGGAATGGAGTGCGAAGCATTCCCCCTTCCCTCCGCGAATGCGCTCAAGGCGACTTATTCCCTACACCCCGCACCGAGTATAATCCGGTTGCCTTGCTTGCGTTACGCCTGTTACAATAAGAGTGTTGCCCTTTGCACGGAGGCTGATTATGCAGCGAGTAATGGGCTGGCTTGTTTCGATAGTGGCTTTGCTGCTCGTCATGGCACAGGCGCATGCTGTGCCGGAGCTGCGCGCTTTCTGGGTGGATACCTGGCATGCGGCGATGCGCACGCCAGCGGAGATCGATGCCCTGATCCAGGCGGCGCGTACTGCGAAGGCAAACGCACTCTTTGTGGAGGTACGCAAGCGTGGCGATGCGTACTATCTCTCGCACTATGAACCCATCGCTAGCGAGGTAGCGTCGGGGTTTGACCCACTGGCTTATTTGATACGGCGGGCACACAACGAAACGCCTCGCATGGAGGTACATGCCTGGCTGGTGATGCTGCCGGTGTGGAACTCCACCACGCCACCGTCTAATCCGGCGCACCCCTTCAACCGCTTTCCTCAGTGGCTCACGCTGAACGATAGCGGTTCAAACTTCGATGGCAACAACTACAGCTTCGACCCCGGCAGTCCGGAGGCGGCGGATTTCATGTATCGCGTTGCGCTCGATGTGCTGAGGCATTATGACGTGGACGGTATCCACTTCGACTACATCCGCTTTGCGGGCAATCGCTGGGGGTACAATCCGGTGAGTGTAAGCCGGTTCAACGCGGCGTACGGACGCACGGGGCAACCCGCATACGACGATAGCGTCTGGTCGCAGTGGCGACGGGACCAGGTGACCCAGCTGGTGCGCCGAATCTATGCCTCTGTGGTGGCGTTGAAACCGTGGTGCAAGGTAACCGCTGCGACCATCACCTGGGGCAACGGGCCCACCAGCGAATCGGCGTGGTTTTCCACCTCGGCGTACAGCGCGGTGTTTCAGGACTGGCGAGCGTGGACGGAGGAGGGCATTCTGGACATCGCCATTCCCATGTGTTACTACAACCATGCCAACTCCACCTATCGCACCTATTTCAACAACTGGGTTACCTGGGCAAAGAACCATCGCTACAACCGCTCGATAGCGATTGGGCTGGGGGCATATCTGAACACGCTTTCTAACACGCTCACACAGATAGACCTTGTGCGCACGCCCACCGCGCAAGGTGGATACTCGGACGGGGTGGTGTTCTACTCATACGCCGCGCCAAACGTAGACGGCTCCGGCAACATCCAGTGGTATAACCCAACCGCCTACACAACGTGGGGGAATTACTTCGGGCAGTGGGAGCCGGTTCCTGAACTACCGTGGAAGGCCAGCCCGACCACCGGCATCGTGATGGGGGTTGCGTTGCGCGGTTCGAACCTGCAACCTCTGGACCGTGCCACGGTGAGCCTGTTCCGCAGCGGCTTCTCGCGCTCTATGTTCGCGGATGGCAACGGCGCGTTCGCGTTTATCGACGTGCCGCCGGGCACGTATACCCTGCGCGTGAGCGCATCCGGCTTGCCTGTGGTCAACCGGACGGTGACGGTTTCGGCGGGTAGCGTGTGGCGCGAGACGGTGCTCGCCGGTACTCTGGGAGGCGTGCCGTTGCCGATTGACGACCTGATTCAGCAGTCTGATGGGCTGGTGGTGATATTACCTGATGTGCGCGTTGCTGCAGGCAACGACAGGCTGGGCGGGAGCATTTATGTGGAGGATGGGCGGACGCCTACTGCCATCCGGGTGAACACGAGCCCGGCGGTGCCATGGATTGAAGGAGACCGCGTGGCTGTGCTGGGCACGCTCTCCACACAGGGCGACGAGCGTGTGATTGTGCCTGCGGCGATACGGCTGGTGGGAATGGAAACGCCATCCACTCACTCTCTGCAACTGCAGGTGGTATGGCAGCAGTGGCTGGGCAGTGGTGTGTCCGTGCAGGTGGACGTATCGCGCCGCGATGGTGTGCCGGTCAAGCGATATGTGCTTACACCTGACGATGCGGGTATCGCCACTTTGCCCAGAGACGGCACAATCGCTCCGGGCTGGTACGATGTGCGCGTCAAGAGCTCACACTGGTTGTCCGCGCGATTGAGGGACGTTTTCCTGCCCACCACAGGAGCCGCCGAAATCTCTCTGGTCAACGGCGATGTGGACGGCGATAACGAGGTGACCCTGTACGACTTCGGACTGCTGGTACAGGCTTTTGGCACGATGGCGGGTGACACCCTCTGGAACCCGAACGCCGACCTAGACGGCGACGGCGAGGTGACGCTGTTTGACTTCGGTATACTGGTGAGCAGTTTCGGTTTGAGCGGAGAGTAGCAGGATGCAACGACAGCTGTACCTGTGGCTGCGCAAGGCGTGGGCGGTTTTCAGCATCTATTTTCAGGACTCGCTGGCGTATCGCGCGCAGGCGGTGATATGGATACTCACCGATGTCGTCCCTGCGCTGGTGATGCCGCTGGTGTGGCTGTCCGCCTATGGGGGGCGCTCACATATCGGGGGATACGCACCGGGTGAGATGGTGCTGTATTACCTGTGCATGGTCACCTTTACCAACTTCATCGTGGCGCACCTGATGTGGGATGTGGCGATGGAGATTAAGGAGGGGCAGTTCTCGGTGTATCTGGTACGCCCGTTCAGCTACTTCCAGACCACCCTCATCCGCAATCTGGCGTGGCGTGTGTTTCGCCTGATTGTCTTCGTGCCAATGCTCGCGCTGGCTGTATGGGTTTACGCCCCGCACCTCACACACACGCGATTTGAGTGGGGGGTGACCTTCTGGCTGTCGCTGCTGATGGGGCATGTGGTATCGTTCATGCTGGCATACACGCTGGGATTGCTCGCGCTGTTCTTTCAGGAAGTGTTCAGTGTGTACAACATCTACTATATCCCGATGCTGTTCCTGTCGGGGCAGTTAGTACCCATCGGCGTTTTCCCGGAATGGTTGCAGGCACTGAGCCGGTACATGCCTTTCCAGTACACCGTCGCTCTGCCGACAGAGGTTTTTATGGGACGCGTACCGGAAACGCTGGCGTGGCAGGGGATTGGGATGCAGGTAGTGTGGACGATGTCGCTGTATCTGCTGGCGAAGTTGTTCTGGCGGAAGGGGCTGTTATACTACACAGGGGTGGGGATGTAAGCAGTGATGGTGGCACGGGCGGAAGAATACCCTGTTTCGTACCGATAGACCTGCCCGAACAGGCAAAAGAGGCTTTACTGGCAACTGCCTCCGGCGAAGCGTGAGGGTGTTTATCTTTCCGGCTAAAGCCGCGCCCTGCCTCACCAGAGTTGTGGCCGTTTGGCGCAGGTTCAAGCCGGCGGCTACCAGTTTCTTGTATTTGGAGGGTCACACTCCGTCGTGGCCGAAACGGATGGCTCGGCAGGGGCTCGCCCTCCAGAACCTGTTGGGCGGGAGATTGAGATGCGTCGTTACTGGCGGTTGTATAAAGTGTTCTGGCGCAACGGCTTCCGGCGTGAGCTGGAGTTCCGCGCGAACTTCTGGGCGAAGGTCATCACCAACTTCGCCTGGTTGTTCTTTTTCATCGCGCTCGTGGAGGTTATCTACGCGCGCACCAGCGCCATCGCGGGCTGGAACCGTAACGATGCCTTCCTGCTGGTAGCGACCTGCTACTGGATGAGCTCAGTCGCCAGCATCACCTTCTTCCGCAACCTGGGGATGCTGCCCAACCTGGTGCGACTGGGCACGTTCGACTTCGTGCTGGTGAAGCCGGTTGCGAGCCTTTTCTGGGTGTCTTTCCGCTTCGTGAACCTGGACGAAATCGGCACGTTGGTCGGCTCCTTTGCCATGCTGGGTTATGCGGTATCGCGGATGCGCCCTCTGCCCGACGCGGTGCAGGTGATGGAATACTTCGTGCTCTGTTTCAGCGGTTTGACGATGTACTATTCCTTCTACCTGCTGACAATGACCCTTTCCTTCTGGCTGGTGCGGGTGGACAACCTCTCCGCGCTAATAGATACCATCCTGTATATGGCGCGCTTCCCAACGGACATCTTTCGCGGGATACTACAGCGTATCCTGACGTTTGTCATACCACTCGCGTTTATCGCGACGATACCCTCTAAAGCGATGTTAGGCAGGATGGAGTGGTGGCTGCTGCCGGTGGGGGTGGGGCTAGCAGGCTTTTTCCTCGCGGCTGCAGTGGCATTCTGGCGTTTCGCGACCAGACATTACGCTAGCGCGAGCAGCTGAACAAAGGAGTGTCTCTATGCGTGCGTCACAGTTTCCCTTCGCTACTCTGCGAGATGCGCCTGCGGATGCAAGCAGTGTGCATGAACGCCTGCTGCGTCGTGCGGGGTTTGTGCGCAAGGCGGAGGCGGGAACGTATGTTTTGCTGCCTTTTGGAGCGCGCGTGCTTCGCCGGGTAGAGGGTCTGCTGGAGGAGGAATGTGGGGCTGCAGGCTTCCATCCGGTGGTAACACCTCTGGCGGAGCCGGAGCAGGCGGTGCTCGAAGCCGCGCGTCCTCTGGTGCGTTCGTGGCGCTCCTTGCCGGTGAGGTGGTATACGCTGAATCAGATACGTGATGAAGAGGTAGAGCCGCGCGGGGGGCTGCTGGAAGCGCGAGAGAGCGTTCGCCTGCAGATGTGGTCTTTCGATGCGGATGCGCCGTCGGCGGAGGGAAGCGTAGCGCTTATCAGGGATACTCTCGTCCGTGCCTGTCGGCGGATAGGAGCGACGACCATTGCGGGAGAGGCGGACGGCTGGTTGCTGCTGGCAGAGGTAGAGAGTGGCGAGGATGTACTGTTGCAGTGTGCATCCTGTGGCACTACCGCTACGCCGGAGTGGTATCCGTTACTCGCCCCCGACGAATCTGCGCCCTCCCAGGAGGCTGTACCGCCTGCTGAAATCGTGAGCACGCCCGACCTGCGCACGGTGGAGGAGGTGGCACGTTTCCTTCACGTGCCCACTTCCCGATTGGTAAAAACGCTGTTGCTGGAGGTAGACGGTAAGGCGATAGCCGCGCTGGTGCGAGGCGACCACGAGCTGAGCCTGCCCAAGGTGCAGCGTGCGCTGGGGGCGAGCATGGTGCAGATGATGTCGGCAGAACAGGTGGAAGCGGTAAGCGGTGCGCCGGTGGGTTTCGCCGGACCGGTAGGGCTGAAAAACGTACCCCTCGTCGCTGACCGGGCAGTGCGTGGGATGCAGGACTTCGTGGTGGGGGCGAATCTGGCAGACGCGCACCGCGTGCACGTCTGTTGGGGACGCGACTTCATCGAGCCGACTTGGGCGGACCTGCGGGTGGCTTCCGCTGGCGAACGATGCGCCCGGTGCGGAGGCGAGCTGGTGCTGCGACGGGGTATCTTTGTGGGGCAAGTGCATCTGTGGCAGGACGAGCAGGAAATGGTGTATGATGATGCTAAGGGAGTGCAGAGACCGGTGCAGGTAACACTGGGGGAGCTGAATGTGACGCGCACGCTGGCGGCTCTGGTGGAGGCGAACCACGATGGCGATGGGATGGTATGGCATCCGCAGGTTGCCCCCTTTGAAGTAGTGATCCTGCTGTTAAACCCTTCCGAAGAAGCGCATCGGGAGGTGGCGGAGAGGCTGTATCTCCACCTGCAGAATCACGGTATCGGCGTGTTGCTGGATGACCGCGACGAGCGTGCGGGTGCGAAGTTCAAAGACGCCGACTTGATAGGCGTGCCGATTCAGGTGGTTGTTGGGCGGTCTGCCTCGGAAGGGATGGTGGAAGTGCGCCTGCGCCGCGACAGGCAACCGCATCAGGTTGGCGTGGAGGATGCGCCGATTGTGGTGGAAGAGCTGCTGCGCCGTGAAACGGAGGAAGAACGATGAAGGTGATACGTTTGCTGGTCTTTCTGGGGCTACTGATAGTGCTCGGCTTGCAGTTTCGCGCGTGCCTGCGTCCGGTGATGACCGGTCAACCGGCGGCGGAACTGGTTGCCTCGCACTGGTTTAACTCCGAGCCATTGACCATGCAAAGCCTGCGAGGCAAAATGGTTCTGCTGGATTTCTGGGCGGTGTGGTGAGGAGGTTGTATGGCAGGGCTGCCGGAGGTAGCCCGCGTATACGAGAGGTATTCGCCTCACGGACTAGTGGTCGTCGGTGTGCACGATGGTTCCGGTAAGCCGGAGGATATCGAACAGGCGCTCCGCGAGAAGGGGGTAAAATATCCGGTGATGCGCGACACGGATGCTCGTGAGACCTTCGCCGGTTACCGAATCGTTGGCGTTCCGCACCTGATTCTGGTGGGGAAAGACGGTACCATACTGGCGGATGGAAAGCCGCTCAAGGAGATGGAGAGGCTGATTCAACGGGAACTGGGTGTGCCATGATTCGGAATCCAGCGGTATTAACGGTTACCCTCAACGCGGCGGTGGACAAGACCTACCGTGTGGAGGGTTTTTGTCTGGACAGGGTGTTTCGCGTGGAGGCGGGCAGGGTGGTCGCAGGTGGAAAGGGTATTAACGTCGCGCGGGTATTGCACACGCTGGGCGTGCCGGTGATGGCGACGGGCTTTCTGGGTGGTCACAACGGCGCGTTCATTCTGGATAGCTTGAAGCAGGAGAGCATCCCCGGCGACTTCGTCTGGACGCAGGGCGAGAGCCGTGTGTGCCTGGCGGTGATAGACCCCGTTGCGGGCACGCAAACCGAGCTGAACGAAATCGGACCGGTTATCCACCCCGAAGAGGTGTGGGCGCTAGAGCAGAAGCTGGCGCAACTGCTGCCCCGGTTTGCGTATGTGACCCTCTCCGGTAGCGCGCCGCCGGGCGTGCCTGCCGATTTCCACGCGCGCGCGATCCGGCTGGGGCACAAAGCGGGCGTTAAAGTGGTGCTGGACAGTAGCGGTGACCTGCTCAAGTATGGCGTGGAAGCGGTTCCCTGGATGGTGAAGCCCAACCGCGCGGAGTTATCTGCCATCTTCGGGCGCGAGCCGGCGGATGTGGACGAGGCGGTACAAATGGCTCGGCAGTTGTTGGCGAAGGGGATAGAGGTGGTGGTGGTTACGCTGGGCAAGCAGGGGGCGGTGTGGGTGAGCGCGGAAGGGGAGTGGTTCGCCAATCCGCCGGAGGTAGAGTTCATCAGTGCGGTCGGCTCGGGCGACTCGATGCTGGCGGCGATGCTGTACGCGGTGATAGAGGGCATGCCGCCTCCTGATGTGCTTCGCTGGGGCGTGGCGGCGGGCGCGGCGAACGCCGCGGTGTTCGGCGCCGGGTTCTGCACCAGGGAGCAGATCGAGGCTCTGGTGCCGCAGGTGGTGGTTCGCGCAAAAGGGTAAGGGAAGGATATACTTTCGGAAGGCGAGCTTGCGTGCAGGGTGAATCTCTACGTGCTACCTCCTCCCAACCCAATAACCCAACCAATCCGCAATGTACGGCATAGAACTGAGGCGAGCCCGCAGCCAACCCCGATATTCCTGCATATCGCCAGGAGTGCCCCAGAACACCCAGTCAGTCAGAACCCGCACGATGTTATCGGTCTCGCTAAATAGCTCTATGTAACCATTCCAGTTGCCGTTCTCTAGAAAGCGTGCCAGTGGAGTAGACAAACTGGCTGCAGTACATGCAGTATCATGCAGGTAGACACAACCGATGTTGTACACTGCCATTGTCAAGAACCGCTCCATTTGCATCGCCATAAACCGTCGGTAAGCCTGTTGGGGGCTGGTAGCGCTTAGCCCATATTGCTGATTGAGGTCTACATCTTTGCCCCCGCTACCTGGGTTGTACAAGCCTCGTTGGGCAACAAGGTGTAGGTCCTCACACGGTATCAGCTCCACCTCACTAACCCGCAGCGCATCTGTCGGCATACGCCATCCGGGGTTGAGGTACCTTCCCGCAGGTCTGGGGTAATTGTATTCTTTATCCGGCATAATCCGACAGCTGCGCAGATTCCTCAGTCTGTTCAGTAATTTCAGCACCCATGCGTCACCACACGAATTGCTGGCAAAATTGATATGTCTATAGGGGGCACCCCATGCGGACGTGAAGCCCAGCTGTTGCATCCATCGCTCTTGGTCTTCTATATGTACGCGCAAAGGCACCTCCGAGGTAAGGTTGACCCGTGCTGCAATGTTCGTGCCGAAATCGCAATCAGGGTCTGAAATAAACGCCGGCGCGCCGTACGAACCGCCAGTGTGTCTGATATACGTGCTGTCGGTAGCTCCCAGTTCGTAGCTGTGGTCGTGCCAGCACATAGACCATCTACCCTCGCGCTCGGCACGGATAAGCAAGTCGTGTATCGGCTGCGCTTCATCGGGAAAAGCGATTAGCGTTTTGTAGTGCCCCCAAGTATTATCGCGGGTGTGATTGGTGGTGATTCCGCAGGTAATATGAATGCCGCGGAACCGGGTGAACTCGTATAGCCACTCGGTGGACAGGCGTAGCAGGTACAGACGTTGCTGAGGGGTATATTGCCTGTATCCGCCCGAATTTAACGGGTGGTCTATCTCCCACCAAGTCATCGCCCTGCGACGCGGTTTGATGCCGGCATGGCTGAGGCACCACAGAAACAAACCAATCCCAGCCAGACGGCGTCCTGTAGAGAACATATTCTCATGGGGAAAAGGCATCACGTCGTAACCACTCTGAGGTAAGAAGTAGCGGTTGTGGTAGCGCACAACAACCGCATGATTCTCAGGCGGAGCGGGAATACCCATACGAGCGTGGTCGATCTGCCACAGCACCTCGCGGGTATTGCCCAGTTTGGACATATCTACACGGTAATAACCGTACTCGTATTGTGACGGTGAGCTGGGCCAGGTGTAGTTGACGAACCTGCCCCACAGGTAATCGCTGCGGTTAGGGCGCCTCACGCAGCTACCCACCAAACGCATGTCCTCGGTGGCATATTGCCCTCTTTCGGTCTGATAGTACGTGCTGTTATTCGCAGGGTTAAAGGTGATTACAGGAAAATCTGCCGGGACTCGCCCCCTTACTTGTCCGCCAAGATAAAAGATAGGTTTGTCTCCGGAGGAATACTCCAGCCACGTATATACTTCATTGCCCGTTGCGTCGGTGCGGGTGGCATATCGATATTCCAGCCACACAGCGAACTCATACCTTGCATTGATGAAGCCTTTACCTCCTGCCCGTTGCACATCGCTGGCAACCATCACGTCGCAGGGAATGTCGAAGTGCAGCAACATCCGACGAAAAATTTTCCCCGCTGATAGCCTCGACGGGGTAGCCACCACGATCAGACCGGCCATCTTAAACCATCGCCTCCTTCATCGATATGCTATGTCACCCTCACGCGTCGTGTGAAGATAGATTACTACAAATCTTCGCAAAATGTCAAATCGTTGCCCTGTGATTTTTACTATGTTTTTATGTTGGATCAGGAAGGCATGGATGGTCACGTCCTAACCATGATGTTGGTGAAGGCTTTTGACTGGCATCCGGCGAAACCGCAGTATGTATGAACACCGAAACCACAACCCTTCCCAAATGGCAGCTGCAGGCAGTACAGGTGGGGCAATCCATCGCCACCACGATGATCCTGTACGGTCAGCCCTACTACGCCAAACGTGCGCTGGGTTGGAACCCCTCCACCATCGCGCTGGCGCAAATCACAATCGGCGTGCTGACCGCTATCGGCTCGGTGCTGGGGGGAAGGGTGATCGAGCGATATGGGAGCCGTGCTTCGCTCAGGGTAGGGTTGTCGGGGCTGATAGCGGGTTCGCTTGCCGGATATGTGCTGCCCGAGGGCTGGAATATGGTGACCGCGATTGTGCTGGTGGCGGGGTTTCAGGGGTTCATCTGGCCCGCTATCGAAGCGGCGTTGACACGCGGCGAACCCCAACACCGCGTGCAGTACCTGGTGGGCATGTACAACCTCGGCTGGTCGGGAGCGAGCGGTTTCTCCTTTTTCATCACCACCCCGCTGATGAGTGCGTTCGGCTTGCGGGCGATGTTTGCCTTTCCCCTCGCGCTCTACCTGTTCAACCTGTTCATGGTGTGGAGAGTGCTACCTGACTACAACAGCATCCCCGACGAGCATCACACGGTGGTAGACACGGAGGGAGTAGAGCTCACCCCGCAACAGCGTCACGCCTTTCGTTTGCTGGGCTGGCTGGCGAACCCGATGGCATACGTGGCAATTAACGTGGTGGTGACCTACAACCCTGTGGTGGCTCAGCGCATCGGGGTGAGTTTCACTACCGCCAGTAGCTGGTTCAGCCTGTGGTTCTATGTGCGCATGGTGGCTTTTGACCTGCTGCGCCGATGGAGCGGGTGGCACTACCGCCCCGAAATGCTGTTTGGCGCGTTCGGGGTTGCCATGCTGGGCTTTGCGGGCATGATGCTGGCGCCGTCGCTGGCGGTGCATCTGCTCGCGCAAGTGCTGTTCGGATTGAGTATCGGCCTGCTCTACCAGTCCTCCCTGTTCTACTCGATGGCAGGCAGTGAGGAGAAGGGTACGCACGGCGGTTTCCACGAATCCTTCATCGGTTTGGGTATCGCGGCAGGGGCGAGCATGGCGTTTCTCGGCGACCGCATCGCGCCGCAGCACCCTGCACTCTCGGTGGGGCTGGTATGGAGCGTGATGGCAGTGGCTTTGCTGGTAATGTGGCGAATAGCCAGATGGGCGAGGAGTAAAGAGGAAGAGTAAATTATTCGCCCCGACAGGAAAAACGCTGCCCGTCGCGAATGCCGAATCGATATCACTGACCATACCGGAAGGGAGGCAGGAACCATGTCATTCAAGTATGAGATGGCGCGCTTCATCCCGTTTCGCGATGTAGAGGTGTGCGCCCGTGTGCGAGCGATCCCCCGCGAGCGTATCACCGAGCACCCCAACCCCAACTTTCAGATTCGCGTCATCGACGACCGCGCGGAGTTCTACGCCGCTTTCGCCACCGACATCGTGACCCGCATCAAGCAGGCGCTGGATGAGGGCAGGCAGTTTGTGGGCATCTTTCCCGTCGGCCCCATGCCCCAGTATCCTATCGCGGCGGAGATGATTAACCGCCTGCGCATCCCCATGCACCACGTGCATACGTTCAACATGGACGAATATGCCGACCAGGACGGCAACACCGCTCCACGCGATTGGGAAGGCTCGTTCCAGCGGGCGATGTGGGAGAGCTTCTTCTCGCGCATTGACCCCGACCTGCGCCCACCAGAGAAGCAGATTCACTTCCCCACCACCGATGTCATCAAGGACTACAGCAAGATGATTGCGGACATGGGCGGGGCAGACGTGTGCTATGGAGGCATCGGCTGGTGTGGGCACATCGCCTTCTGGGAGGCGCACCTTGGCGACGAGTTCGGCGATGACCTCGAGGCGTACAAAAAGGCAGGAGCGCGACTGGTGGAGCTGCACCCGATGACCATCATGCAGAACGCCCTGCACTCCTTTGGCGGCGACTGGTCGTGGGTGCCTCCCAAAGCGAACACCATCGGTCCGGCGGACATTCTGGGCGCGAAGCACCGCTCCTTCTGGCTGGACGGCGACCTGGGCGGCGGCGTCTCGTGGCAGAGGTTCATCGCGCGGCTGGTGGCGCACGGTCCCGTCAACACCTATGTGCCCGGCAGTATCCTGCAGACGGCACGCACCGACTACACCCTGCTGGGCGGTGTGGCTGACAACGTAGAAATCCACATGAGCTGAGGGGGGGAAGGCTACAATGGCAGAGTATGGCGTGCTGGTTCACGGCGCGGGTTGGGTATCCACCGAGCACGTACGCGCCTATCAACGCAATCCTTACACCGAAGTGGTGGCTATCTGCAGTCGCACCCGCGAGAGCGCAGAGCGGTTGAAGCAGACCACCAACGCGGCGAACGCGAAGATTTACACCGACTACGAGCGGGCGCTGGCAGACCCGAACGTGCATCTGGTCTCTATCTGCACACCGCCCAACCTCCATCCGCGTGAAACCATCCTCGCGGCGCAGGCAGGCAAGCACATTCTGATTGAGAAGGCAGTTGCCAACAGCCGCGAGGAGCTTATCGAGATGGTGAAGGCGGTGCGCAAAGCGGGCGTGAAGACGGTGGTGAGCTTTGTGTTGCACTGGAACCCGCAGTTCATGACCATCAAGCGACTGCTGGAGCAGAAAGCCATCGGGCGCATCTTCTACGCGGAGGTGGACTACTGGCACCACATTGGACCGCACTACCGCCAGTACGAGTGGAACGTGAAGAAGAGTGTGGCAGGCAGCTCCTTCCTGAGCGCGGGATGCCACGCGGTGGACGCCATCCGCTACTTTGTGCAGGACGAAATCGAGGAGGTGATGGCTTACTCTAACAACACCGACCCCAACTACGAGTACGATACCAATGTGGTGGCGGCGGTGCGGTTCCGGGGTGGCGCAATTGGCAAACTGTCGTCCATTTTAGATTGTCGATGCCCGTATGCGTTCAATATCGACCTGCTGGGCGAGCGGGGAACCCTGCGCGACAACCGAATCTGGGCGAAAGAGCTGTTCCCCGGACAGACCGACTGGATTACCGTACCCACCATCCGTCCCGATAGTGGCGACGTGACGCATCACCCGTTCCACGGCGAGATTGACCACTTTGTGGACTGCGTGCGCAACAACGTGGAGAGCCATGTGAGCCTGTACGACGCGGCGAAGACGCATGAGGTCATCTACGCCATCGACGAGTCGGCGGCGACGGGCAAGCCGGTGACGGTGCGCTACGAGACGTCGGCGATATAGAAGGACAACGGATTACCTGACGGTGTGTATCCGTTGCACCTGTGTGTATCCGTGTGCCCTTCCCGAAGGACCCGGATAGGCACGGCGTTATCGCAACCCATGAGGAGGTATCCGGATGCGTGTTTTAGCTGTGGGCGCACATCCCGACGATATCGAAATACTGTGCGCGGGCACGCTCCTGCGCTACCGGCAGCAGGGGCATCAGGTGGTTATCTGCGTCGCTACCAACGGCGAGCAGGGGCATTTCGTGCTGAAGCCGGAGGAGCTGCGCCAAATCCGCCATGCTGAAGCGAAGGCATCCGCCGACCTGTGCGGGGCGGAACTGCTCTGGATGGACATCCCCGATGAGTTCATCTATCACGACCACGCCACGCGCATGGCGTTTATCGAAATGGTGCGCAAGGCCTGCCCCGATGTGGTGATTACCCACAACCCCGATGACTATCACATGGACCACCGCGTGGTGTCGGAGCTGGTGTTCGTGAGCACTTTCATGGCGACGCTGCCCCATGTGCAGACCGAAAGCCCGCCCACGCCGCGCATCCCGCCCATCTATTACATGGACAGCCTGGCGGGGGCGAGCTTCGTCCCCACCGAATACGTGGACATCACGCCGGTCATCGAGCAAAAGGTCGCCATGATGGAGTGCCATCAGAGCCAGGTCAAATGGCTGAAGGAGCACGACAACATCGACATCACCGACTTCATCCGCGTGATGGGGCGATTTCGGGGGCTGAGCGCGGGCGTGATGTACGCCGAGGGCTTCCGCAGGCTGGAAGCATGGGGCAGGGGGACGGTCACGCGGCTGCTACCGTAGCGACGGACGTGTTGCTTGCAAAGCCCAACGATTTGTGCTATGCTACGTGTGGATGAACGCGGCTTGGTAATGGAGTGGTGCGTATGGGCAAGCAATGGATTGTCTCCGACCCAAAGGTCATGATGGGCAAGCCAGTCATTGCTGGCACGCGCATCACGGTAGACCTCATTCTCGAAAAGCTGGCGGCTGGTGAAAGCGTGGAGCAAATTCTGGAGGCGCATCCCCATCTGAGCCGCGAGGCAGTCCTTGCCGCCATAGCATATGCCCGCGATGTACTGCGTGCCGATGTGGTGTATCCCTTGGCAGAGACGGCGGTATGAACCTCCTGGCTGACGAAAGCGTTGACCGTCCGATTGTAGAACAACTGAGGCGGGATGGGCATCACGTAGTGTTCATCGCAGAGGTAGCTTCAGGTGTAGACGACGATACTGTGTTGAAGATGGCAAATGAAGAGTCTGCGCTGCTACCGACCTCTGACAAGGACTTTGGCGAACTGGTCTACCGTTTGCGACTACACACGCTCGGTGTGGTGTTGTTGCGGCTGGCGGGCATACCTCCCGAACAGAAAGCGGAGATAGTGTCGCTGGCTGTGAAGAAGCACTACGCGGAAATGAAAAACTCATTCACTGTGATTACTGCTGGCATGGTTTGCATACGGCAGACTCGCTGATAGTCAATTTTGGGGAAACATTCACGGCTGAAGCCGTTTCCCCTGCAGACGAAGCCAGGCTGCGCTGGCTAGAAACGCGGCGCGGGCAGGGTCTGGTTGGGAGGAGTGCAGATTGAGTCGCAAACGCGATACGCCGACGGTTCCCCTCCGGTCGAGAGTGGCAACGGCTGTTGCAGCGCTGGTTATCCCGGTTATCCTATTGGTAGCAGTGCTCTTTCCCATCTTCCGCTGTGCCCGAATCGCAGCACAGGAAAGGCTTTGTGTACAGCACCTAAAGACACTGGGCATGGCAATGCTTCTCTACGCAGAGGATTGGAACGAACGCTATCCGCCCTCGCGCACATGGTGTGATAGCATCCGACCCTACGTGCGCTCGCTGGACGATTACCGTTGCCCCGCAGCACGCCATCTGCGATGCGGATACGCCATGAACGCCCGGCTGGACCGCTTCAAGATGCAAGAGATGACGGAACCGAACGAAACAGTGATGCTCTTCGATGCCATCGGCGGCTGGAACCTGGCAGGCGGCAAGGAGCTGATTGCCCGGCGACACAGCGGCGGCGCGGTTCTCGCCTTTGCAGACGGGCACGCGGCGTACCGTTACAAAGTGGATGGACTACGCTGGGAGGCACCGTAAAAAACCACCCCTCTCCCGACGCTTCGGGAGAGGGGTAGGGGGTGAGGGCTACCACCAGCAGGAAATACCACCTCGTGTGCCGAAATCACTGGCGGGAAGTGCGTGGAAGGGGCACCCCCTTCACACGCGCTGCCGGTTATGTTATCATATGGTAAAGCCAAACGCCGAAGAAGGTGACGAACATGACGGTGCGTTTCATGCGAGCGTGGATGCCCCTGCTCTGGCTGGGGGTTCTGGCTGCGGTGGCGTGGAGCCAGCCTTCGGTAGCCCCGGAAGTGGCAGATGCCTATAAGCGTCTGGCGGGAGCAGTCTCTTCCGAGCGGATTCGTCAGACGGTGTATCAGCTCTCCTCATATCCTTCTCGAGTTGCGGGATACCCGGGCTCCGAGCAGGCGGCGAAATGGATTGAGGAGCAGTTTCGTCAAATAGGGTTACAGCGCGTCACCACAGAGGAGTTTACGGTGACCGTTCCCGTGGACAAGGGGGCGAAACTGCGTGTGGGCAATCGCGAGTTCCCTCTCTACGCGATGTGGCCCAACCTTGTGCGCACCTCCCAACTGCCACCGGAGGGCATTACGGGACCCATCATCTATGCACGCGACGGCAAACTGCCCAACTTCAGCGGCAAGAACGTCGAGGGCAGTATCGTGCTGGTGGACTTCAACTGCGGCACCGACTGGCTGAACGCCCCGCGTCTGGGCGCGAAGGCGGTTATCTTTATCGAACCGAACGCCACCATGCGCGGCGAGGCGGAGTCCAAGTTCATCGGCATTCCGGTCACCGTTCCGCGCTTCTACATCCGCAAGAGCGACGCCGTGCCGCTGCTTGCGCTCACCGCCGAGCAGCGCGAGGTCAAGGGCACGCTCTTCTGCAACATGCCCTGGGAGCGACGCACTACACGCAACATCATCGGCTGGCTGGAAGGAACCGACCCCAAGTTTAAGAACCAGATTATCGTTATCTCCGCCTATTACGACGCCATGTCTGTCGTGCCTGCGCTCGCCCCCGGCGCGGAGAGCGCGTGTGGTCTTGCCGGACTGTTAGAGGTTGCCCGCGCCTACAAAGCGAACCCGCCCAAGCGTACCGTCCTGTTCATCGCCACCAGCGCGCATTTCCTCTCGCTGCAAGGTGTGCGCGAGTGGATGGACCGGCACATGTTCGAGCTGGAACGACCAAACGTCGGTCAGCGTCTGGTGAACTCGCTCATCAGCGCGGTTGGCATCAAGCCGAAGCAGAAGAAACTGCTGGATATCTACCTCTTCCTGTCGCTGGACCTTTCCAGCAAATCGCGGCAGGTGGGCTTGTTCTATAAGGGCTATTTCTACGACATGCGCGAGGACGTGCAGAACCGCTTCTCGGACACCGCGCGCATCTGCCGCGAGAACGCCGAGAAGGTGGGCTACGTGCTCGGCTTTGACCACAAGAAGGCGTTTGCCGACGGCGTGAACCCGGTGGAGGGCAAGAACTGGCGCAACTACCTGCCGGGCAAGTTCGCCTTCGACGCGGAGGTGGTCACGCTGTCGGGCGCGAACGGCATGACCTTCTGCACCACCGACGACTCGCGTGCGCTGGTGGACACGCCCTTCGACACGCCGGAGAGGGTGAACGTGGCGAACGTCACGCGCCAGACGAAGCTGATAGCCTGTTTGCTGTACCACATCCTGAACGACACCAACGCACCGGGCGAGCTGAACGTGCCGCGCTTCCCCATCTCCGAGCCGGGCAACTTCCAGACGATGGGCTTGCAGGGCGGGTTCGGCACGCTGGACGGGCAGGTGGTGCTGTTTGACCCGCGCAAGAGCTTCATCCCCAACCAGCCGGTGCCCGGCTCGCTGGCGGTGGTGCGTCATGCCACCAAGACCTTCATGGGCGTGCGCGGCAACATGATTCAGATGGTGGGCGACGACGCCTACTTCCGCTTCCCTGGCATTCCGCCTATCACCGCCTACGGCTGGAACAAGATGACCAACATCGCTGCCTACCGCCTGAACGAGCGTACCGGCGAAATCGAGTATGCTCCAGACCTGGGCGTGACGGGAGCTAGCGAGTACGCCATCGATTTCACCATGTCCACTGGGCGCAAGACCACGCGCATCGTCGTCTTCCGCTGCGTTCCCACCTCTATCTACGATCTGGTAGACCAGCAGGCGTTGCGTGCACTGACAACGATGGACGTGCTGGACGGCGAGACCAACGGGCCGCCGCGCATGTATGGCTACACGCTGGCAACGGTGCAGGACTATTCATTGACCTCCTACGTGGAGGACGTGGCGGTGGTGTTTGCCCAGCCGGGCTCGCGCATCAAGATTATCATGGGCGTGGGACCCGGAGCCATCCGATTTCTGCTGATTAACTCTACGAAGCAAAAACCCGAAGGGGAAGGGTATCTGGTTGCCGGAAGTGCGGAAGAGGCGCAGGGGTTCGTGGTACGCACCTTCTCCGAGCGCGAGTTGACCGAGCGCGACCTGATTGCACGCGGCGGCACCATTGCCAACACCGCCCTGCGCGTTGCCGAAGATATGTGGAATCTGGACGAATGGCGCATGAGCCGTCTGCGTCGCTTCCGCATCATCAACGAGGGGCTGGAGCAGCTACACGGCTTGGCGAAAGAGCATCTGGATAAGGCTCGCGCCGCGCTAGAGCGCAAGGACTACGCTACGTTCGATACCTATGCCCGCGCGGCGTGGGGCTACGAGGCACGCGCCTATCCCGATGTGCAGGCTACCGCCAACGACGTGGTGCGCGGTGTCATCTTCTACATGTTCCTGCTGATGCCGTTCGCCTACTTCATGGAGCGGTTACTGTTTGGCTTCAGCGACCTCAAACGCCAGCTGTCCGCGGCGTTCATCATCTTCCTGTTGGTGTTTTTCGCCTTCAGTCAGATACACCCGGCGTTCCAGCTGGTAAGCAACCTGTTTGTGGTACTGCTGGCGTTCATCATGCTTGCGCTGTCACTGCTGGTCACCTTTATGGTGGCGGGCAAGTTCGAGGAGCAACTGAAGCAACTCAACCGCCAGATTAGCGGTATCCACCGCGCGGACATCGGGCGGGTGAGTGTGGCGTTCGCGGCGTTCAACCTGGGCGTGTCCAATATGCGTCGACGTAAAGCGCGCACGTTGCTGACCAGCATCACGCTGATTCTGCTCACCTTCATCGTGCTGTCGTTTACCTCTATTGTGAACGTGTTGCGCTTCAACAAGGTTCCCGCGCCGGGCACACCGTTGTACAACGGCATCATGATTCGTACCGCGCTGTGGGAACCGTTGCAAGAACCGGCTTACCGCTTGCTGCACGATGAGTTCCGCGACAGGGCGGTGGCACCTCGCTCGTGGTTCTTCGGGGCGGCGTTCGGCGAGCAGTCGTTCCTCACCCTGCGCCGAGGCGATCGCCAGTATGATGCCAAAGCAGCGGTAGGCTTGTCCCCTGCCGAGTCGGAGGTTACCCAGCCGCAAAAGGCACTGGTAGCGGGACGCTGGTTCCGCGAGGGCGACCGCTATGCGGCTATCGTGCCCACGGCTATTGCCCAGCAACTGCGCATCGATCCCGAGGACGTGGGCAAGGCGAAGGTGAACTTCAGTGGAGTGGACTACACGGTAATCGGTATCCTAGACAGCCAGAAATTCAAGCAAATTACCGACTTGGACCGCGAGCCGCTGACACCGGTGGACTTCATCCTGATGCAGAAGATGCAGCGACAGGGCGCAGGCGCGGGTGAAGCGGGCTTCCGCGAGTACGTGCACCTCGAGCCGGACGCCTGTTTCTACATCCCCTACAAAACGCTGATGAACATCGGCGGCGAGATACGCAGTATCGCCATCTCCTTCGCCACACCCGAAGAGGTGAAGGTGGTGCTGGACAAGCTGATGCCGCGTCTGGGCTTGAACATCTATGCGGGTCAGGGCGACAGGACGTGGCGATACTCCACGCTGGCAGCCACATCGGGACGGGGCATCGAGTTTATCGTCATCCCTGTGCTGATTGCCGCGCTCATCGTGTTGCAGACGATGCTCAGCAGTGTGTACGAGCGCGTGAAGGAGATTCATATCTTCTCCTCGCTGGGTTTGTCGCCCACGCATATCGGCTTGCTGTTCCTGGCGGAGGCGATGGTGTACGCCATCATCGGCTCGGTGACGGGATACTTCCTCGGTCAGCTCAGCGCGAAGATGATTGTCTGGCTGAACGTGCCGGGGCTGTACCTGAACTTCTCGTCGATGGCGGCGGTGGTCTCCACGCTGATTGTGGTGGCGACGGTGCTGGGTTCCACCATCTATCCGGCGCGGAAGGCGTCGGAAGTGGCGACGCCCGCTCTGGAGCGCACCTGGCGCGTGCCGGAGCCGGAGGGCGATGAGTGGCGTATCCCGATGCCCTTCTCGGTGACGCGCGTGCAGGCGGCAGGGTTGAACTCCTTCCTCAGCGAATGGCTGCAGGCGTATGAGGAGTACTCTATCGGCGATTTCGTGACGCAGGGTGTGAAAGCGGAAGAGTATGAGCATGACAGCGGTACGGCTTACCGTATTACCTGCACCGCGTGGGTGGCACCGTTTGACCTCGGAGTGAGCCAGAACGTGGAGATCGAAGCCACCCCGACGGATATGCCTGATGTGTATGACCTGCACCTGACGCTCACACGCCTGAGCGGTGACATCGCCAACTGGAAGCGCGTGAACCGGCGATTCCTGAACACCCTGCGCAAGCAGTTCCTCATCTGGCGAACACTGCGCCAGGAGGAGCGCGAGCGGTACTTGCAGAAGACCGATGGGCGACAACCTGCAGGCGTGCCCAGCACACAACCGGCGACGGGCACTTAGGCTGTAAG
>JBMFOT010000040.1:0-33240 GCA_049969495.1 Armatimonadota bacterium
TAAGAATAGGTTATGAAAGACCGAAGGTAGGTTTCAATCCCTTATAGGTAGGCTCGTAACCGGGCGGTGACTACACACTCTTTGCCGTTGCTGAATAGTTTCAATCCCTTATAGGTAGGCTCGTAACCAAAAGTTTCTGTCGTTTTATAAGAAAATTAAACTCGGTTGTCAAGGAGCATCCGCTTTTCACCACCACACGTTGCCTGTATTCTACCATATCCCCCGCAAAAATGCAAGCCTTTTGCGCGAAATCGGGGAAAAATTCTCGGTTCGCTGCGAAAAAGAGTCGTCTACCTCCTTCGTGGAGATACCAAACCGGAGGTAGACGACTCCCCTGCGACAATAACCACACGGGTTCACACCACCCACTCAGGCTCGCCCTTCTTCACCCCCATCTGCTCCCGCCGCACGTCCTCTGCGGAACGCAGGGTGTAGAACAGCACGCTGTCCTCCTCCTCGTCAATCACTTTGCCCACATCGCGCTTCAAGCGGGCGAACTGTGCCGGGGTCAATTCGCCTTCCAGCACCGAGTTCTGTATCCACGTGAGGTACCGCCTGCCGATTTTCAGCACCTTCGCCACGCGGTTCACGTTGACGTCGTAAACCATGATGATATACATGCCAAAACCTCCTGCTTTGCTGGTATCAACCTCCCTCCCAACCCTCTTCCCCCCTCTCCCCGTGGAAGAGGTAGAAAGATTGAGCGCAACGCCTACCAGTATGCCCGAAACGGCTCGTAAGGCTTTTCCCCAATCAGGTGCTTTTCTATCTTATACAACTCCAGCCGTACCGCAGTGCGGTATGACACGTTGCGCTTCAGTCGGCGATGCTCGAAGGTGCTCTGCAAACGCTCTTCCCATGCCTGGATGAATCGTCGACGTCCCTCGTCGTTCAGATACACACCGCCTAGCTCCTCGCCAAAATGCTCAGGCTGAATCTGTCGCAACCCAATCAACGACAACACCGTACGGTCTACCAGCACGGGTTTAAACACTTCTGCCACGTCCAGGTTCAGTGAGAAACGCCGGTAGTTGGTGGCGTGCAGGAAACCGATGCGCGGGTCCAGATGTGTACGGTAGATTTCGCTCAGCGCCAGGGTATACATCAGGCTGTTGCCAAACGAGATCAACGCGTTCAGGCGGTTGGCAGGGGGGCGTCGGCTTCTGCCCTCGAAGGCAAAATCAGGGTTCTCCAGAATGAGATCAAAAGCGGTATAATATGCATCCCGTGCCTGTCCTTCCATCTGCATCAACGATTCGACGCTGCACGCGCCGTCCAGCTGTGCCTGCAGTGCAGCAATCTCCTGCACAATCGGTTGTAGCTCTTTGCCTCGGTTGGCATAGTATCGCAGCACCTGCTGCAGGTTCTGCAATCCGCCCTTGACGAATCGCCTTGCCAGATTCAGCCGTTTCTGCTCGTCCAGGTAGTGTTCGGCTTGTTTCAGCGTCAAGAATCCTGAGCAGTTGTGCTCGCGCGGCACATAGCTGCCCACGTAGTATTCGTAGTAGTTGTAGAAGTGGATCGGTACGCCCTGCTGCGCCAGATACTCCAGCAGGCGTTTGTTGAGGGTCATCTCGCCAAAGCAATGGATATCCGCAATTTGCTCAACAGGGAAGTATCGCTTCTCCCCCGACTCCATCTCCAGCAACAACGTATTCTGGTCACGCGAGAAGGTTCCACTGCTGGTCAGGTACAGGCTCTTTTTCACTCTTCCACCTCCTCATCGTCGCTCCAGCAGAACTGCTCGTAGGCACAGGAGCGACAGATACGCATTGGCTTCTCTACGACGGGTGGCAACGGCTGTTGGCGCAGATCTTCTACCTGCTGGATCACCTGCTGGAGTTCTGCTTCCAGTTCGGGGGTCAGGTCTACACGCTCCTTGCGTCGCTGGTTAGGGAAGTGCAGCACGCCATGTGTCTCCACTCCGCGCAGGTGCAGTTGGTATAAGTAGTATGCCAGCTGCATCCGGTGGGCATATTCCATTGCCTGCCCCTGTTTGATTTCATGCACCACGCCCTCGCTGGTGAAGTCTAGTCGGATGAAGCCGTCTACGTCCACCTCGCGCATCTGCTGGCGGGCAAAGGTGCGCTCATGCGTTAGCCTGCCCAGCTCCACGAGGTCAGAGTCCGCTTCTTGGTGCAGGTGATGCAGGCTCAGCCAGCACTTGCGCGGGCATACCAGAAAGTAATGGATGTGGGTTCCGGTGATGGGGTCTGAGGGGGGCATGTTCCTTCTCCTCTACACAATCCACGATTGGTCAACAACCTGTTCGGCAAGCAACCCGAGTTGCGCATCGTAGCCCACATTTGCTACAGGTGTTCCCTGTGCCATGGTAACAGCCCCCTTCGCCTTCAAGCCTTGAAGCGTCCCCCAACGGAGCGGTACCATCAGCTCGTGAGCGTACAGCCACTGTCGCTCGGTAACCCTCCGCAGATACTCCTCCTGAAGCGATGAGGGAACAACCTCCACCGCATCGAAGAGGCTATCGAAGTCAACGCCGTGCTCGGCATCATACAGGGGAACCAGGTCACGTAACACCTGTTCCATCGAGCGGAGGGTATCCTCGTAGGTTCTCTTTTCGCCCTGTGTCCAACCGGAGGCGTATACCTCCTCAAGCCAGCTCAGCAGCACTTGCTGACTAAGCTCTTTCCCATCAGGAGCAGAAGCGAGCGTACGCTGTAGTCGTTCGACGTCGTATATTCGCTTGATCTGCTGTTCGTCGTACTGGGTGCAGACGTAGACCCACGCTGGTTGAGGTGCATCCCCTTTGCGGTTCACCCTGCCGAACCTCTGCAGTAAATCGTCTACCGGAGCGAGTTCTGTGTAACAGGTATCGTAGCTGATGTCCAGCGATACCTCCACCACCTGAGTGGCTATGAGCAGCTGAGGTTGGGAGTGCCCATTTAGTATTTCACGCTCGATGTTCGCCCTGTCCCTGTAAGTGAACCGCGCATGGAGCAGTCGACAAGAAGGCACATCATCGAACTGCTGATAGAGCTCCTGAGCCTGCGCCACACGATTGCATATCACCAACACGCGCTTGCCCTGTGTGAGGTCGTTGCGGATAGCAGAGGCACACTCCTCCAGAGAGCTGTCCAACACCTGCAGGCGGTGTCGTATGCGTTCCATGCTGTGCTCCCCATAAGCGGAGATTTCCCGCGCGCCCGGTACAACAAGGCGCAACCGCTCCTTCAAAAAGGAGGGAAAGGTAGCACTCATAAAACACACGCGCACGCCGAACTCTTCGCGCAAATATTTCAGCGAGGTCTCCAGCAACGCCTGTACTCTTGCGTCGTATGCGTGCACTTCGTCCACAATCAGCAGCGCCCCCTGTAGTTCCGCCAACCCGACTTCGAAGTACCTTTGACCAAAAAGGTGCTTGATAATTTGGAAAGGCGTCAGCACTTTGACCGGTGCGTAGAATTGACGGTAGAGGTCGGTGCGGGCGCGCGACTCCTGCGCCGCTTGCACGTAGTTCCCCTCGTTGAATCGAGCCTGAAACTCCTGTTGTAGCACGCGGGCGTGCACCGGAGCCACCGAATGCTCACCGAAAGCCTCTGGGTGACGCAGGCGGTCTACCATTGCGTTAATACTCGCCTGGGTGGGAAGCACGTAGAAGATGCGTGCCTCTCCTCGGCGGTTGTGCAGTGCCCACAACAGAGCCGCTTCTGTTTTTCCACTGCCGGTAGGCGCCTCTAGTAGCACGTCGCCATCGGTGTGAGACATCTCTACCTGGAAGCGACGCCACCGGAACTGCCACCGCGGAGGCGAAAGTGAGCGAGGCACAGTATGATGTCCGCTTGCCAGGTGGTCGGCAGCAATGAGGATACCGCGTAGCAGGATAAGCGATTTGCGCAGTTCGGGAGGGCGCGTCTTCAGGTTGGGCTTGCTAAAGCATGAAAGCACTTTTCTCAGTGAGGGGAGGTCGGTTGGAGAAGACGGCAGAGGCGGATATCCAGCCTCTTGCAGGAACCGTCCCAGCCATTGCCACCATCTTTCTAACTGTCTCAGCAGGTCAAGCCACTGTGGCAGCCCGTGCTTCTTCCACACGCTGTCGGTTGCTAGGAACCCGCTTTCCGTCAGAGCCTTATCGTTCAGGGGGTGGTGATGCGTGACAATCGCCAGAATCGCTTCATCCGGCACTCCTACCGCCAGCGCCACTGCCCCCGACAGCAGCTCGTGGCGATGTCGCCACACCGCACCCCCCTGCAACATTTTTTGGAAGCCTTCCGCTGCTTTGCCTACATCATGCAACCAGACCGCGTGACGGAGCGTTTCGAGAAGGTCTGGAGGCAGCTGGATGGCCCTCGCCATCGCTTCCGCTGCCTCCCACACTTGCCGAGTATGCTCAGACAGTGTTTGCACCGGGGCGGTTTTCGCCAGAGGCTCTGCCGCGCTCAACTGATCCACTCCCTTGTGTAGACAGGAATCAGCAGATGCTCGTAAGGCTCTCGATAGAGCAGAGCGTCCTGACGCTTCACCCTCTGCCGTTGTGAAACCACCTGGAACGGCTTCACCGCGAAAGCACGTCGAGGCGGGTGGGTAGGCAAGTAGGTGGGCAGGCTGTATACAAAGGAGTGAACGCCCGGCGAGGGGAAGGGCAAAAGTACTCCCTCTACCTCACCTTCCTGCGCTGGAATCAGCTCCACCTCTTCTATGCTCTCCACCGTCGCAACGTCCTGAGATCGCCCCAGAAGCAGAGGGTAGCGCGGAGTGTACAACGCGCGCCGTAACCAGTCCTCCACCGGAAGGTAAAGGTGCAGTACCGGTCTTACCAGAAATTGCCTTCGAATAGGCATCGAACGCACCTGCCCCATCTTGGCGTCCCAGCCTGTTCCGGTTGGCGAGAAGAGGATAATCTTCTCCAGGTCCTCAGCCTCTGCCTCATAGTGAAAACGGTAGCCTACCCACACCTCTTCTGGAGAGACATCTCTGCCGACCGCCGCTGCCAGCAGACCGTACACCGTGGACAACGGCGGCACAGGCAGCGTAATCTGGTAGCCTGCCGAGATACCCGGTGGGCGAAAGGACGCGGTGTATGCCCGAATGGTCGCATGCAGTGAACGCACGCCTACCCCACCTCCGGAACCAGCTTCTTTGCCTGTTCGGCTGCCTGCAGCACTACCTGTCCAGGGTCGCCGATATAGAACTTCACGCCCTCCAGCTCGCCCGCGGACAGCGCCTGCAACACCTCTTCTTCGTTTGCCAGCACACCGGGGCGATAGCCGAAGAAGAAGCTGTGCTCACTACCCTCCGGCTTTAACAGGCGGTCGCGGTAATCGCGCAGCACGGAGCGCAGTCGTTGCAGGTTCAGCTGCACCGCTTCGCCCGTATCATTGGGGGTGAACAGGTTCTGCAGAGGGGCGTTACCTCCATCCAGAAAGGCGATGAGTACCACAACGGGTACGACATCGGTGCTGTTACGGGTCAGGTTCGCGCCCCCTCTTAGTCGCGCTAGTGCAGAAAGCAATTGAGACACACGCTGCTGACGTTTCGTCAGAGGCAACACTGCCACGTCGGCGTCGCGCGCGTTGTCGGCTACGATGCGTCTCATGTCATCAGGCAGTGTAATTTCCTTGGGCAGGTCGCGCATAGGGCCCAGTTCGAACCGTCCTACATCCTGCAGAGATACGGTAAACGTGCCCTGCAATAGCGTCGTGTAATGCTCATGCTCGAAGGGTACTGGGTCGGGCTGGTCTACAGGCAGGTTGCGGGAAAAGCTCTCGAAATCGCTGGTAATCACATTCGGCAATACCGAGATGAGCAGGCTGTTCTTCAGGGGCGAGACCCTTCGGAAAGTGCCCCCTTCTCCGCCCCTCGCTTTGCGTGCTGCCATATAACCGAACAGGTCATCATCCTCATACTCGACCGGGTTACCCTCCGTGTAGGCGGATTTCGCTTCCCGTGTGACAGGGCTGGGTTTCCACTCGAAATCCTCATACAACACCTCGCGCCACCATCGGCGCCACGCCTGCCCCGAGACGTACGGATAGCGATAGCGCCCTATGCGGATTTGCTTGACCACTATCGCGTTTTCCACATGGCGACCCTCGTCTTGTCCAGCGTTGTTGAGCGCAGCACCGGTCGCCTCGATGAGCACTGCGCCAGTAACAACAGGGTATGCCATTTTCACGCCTCCTTCGAAATGAGTTGTTCTTCGCCAGGTTCTTCCTCTCCAACCTCCTGGCGCAAGCGGTCATAGAGAAAAGCCAACCAGTAGTCTCTGCTCTGGTAATGCCGGTTCACATCATCGGGGGGACAAAAGAACAGGAAATCCTGCCAACTCAGGTGTCCTGTAACAAGCAGTCGCAAGAGAGCACGTCGTATCTCTTGAGGACGTTGCGCTTGTCGCAGACTGTCGCGAAGCCTCTTGGCTTCGTCCATTGCCTCAACGAGCTCTTGCCCTACTTGCTCAATGCGCGCCACCAGCGGATGCTCCGTACCTGTTCCCTCCTCCGTGACAGGCAGAAGACTGAACTGTTCACCGCTTTGCAAGGCGTATACTGCTGCTAGCAGATAATCGCGTGCCTGCGCACTAAGGTATCGCTCGCCAGGCGGCGCCAGCAGGTGGAGCTCCTGACGTGTCATCCACCCCTCGCGCACCATGCTTAACAGCACACCAAACACGTCTTGCTCCCTTGCCCGCTTCAGCGCGTTCAGCGCCTTTGTGGCGTTCTCATCCGCCGTCAGACGAGAAGCCACCTCCTGTACAGTGCAGATGTATTTTGTGTTCATGCCGAGTACCTCCTCAGCGTACAGCCGATGAAATTCCCAACCACCGAGCAACTGTGCGCCATCGTGCCGGGTACATGTTGCGATAATTGGTTGTTCATGCAGCATTTGCTCGGCAACCGCCCCTCCTAACTGCGCATGGAGTATTTCCTTCTCAAACCGATCTCTCGATTCTGGGTATAGCTGCAAGGCATTGAAGAACTCAATAAGCCGGTGGGGGACAGGTATCCTTCTGATAAACTGCTCCCGATTGTCATTCGAGAACATGAAAGCACTCACAGGGTGCTGTGTTTGCTCTAGCAGACGAGCGTGTCTTTTGCCCAACTCGTTGAGCAAAGAAACAACGGCTCCGTTTTCGCCTGGGCAAGCCCAGTTTCCGGCAAACCGCAACGGCTCTCCGGCGGCCACAAGCGCCTGCAACTGCGACAAGCCGTACTCGCGGGCGATCGTGACCACGATACCGGCGTCAGGGCTGTGCACAAACCAGAGCCGTCCCCCCTCTGCCTTTGTTTGCAGTACCGAAAGCGGTAGGAACTGTACGCACAACGCACAGAAGGCGCAGACCGGATGTCCTTCAGTGAGCATCGGATGAAAGTTCATCTGTTGTGTGGACGCCATTAGAGGGAACCAGTCGATGCCGAGCCTCAAAGGGGCGGGTTGCCCGCACACGAAGCAAGAGGTTTCGGAGGAGCTGTGTTCGCTCTGTTCGAGAAGGCGTAAAAGCATCTCGATGCGTTCCCGATACTTCTCACGCTTCTTTTCTGGGGTGGAGAAGCTGGCTTGCGGAAGGGGTGAGTTCGGGAATATCATCGCCATTGTGCTGGTAGCGAACCGCTTATACGGTGGCTTTTCCACAAATGCGCTGTCGCTCAGCACGACGTGGTACAGCGTGTCTACCGCCTTACGAACGGCTTGCATATCCAGATGCTGCGGCCCGTCCACTTCGGCAGCCGCACACATTCCCGCCATGCCGGCATCCACAAACGGGTTGCCTGTGAAATCTCTCATCGCTGCACCGCCTCCTTCATCCTCGGCTTATACACGCTCACACATCCGAAACCCTGCGGGTTTTTACTGCCCAGTCCGGCATCCAGCGCCATACGAAACAGCGGTTCGGGAAGGTACGCCTCGTAAATACCGCTCCAGCCCTTGACCACCGTGCCCTTATACAGCGCGATATGCTGGTTGCGCGTGTTCACCCGCCACGGTTTGACGGTAGCCCCTTCCGCCGACATCTCACTGCCAGATAAGACACGCCATTTGCGCTGCAGGTTGCGCACAATTTGCTCCGAGAACTCCGGCTCGAAGGGGGAGTAGTAGTAGGTCTTGCGCCTGCCGTCGGCACGGCTCAGCGTACTGTATACTGTGATAGGAGATAACGCTTGCAGTAGCACCGGACACTGGTACGTTTCCTCCGCCGCCACCTCCACCGATGCAAGGCGCACCCGGTTATCTCCCAAATGCAGCTCCCCTGCATCCATCACATGCAGCGCCAGCGTTTCCAAAAAGCCTACCTCCGGCGACGCCACTACCAACGAGAACGGCTGAGAGAAAACAATCTGCCCATCTCGTACCACCGAGTTGCCCATCAAGCGCGAGAAGACGAACATCTTGAGGCGTCGTTTGCCTTCCACAAAGCCTTCATCATGCAGGGATGTTGCCATCTCGGCGTCTAGATGACGGTAGATGAAACCCTGTATCACGTGATTATAGTGCACCGGCAAGGTGCAGACACCCTCTACTGGAGAAAAGCTAAGACGCACGCGCATGAGCTTTTACCTCGTCGCGACAGTTTGCCACACCCATTCGCAGGGCATATAGTTTTCCCTACGCACTTGACTGCACTGATTCCTGCAATATATGTCAAGAAGGATGGTTTGGCTGTTGCATGGCGCGAAGCGTCTCAAGGTATCGAGCAAGAGTGGGCATGAGAATAAAAATGGTCGACTCTGGGCAAATCCATGAGAGCAGAGGGTTTCTGCGTGTCTCCTGTCGTAGTTATGGGTACAAAGGGGTACAAGATGTCACACTCTGGAGCGGGAGACGGGACTCGAACCCGCGACCTTCTGCATGGCAAGCAGACGCTCTACCAACTGAGCTACTCCCGCCCGTTCGCTTTGTGGGCAGTGGTGGGCGAGAGGAGACTCGAACTCCTACGCCTTACGGCACCAGATCCTAAGTCTGGCGTGTCTACCAATTTCACCACTCGCCCGATGGACGTTTGCATTATCATTATACGGTATGTTTTTGCAGATGTCAAGCATCGAACCTCAAAATTCTCGGGTAAATGGGGTATTGACCGTCGCGTTTTCCCGTGCTATAATGCAGCCAATCCACATACAGGGAGGGAAACTCTTTGCGCACAACGATGATGCCCAAAATCCGAAACCGTATCGCGGTGATTGCGCATCGGGGAGGGGCAGGCATCATGCCGGAAAACACCCTCGCTGCCTTCCAGCACGCCATTCGGCTCGGCTGCGATTACGTCGAAATAGACGTGCGCACCACACGCGACGGCAAACTGGTTATTATGCACGACCGCACGGTAGACCGCACCACCAACGGCTCCGGTGCGGTGAATGAACTCACTCTTGCGGCTATCCGCAAGCTGGATGCCGGCGCGAAGTTCTCACCGCTCTACCGCGGCGAGAGAGTGCCCACACTGGACGAAGTGTTTGAACTGTGTCGAGGCAAAATCAACGTGTACATCGACCATAAAGACGCGCCGGTGGAAACTATCCTGCGCACCATCCGCCGCCACCGAATGGAGAAACAGGTGCTTATTTACGGTGGACTGGACAAGCTGAAAGAATGGAAACAAGCAGCCCCCCACCTGCCCGTGATGCCCAGTCTACCCCAGCAGTACCGCAAACCGGGCGGCATTGCCGAGCTGAAAAAGGCTTTACCGGTGGATGCGCTGGATGGCGACATGGATCTCTGGACACCCGAACTGGTTCAGGAGGCGCACCGCGAGGGCATCACCGTCTATGTGGACAACCTGGGCTACCCTGATACACCTGAGGGGTATCGGCAGTCTATCGAGATGGGCGTAGACGGTATAGAAACGGACTACCCGGACGACCTGTTACGCTTTATTCGCCGGTAGGGGCGCACAGCCGTGCGCCCCTGTAGCGTTACCCTTCGGGCTTTGCAAAGCCCAGCGCGATGTCGATATCGCGCAGGTCCTCGGGCGACAGCTGCACGCCCGACGCCTTCACGTTATCCTCAATCTGCGACACCTTGCGCGCTCCGATGATGACACTGGAGACCATCGGCTGCCTCAAACACCACGCCAGCGCCAGCTGCGCCATGCTCAACCCGTTGCGCTCGGCAATCGGGCGCAGATTTTGCACTTTGGTCAGCACCTCGTCGCTCATCAGCCAGCGCATGAACATGTTGGAGCTCTCGTCTGCGGCGCGTGTATCGGGCGGCGGTGGCGAACCGGGCTGGTACTTGCCTGTCAACACACCCTGCGCCAGCGGCGAGAAAACGATATTGCCCATGCCCACGCGCTCGCACATCGGCAGCACCTCTTTCTCGATCTCACGCCCCAGCATGTTGTAATGTGGTTGGTTGGACACGGGCGGGTCGATGTTCATCTCTCGGCACAAGTGAATCGCATCCAGTATCTGCGATGCCGACCACTCGCTGACACCCCAATAGAGTATCTTACCCTGCCGAATCAGGTCGCCCATGGCACGTACGGTCTCTTCCAGAGGGGTGTTTGCATCGTAGCGGTGGCACTGATACAGGTCGATGTAGTCGGTGCCCAGTCGCTTGAGGCTGGCGTGGCACTGCTCGAAGATATGTTTGCGCGAGAGCCCGCGGTCGTTGGGTCCGTCGCCCATGGGGAAGTACACTTTGGTCGCCAGCACATACGAGTCGCGCCGAAAGGCTTTCAACGCCTTACCCATTACCTCTTCCGCCCGTCCGGCGGCGTACACGTTTGCGGTATCGAAGAGGTTCACGCCCAGCTCATAAGCCCGATAGATACACTGTGCGGCGGTTTCCTCGTCGGTGGCGTGCCCGAAGGTCAACCACGAGCCGAGGCTCACCTCGCTCACTTTCACCCCCCATTTGCCCAGCTTGCGATATTGCATCTGTCCTCCTCCTGTGCTCGAATCTAAAACGTTTAAGGTGAGTCTATATTAGCACACCATGTGCCATAAGGTCAACATGACGCGAGGGTGTTCGAGAATTGTTGAGAAGTTGGCTGTAGCGCAAGGAGAGAGGCGTTCTTGCTACCCCTTGTCTTACCTCACCCCTGTCCCCTCTCCTACGAGGAGAGGGGGTGTTCCCCCTTCCCTTGCAGGGAAGGGGGCAAGGGGGTTAGGTGATCTATCCATTCAACCACCAATTCTCGAACACCCTCTCCTGCCGTTGACAACCGCCATGCGATGTTGCTATAATAATCTTGCCACGGTCGGGGTGTGGCGCAGTTTGGTAGCGCGCACGGTTCGGGTCCGTGAGGTCGGCGGTTCAAGTCCGCCCACCCCGACCATTATTCTTTCTCATGCTGTTCCTCTTGTTCACCCCCTGCTGACTGCGACGGCGAGGCGGTGTCCTGTGCACCCGTTTGGGCTGTGCCCGCTTGCCCGACCGGCTGTCCCCATACCATCAAGCCACCCAAGTGTCCTGTACGCCCTACCAGCACCGCCGCTGCAATGACCAGCGCCGCGACCACCACCCGTACTATCGGCATATCTTTCTCGTCGGGATTGTCGGAGGACAGCAGTCGTCGAGATGCGCCGGTATAAGCTGCCAGCACGAACAGCGATAGCCCTGTTGCCACCAGCGTGAGCAGCGCTGTGCTTTCGTGTTGTTTTTCAAACTGCTCCACCCGCGCGCTACCTTTACCGAACTCCTCTGCTGCCTCGCCGGTGAAGTACGCGCCCAACCCGCCGATGAAGCCCGCAATAAGCAGTATCAACGTCACGTTGCGCCAGAAGCGGGTTCCCCAGCCGAGCCACGCCAGAGCGGTCAGCGCCGCCAGCAGAATAAAGGCGATGGGAAAATGCACCAGTACAGGGTGCAGAATAGGGATCTGGTACATCGTGCCCTCCACAGCGTTATTTAGCTCCAGTATACCACGTTTCCCTGCCTTCTCCACAGTAGCCAGCAAACAAACCCCGCAATCGCACCGCCCAGATGTGCCAGAGCCGAAACCCCGCCGAAGCCGGCTATCTGCTCGGTAACCCCCAGCAGTTGCAGCAGGAGCCACAATAACGCCATCGTCCATGCAGGCACGCTGAAAACCCACCATCGCCACGCCCACCACCAGCCATATGCCAGCTGTATGCGCGCATGGGGAAAAGCGAGCGCGTAGAAGGCAACTACCCCCGAAATGCCCCCGCTGGCGCCGATACAGGGGATGTCAGGACGCGGGTCAAAAGCGATGTGCAGAAAGTCGCCAGCCAGCGTCGCCAGCACCAGCAGCAAAACGAAGCGAGCGTGCCCTAAAAAGTCCTCCACATTGTCGCCAAAGACCAGCAAGAAGTACAGGTTGCTCAGCAGGTGAAAGGCGGAACCGTGCACAAAGAAGCTGGTGAACAGCGTGATACCGCCGTACCGCCACCATTCGGCAGGAACGAGCGCAAGGGTACGCATTGCCCGCTCCATATCAAAGAAAGCCATCACACTGATAGCAGTGATGGTGAATGCGGTCAGCCAGGTCATCCACGGCTGGCGTTGCAGGAGGTTCTCCTCTTCCACCGGCAATCCCAGCAACAGGAGCGCCGCCTGCAAAGGGCTATCGGGTAATTCGTCACTGATACCCGATTCGCGGGCACGCCGGCTTAGCGCCTCCACTTTCGCCATCGCCAGAGCCTCTTTTGCCTCTGGAGGCAGGTCCGGCTCTTGAGGCTTGACAGGCGGTGGAGCAGCGGGCATCTGCTCCAGCTCGCCGGCGTCCGTCCACACAAACTGGCACAGCTCGCACACATCTATTGTCACCGGCACATTTGCCCCGACCGATACCTGGCTCATCGGCTTGCGACAGGACGGGCAGAGCAACAAGGAGCGGATGCGTCCCTGCGTGGCAGCAACCCACAGGGTGCGCACCGTGTTCTCCTCCACCGCCTTACGCAACACAGACAGCGCAACCGCCCGCCCTCCGCAACGTGTACACTGCCATACCAGTCCCGCGTAGGACCGATAACGCGATAGCGGTTCCTGACATCGTGGGCATATCATCGAGACCTCTAGAACCCCGCCGCAATCAGGTCTATCTGCCAGCGGTGGGTCAAACTGGACCAGGTAAGTAGCAGTTCGCGAATGCCTATCCGGTAGCCGAGTGAGATTTCCACATCGTTGTAGCGCGTGCCCTGAAAACGGCTGTAGCTGAGGTTTGCCCCCACACGCCACAACGAGCTGAAACGGTACGAAGCGTCTGCAAAAAGGGTTAGCGAGTCGCTATCCAGTACTCGCGTGCCCACCAGGGAGGCGTTCAGCCGTTGTCCCACAGACCATGCGAACATTCCGCTCAGCCGATGCCTGCCGTAGCCGGTCACCTGCACCAGCCTGTCATGAGTGTAGTCATACGTCAGGCTCAGGAGCGCACCGTCCCACAGCCCTCTACTGGCGGAGATCGTCGCCAGCAGACTGGAACCGGTGGTCTGGCTGTTGCCCCACAAGTAGCTTGCCATCAGGGAGGAGTTCACCGTAAATCCAGCCAGCCGCAGGGGGATGGTATACAGACGGGAGCGTAACCCCGCGCCATCGGTGCGCACACGCTGGTCGGCGAACTCGCTCACGCGGCTACTGAACGTGGTAGCGAGGGTCATTTTCAGTAGACTGCCCAGCTTTAACGGATTGCTCTCCACGTAGAGGTCGCTGCGCAGGTCGCGGTAGCGCGTGCCTGACAGATTCTGCCCCCCCGACAGGTTCAACCCGATGCGCCCCTGCCCGAACCCGTAGGACAGTCCGCTGTTGATGTACAGGTTGCGGTGCGCGGGCACGTCCACGTAAAAGTGCGTGCTGGCGTTCTGGCTGAACCAGTGGGCATGGCTCCAGCGAAGCCCCCAGTCTCCTCGCGTCAGGCTGGTCAGCGCAAACGCACCCTCCATTATCCCCGGGCGGCTGTAAGTGTGTTCGAGGTCCAGCGACCAGCCCGGACGTATCGCATAGACGGCGCGCCCCACCCTTTGCGCATGACGCAACCGCAGTGCTCCCACCGCCTGCGGTGATACCATGTAGTAGAACGGCAGGTCCAGCGTCAAGCCGCCCGAATTGACACCCACAATCTGCTGACCCAGCGCCTCCCCCGAGCGGAAGGAGAGGTCGTACATTGGCATCGTTAGCAGCTTCTGCCCCGCAACGTACATCTTCGCATGGCGAAACTGGATACGCTCGCCGGGGAGTAGCACTGCGCTTTCCGCAACGAACAGCAGTTCACTGGTGGAGAGGTCGGTGTAGGTATAGGCATCGGCTCTGCTGATGACAACCGGCTCCTGTTCCCAGAAAGCTCCCTTAAAAACGACCTCGCGTATCTGCCCGTTCTCGACGATCACCGCCTGCCCTTCGTCACGGCGTGGAGAGTAGCGCACCCTTTCCGCCACCAGGGTTCTTTTGCCGCGCGTCAGGATAGCCCCTTCCGCTACCAGCAGGTCGTCATCCAGCCGGTACTGGTAGCTGCGAGCCTGCAAGCGCAAGTTGCCGATAACCACCTCCGCCTTTTGCTCAGAAGACACCGCCTCTACGGTGCGCCAGTCTACACTGTAAGCCAGATACTGTGAGGAGGTGAACAGGTAGGTATTCACACGCTGGCGAAGCATCTCGGGGTCGTCGGTGAAAGTGACGCGGATTTCCTCAAAGGCGGAGGCTCCGGGTATCGTTGCGGTGATAGTTGCGACGCCCGGCAGAGTAGCGCTGGTCAGCTGGGTTCTGGCTATTCCCGCGCTGGTACCGACCACCGCGTCACGCAGCACGCCCGATGACGTGCTGAACTGTACCTGTGTGCCGTCCGGCACGAGGTTGCCCTTATCGTCGCGCACCTCCGCGCTGAGCAGTGCAACGGACTTGCCGTCCGACAGCATGACCGAGGGCGAAGCGGATAGTTTGATGCTATAAAGCGGCGCTGCGCCGGCCGCAACGCCGCTCCAGATTGCCAGCAGTACCAGAAGAACCCCCGTGCGCCGTTTCACACACCATCGCCTCCGTCACTATGGGGGCGGAGGAGGGGTTTCCAGACCGGCGCCACCGCCGCGTGCACCGGATGCAAGGGCGGCAATCAAGCCCAGTCCCAGCACAATCCAGCCTACATTCGATCCGCGCTTCACGCTCGGCTTCTTTGCTGGCACCGCACCGGGGTGCACGACGCTGACCTCGCCCAGTGCCAGGTCCTGCAGCACGCGGTTGACCGCTTCGGTTACCGCCTTCGCGTTCACTTCGTCCTGCGTGCTGGTAGCGGTTCCCGCCGCCTCGACGGAGATAGCCACCGTCTTGAGGGCGCGTCCGCTCTTCGCCTCCACCCACTGCACCGATACCGTCAGCGAGGCTTTGTGCGCCCCTGAATCGTAGCTGTAGTCCTCGATGACACCGGCAATAGCGTATTCCGTTCCGACCTCACGCGCCGTCCGTACCGCCAGCTCGGTATCCTCAAAGGGCGGTGTAATGTCCGGCACGCGCAATCGCCCTTCTTCCACCGCTCGGGCGATGGAAGGGTTGGCTGCGCTGAACTGCACCACATCGAACTTACCGGTGCCTCTGAGGCTCGACGACACCGCGCGGGTCAGGCTGGCGCCGAGCGTTGCAGGTACAGCCGCACCGATTTGCTGGGAGGGCGCGAAAGGTAACACCAGCACCGTCGGCGGTAGTGGCTTCCCCTGCGCAGCCGCTGCGACTGCGGGGCTAAACAGTATCGGCGATAGCATCGCAAGCACCACCGCTCGCGCCGTCCACATCCGCACGGATGCCCGTCGGAAAGGATTCATTGCTTCAGAACCTCCTCATCGTGCTCTCAGAATATTCAGGAAGGTGGCTTCCCGTAGGGGAAGCCCCTTCTTACTTTACCTTGTCAGAACGATCGGCTGCACCACGCTGGCGGTCTGCCCGTCTTCGGTGGTAGCGGTTATCCTCACCATGTAGGCGCCAGCCGGTACCGCCACGCCTGCGCTGTTGCGTCCATCCCAGGTGACGTTGTTCACGCCGCGTCCGACCGCCTGTCCAGCTTGCAGGGCGCGTATCGGCTTGCCGGTGGCATCGGTAACCTGCACCACTACCGACGCCTCCGCGCTCAGCGCGTAGCTGATCTGCACGCGGGTGCTTCCTGCCGAGCGGGTCTGCGCCACGCGCACGTTGCTGATCATCGCCGCCGTGCGCACCCGAGGCTGAACGATTATCTGGAACCGGCGAGTGCCGCCGTTCGCGCCGCTGTTGTAGGTGTAGGACGGCAGCGTGGTCATCACTCGCCGCACGTTAGCGTCCACGTCCACCAGCACCATCTCCACATTGCGGCTAATCTTCGCCAGATTGGGCCACGAGAGGGTAACCGGTGTGTTCGGCATATCGGTAAGCACCTCAAAGGTGTATACCTGCTTCGCGCTGGCACTGCGTCGCACGTCCACTGCCAGCGGAGCGTTGCTCTCCGGCGACAGCAGCTGCACGTGCACGTAGTTCTCAAGCGGAGCGGGCTTCTCAATCTGCAGGCTGTCTCCCGACACGCCGATGTAGTTGTCGGAGTCGACGCTATCGCCTGCGCGGGCTACCAGCTGCACCATCCAATCCCCTTCGCTCATCTTCGCCGAGCGGGTTATCTGCCTGCCTCCTGCCGAACGGCTTCCGGGCGGGTTAAGGATGAGCTCGGCGTCCACCAGAGCGCGTATCCAGTATCCCACGAAAGGCTCCAGGTTCTCACCCGCGCTCACCAGCCTATAGCCACGGGTAGCCGGGTCGTAGCGCCATGCGTAGTCGCGTACCAGACCTCTGCTCGCCGCCTCGGCGAGGGTCATCACCTGACCGGCTACGCGCACCTGCGCCGCGCCCAACAGCGTGGGCTGCAGGTACACCGAGCCTATCATGTTCCAGCCCTGTGTCAGCTGGATGGAGAACGGCTGGGTCTGGTCGGCAAGCGTGCCTGTGGGCGATACGTTCACCGCGCTTGTCGCACGCACCCAGTAACCCGCGCCCGCCTGTGCGACGATAGCGCTACCGCTCACGTAGCGGTTTGCCAGAGGCGACCAGCGGATGAGATTGATGGTGCTGGTGTCGAACCCGAACAGGAAGTCGGGGTCGCTCGATGGCGGTATCAGCGGCACAGAAATCATGCTGATACCCGGCTGGATGGTGAAGGTTGCGCCCTGCACCTGTATCGCCACCGGTGCGCTGTTCACACCATCGTACTCCTCGTTGCCTGCCCACGATGCGTAGGCAGACCACGTGCCGGTGACGGTGGGTGTGAACTGCACCGAGAAGGAGCCGTCGGAAGCGGTATTGACGTTCTTGATCTCACCTGCGCCTACCGGCGGCGAAATCACTACCTGCACCGAGGCGTTGACCGTTGCGCTGCCCGACAGGGTGAGCTGTCCGTTTAGCGTGACGGTTTGACCGAGCACCGCGGGTCCGCCGGGCGCGGTGAGCGTCAGGGTCGCCTTGTTCACGGTCGGACCGGTCTGCACAGCAGTTCCCGGACCCACCGCTGCGTCAAACTGGTCCTGAGCGCGGAACTGGAAGGTGTGCGTGCCCTCGCTCAGGCGTCGCTTGAACTGGTAGGTGACACCCGCCACGTAGTCGGTTCCCGTACCGACCTTCGTCATGGCGTACCATGTGCCATCGATATTGACCTGCACCTCGCCGCCGGGCGCGCCGCTGAACGCTCGGGGAGCATCTCCGTCGGCGTCCTTATAGGTCACTTCGTACACGTACTCTGTGCTGAGTTTACCCGACAAGGGAGTCACTCTCGGGTTCAGCAGCTGCGGCGGGTTGTTTATCTGCGGACCGGTTCCGGTAAGCGGGTCAGCATCTGCCCCATAGTCGTCTCTGGCTTCAAAGCGGAAGCCGTAGCTGCCGGGGGCGAGGTTCGAGTTCGCCGGCACGTCCGCGCTGAAGATAACACCCGTCGTGTAGTCG
This sequence comes from Armatimonadota bacterium, assembly GCA_049969495.1. Classification (GTDB taxonomy): domain Bacteria; phylum Armatimonadota; class HRBIN16; order HRBIN16; family HRBIN16; genus HRBIN16. The sequence continues at coordinate 17,797 of JBMFOT010000040.1, forward strand.
GTGCCGCTGCCGGTCATGTCCAGCGTTCGCTCGGAGTTATCCGGCTGAATGACTACCACCCGTACGAACTCCGGAGCGTCGCCATCTGCATCGGTATAGGTCACCGAGTAGCGGAATGCGGCGCGTCCCGACTCGCGCACCGGCACTACCGAGCCGTCGCTCAGCGTTGGCTTGGCGTTGGTCACTGTAGGACCGTCACCCAGCAGCGGGTCGGCGTCCACCGTGCCATCGTTCGCCTCAAAGCGGAACTGATAGTTGCCCACCAGCAGGCGCGAGTTCGCCGGAATATTGCCGGTGAAGGTCACGCCCTGCATGTAGTCACCGGAGCCGGTAAGGTTCAGCACCTGCTCGGTACCGTCCGGCTTGAGAATGCGCACCCGCACGAAGGCAGGGGCATCGCCATCGCCATCGGTGTACTTCACGCTGTAGGTGAAGGAAGCATTGTGCGAGCCGGTCGCTGGGGTTACTGTGCCGTTGCTTAACACCGGCTTGAGGTTCAACACCTCAAAGGCACCGTTGACCTCCGTCGCATCCTCAGCAAACGGGTCGGCATCCTGCGCCGCGATGCGATAGGTGTGGTTGCCAATCGCCAGCGGGGCAGGAGTTTGATAGCGATACACCACGCCCGCCTGGTAGTTTGTACCACCTGCAGAGGTCATGTTCACGCCCGTCGTGTCGCCGTCGATAAACAGCTTCACGAACTTGGGCGCATCGTTATCCGCATCCTGATAGGTCACCACGAAGATGGGACGCGCCACCTTAGAGACCTGCGTGACCGCCGTGCTGCCGTCGGTGGTCACCTTATTATTTGACAGCACAGGCTTGTGGTTCACCGCCACGTTTTGCAGCGCAGTGACGTTCACGCCGTTCTGGAAGCGGAACTGGAAGCTGTGCTGTCCGGGCGTCATCGGCGCGGCGGGCGCGTTGAGCGTCAGGCTATAGGTCACGCCGTTGCGGAAGTCCGCAGGCGTTGGAGCAGCGGGAATAGTTTCGTTCAGCACCAGCGGCGTGCCATCCACCACTACCTCGATATTGCCCACCGGCGGTGTGCCGTTGGGGTTGGTAAAGGTTATCTGGAAGGCGTACGCCGCATCACTACGCCCGCGCGGTTCGTTGTTACCCGCAGGGGTGATGACCACGCGCGGATTGGAGAGCTTATTGAAGTCGTTCACGTTGGGACCGCTGAACTCGCCCGTCACCGGCAGGCGCACAGTGTTGCCGCCATCCGACGCCACAAAGTGGTACTGGTGGACAGCGGGTTCAGCGCCCAGCGTGGTGGCATATTCAAACAGCGCGCCGTTCACGTAATCGGGCGTGCCGTTAGGTGCCATGTCGTACTCGGTACCGTCAATCCACACGCGGATGAAACCGCCGTTCGAGGCGACAGGAGCCTGCCCCTCAGCGTCCTTGTAGATGACGCGGAAGGTGTAGAGCGTGCCCTGGTCGCCACTGGTCGGAGTGACCGTGCCGCCGGTTGGCTCCAGCAGTTCGGGCGCGGTGTTCGCCACCACGTTGGGACCGGTCTGCCAGTTGGTAGTGGTCACCACCGTGCCGTCGGAGGTGGTGAAGCGGAACTCGGTTTGTCCCACAGGCAGTTTGACACCGGTCACCTGGAACACCACACCGTCTGAATACAGTGTGCCGCTTCCCGGAGCGATGCTCAGGTCGCGCTCGAAGACGCTGCCGGGGTCGGATGTGTTGCGGTATTGCACCTTAATGAACGTGGGCGCGTCGTTGTTCTTGTCCACGTACTTGGTGCGGAAGGTGAACGACGTGGCGGTGTTCTGGAACGTATCCGATGCCAGGTAGTCGCCGCCCACATCCGCCGGGTCAGGCGCCCAGTTCACATCGGTGCCAACTGCGGTCGCGGGCTTCACCAGGTACGGTTGTTTGTTGTCCACCACAATCGGCCCGGCGATAGTGTTCTCCACCACCACCTTGTTGGCGTCATCGTTCGGGTCGGTGGTGGCGTTGGCGGGCAAGAGAGTGGTCTCGCCCTCCAGCAGGGTGTTGGGGTCATATGGGTCGCCCCAGTTATCGGTGAACTCGAAGTAGTAGTGCCTCGTGCCCGGCTGCAGGATGATGCTGGGGTCGGAGGAGGTGTCAAACTTGTACACCACCCCGTCCGAGTACTGCACCGAGGCGGGGCTCTCGCGCACCATATTCACCGTGACCCACGTTCCGCGCGGCGCCGGGTCGTCTCGCAGTTGCAGATGCAACCGTGCACGCACCGGTCGCTGGTTGTTCGGGTCGGTGTACTTCACGCGGAAGACGTAGTTGGTGCCCTGTTTGCCCGTTGCCGGCGTCACCGAGTAGTCCGACAATATCGCCTTGCTGTTCACGAAGGGTCCCATGAAGAAGTTGCGCCCCTTCGTGTGGATGCCACCGGCAGGTAGCACCGGGTCGTCCAGCGGGCGCACAGGGAATCGCACCGTGCGCGTGCCGTCGTTCGCCTCGAAGTAGTAGGTATGTGGTCCCCTAGGTAGCCTTGTGCGAGCCACGTACACGCCCGGGTTGGTTTGGGCGGGGTTCTCGGGCTGCATTGTCAGCTGGATCGGGTAGCTTTCCCCTGTGTAATCGTTGCTGATGAAGACCTTGATGTAAGACGGGTCGCGGTCACCCTGGTAGCCTATGCGGAACTCGAACACCGTATCTTCCGTGCCCATCGCCACCGGGAAGCTTTGCGTGCCTGGAGGAGTCGGACCCGGTTGCGGATGGAAAGGACCGTTGGGCAGTTGCTGGTCCGGGTTCCAGAAGACGGTGGTATCGTCCGCTGCTTTACGCACCGTGCCCAGATGCAGGAAGTTCGGCTGGAACATCGAGCGGAAGCCGCTCAGCACGGGCGTAATGCGCGGGTGTTCCGCAGAGGACAACGGATAGGATGGGTCTTGCAGCGGGTTGCCCGGCTGGAAGACGGCGGTCGCCCCCGCAATGTCCACAGGAAAGTGGTCCACGCCTGCACGGAAGTCGTAGCCGTGTATTCCGTGCGCTCCCACCATAAAGGCATTGTCAGTGGGACGTCCATACTTGTACGGCAAGCCGTAGCGTGTGTCGCCGGATTGGCTTTCGTAGTGCGTGGGTTCCCAGATATACTCGTATACCACGCCGTTCTGGAAGTCCTGCGGCGTCAACGTCCCCAGCGGGACAGGATTACCGCCGGAGTCGAACTTGTACACCGGCACCATCCAGTGCGGCTCGCCATCGATATATATGTACACGCCACCGAAGTCATTGGTTTCCTTCCTGCCGGTACCCCATACCGGTGTCGCGTGGGGCACCGCGGTAAACGGAGGTGGCGGCATGAAAGTATCCGACACGAAATCATAGGTGAAGAAACCGTTCGTGGGGTCCATATTGAACGCCGCATAAATCGGCTGCGGTGGAATGCCGTAAGGATGTCGGTAGACCACGCGGTAGCGATAGCGGGTGGAGCTGGAACCGTCGTCGGGTGCGAGCAGGTCCAGCGGGTCAGGGCGAAGCGGGTCCCTCTGCAGGGGGTCGGAAGCTGCCAGTGCCTCATCGTCGAAGAGAGTCTTCACACGCCACAGCTGGGCGCGCGACAACACGTTCGTGACCTGCGGGATGACGACAAGAGTGCCTGCGTCGGCGGTAACAGGGTTCTGGGGTCCCTGGTTATTGCTCCAGCCGACCACCACAGTCAGGCTATGCGTGCCTACCCCCACGTCGCTTCCGCGGAAGGCAGCCTGGTAACGCACACCACCAATGTACGATAACGTGATCGGTATCCCATCCACAGTAAGCGTTACCGTGTTGACAACCTCTTCGGCGGAGCCAGGCGTGACATCCGCACCGACCACAAACCAGGTGTTTACGGAACCATCCGCCGTAGCACCCTGCAGGAGATTCCTGTGCGGGCGGATGGAGATACCGCCAATACTCGGCGCTGCTTGGCTACTGACAGCCCATGTCAGCACCCACAGGCTGGCGAAACATAACGCAAGCCACTTCCACCCGTTTCGCATGGTTGGTTTCTCTCCCTTAACCATTTTTCTTCGCCAATCCTCCCTCGCTTACCGCGTTATGACTACCGGTTGCACGGCGCGTGCGGTCTGCCCATCTTCGGAGGTAGCGGTTACCTCTATCAGATAGCTTCCTGCAGGTACCGCGATGCCCGCGCCGTCACGTCCGTTCCACGTCAGATTTGTTACGCCGCGCGATGCGGCTTCTCCTGCTTGCAAAGTCTGCACTACCTTTCCGGTTGCGTTCAGGATGCGCACCTTCGCGCTGGCGCTATCGCTCAGGGCGTAGCTGATAGCCACCGCACCGCCGCGTGTGCGCGTGACCCGCAACGAGGTAATGCGCAATCCTGCTGCGCCACGAGGTTCTGCCACTATCTGGAAGCGTCGGCTACCTGAAGCCCCCACCGTGAAGGTGTAGGAGGAGGTAGACCGCAGGTCGCGCGTGACCTTCGCTTCGGTATCTACCAGCTTCAGCCGCAGGGACGAAGGTACGCTCTGCATCCCGCTCCATCGCAACACCACTGCGCTTTCAGGCTTCGGCGCGGAGACCACCATCTCCCACACCTGTCGGCGGGTGCCGTCGGCGCGAATATCCTGAGCCAGCGCGCTCTGACCATCCGGCGCGATCAGTACAGTGCGTACGCTCTCCTCCACCGGAGCAGGCGGCTTGGGCATATCGTACAGGTCGATGCCGTCCACCGCGCGAGAGGCTGCGCCGATGATGGCGGCAGCGTCCTGCCTGTCCTCGCTCTGTGCGCTGAACTGCACTTGCCAGCGCACCGGATCCATGCTCAGGCGGGTCGGGAAGCTGATGGTTGCACCGGTGGCTACCACATTCGGGAATATCATCTCCAGGTTGCGACTATCCACGAATATCCAGTATCCCCACCCGGGCATCATCAGCGCAGATGGATCGCTATACAGGGAGATGAGCTTATAGCCCGCAGGCGGTGTGGTATCGTAGTAGAACAGCACACTGCGCACAAGCCCGCGCTGTACCGCGTCCGCGAAGCTGATGGCAAGGCCTTGCGTGGTGTCGACGAAACGAATCAGCCCGATGGGAACCGGGTAGGGATACGGGTTACCGATTTGCACCCATCCCTGCGGTAGAGGCAGGCGCAGGGTGCCGCCAAATACATCCCCGGCTACTTTCGCACCGTTCAGGGTCAGGGTCTGGTCGGTGTTGACCCGCAGCCAGTAGCCTTCACCCGGTCGGATGCTATTGACCAGCGCGTAACGCCGTTGAGCGGAATCCCAGCGTAGCAAGGCGAAGTCGCCCTGCTCCAGTCCCAGAACCGCCGCGGGGTCGGCGTTATCGAAGGCAAAGGGCAAGCTGACCATCTGGAAGCCGGTCTTCAGGTCTATCTTCGCGGTCATCGGCACAATCAGCGTGCGGGAGACGCTCTTCGACAGGCTACCGGGGGACACGGTGGAGTACACCCGGTATGTCAACTCACCCACTTTCTCGCCGGTTGGCTTCACACGCCAGCTGACCGTTGCCACCTCGCCGGGCAGAATGGTAGAAATCGTCTTGGTGATGCTTTCTCCATCTGCCAGCGTCAGTCCGCGAGGCAGTGAGATGGCGAGGCTCACGTCCTCAAACGCCACGTTCTGCAGCGAGTTCAACGACAGGTAATTAGTCACCGATGCACTGATGGTAAACTCCTCCGGCGACAACTGGTTCGTCTTGCTGGCATCCAACCCCACCACTCCGGGCGACTCGGTATCCAGCGCGTAGCGACCGGAGGGGTCGTTCGTGCTGGTGCCTAGCCCTATCATCGTGACGATGGTGCGGGACTTGCCCGGCGCCAGCGACTGCGGGTTCCAGTAGCTGGCAATAGCATGGTCGGTAATTTCCATCTCCGGGATAGAAGTGAAGTCCCACAGGTTCGTCGACAGCCGAGAGAACTGGCTAACCACCACCCTGTCGGGGGTAGTCAAACCGCTTTGTTTGAACAGCCAGCGCAGAATCGGCGCGTTCATCGTTCGGCGGGGCGCCGCATCCACGTACGGGGGCACCAGTCCACTCTGCAGGTCCAAATCGTTCTGAACGGGGAAGTACCCGGGTACCAGCACGTAATCGGGGGTGGTCACGTTAAAGCCGCTGCCCACCTCTTCATCGATCAAGAAACGGATGCCCACTTGATGGGTTTCCACGCCTTCGTTGGTGATGGTCCACGTGATACGCGCGTAAGCGCCCACCAGCTCCACCACCTGGTCTACACGGATGTTGGTGTCGGGGTGGCGCCAGCGACCGACAATCATGTAGCGTCCGCTACGGTCGGCGAACGGCTCGATGCCATCCACCCACTCCCCGTCGGTGCTACCCCATACAAGGTCATTCGTTTGATCGGCGGTCACGATGCGCACCGTCACCACACCAAAATTGCCACAGGGATAGGGGTAGGCGAAAATCAGCGGCTTGTTATCGTCATCGGTAGTGAAGCGTGCGCCCTGCACCGTACCGAGCGTGATGCGCCCAATGGCATCATAGTTCGTGCCCCCGATACCGACCTGTCCGTCCAGACCGATACCGGTGGATAGAATGCCGTTATTCAGGTATACGGCGCGGAAGTCATTGCTCGGCTGTGCCAGCGCGATGGCTGACAGGATGCCCACCAGCAACCCTGCCACCAGCACGCACACCACCCATCGTCGCGTGCTCCAACCGACGATTCCGAAGGGTTTCATCATCTGTCCTCCCTGTGTATCTTCCCCGTGTGTCATATTGGTTCCACCCGTCTATCGAGTAATCACAACTGGCGTCACCGTGCGAGTGCGCTCGCCATCGGAAGTAACCGCTTCGATATGCACCAGATAGCTGCCCGCCGGTACCGCCACGCCCTTGCTGTCGCGCCCGTTCCATGCCGCGCTGTTGACGCCGGCGGAGCGAGTGCTCTGCACCAGAGCAGTAACCGGTTTGCCGGTGGCGTCGGTGATGGTGATGCGCACCTGCGCCTCGGCGGAGAGCGTGTAGTCGATGGTGAAACCGCCGCCCCGCGTCGTTCGCACACGCACTGACGACACGCGCAGCGCGGAATGCACGTCCGGTTCGGCGATGACGGTGAAACCGCGCGTGCCGACTCCGCCGGGCTGGTAGGTATAGCTGCCCGTTGTACGCATCGCTATCCTCCTGCCCGCCACCTCATCCACCAGCGTCAGGCGCACCCGTGCGGGCACATCCTTGATGCCTTCCCACCGCAGGGTCACCGGTTCGTTCACCTGGTCGGTTTCCACCTGCAGTTGCCATATCTGGCGGCGGTTGTCGCTGCGGCGCACATCCTGTGCATACGCCCCCGCACGTGCTCCCCAATCGGGGTTCAGCACCTTGACGCTGACGTACGGGCTGAGCGACGGCGGTTTCAACACGTCTTCGCGCCCGTAGCCATCTGCTGCACGGCTGTTCACGCCGATAACGGTGTTGCCGTCACGCGCCACTCCCGCCGTTGCCGCAAAGCGCAGGAGCCAGCCGCTGCCACCGGAAAGGGTAGCATCTGCAGGCACAGAGCGTCCACCCGTCGGCAACGGCATCACGACCAGCGTGCAGTCATGGAAGGCGCGCACCCAGAAGCCTTCCCACTTGTAGAGCACACCGGCGGGCGCGGTTTGCCAGGTGTACACGCCGTTCTCATAGCGGAACAGCTGGGGCAGAATGATGTTTTTATCTGCCGCTTCCTGCAGAGTCATGCGCACACCGCCGGTCGTCTCCACCTCGCAGGCCACCCACGGCACATTGAAGGCGAACGGATTGCCAATCATGTTCCAGCCTGCCTTCAAGGGGATGCGGTACGGCACGTCCGGCGCAGGAGTGCCCTCGGTGAGCACCGGCGTGTCGCTGGGCAGGTCGATGAAGTATGCCAGCCCCAGCGGAGCCATCGTGCTGCCGCCCTCGGGACCTACCTGTTCGGAAGTCTGGTCAAAGGAGGCGGCGGGGTCTTTCGGTGCGCCCCACGAGCTGTATTTCGCATACCGTCCCTGCGGCAACCAGCGGAACATCTGGAAACCGGTTCCCAGCACCGTCTCGGCGGTGACCGAGCGGGTAGGCTGGCCAGCCTGAGGCTGGAAGTACGGGATGGAAATCAGCGACCGTCCTGCCCTCAGCACGCGCGGAGACACCTGGAACGTGGTCTCGTCGGTGCTGGTGATGGTGGGGTCGTTGACGTTACGTGCGGTCACCCTCACCGTGTGCGTGCCCGGCGCCAGCCTGCGAGTCAGTTTGATGGTGGCGACCACGCCGTCTGGAGATGGGACATAGTTATCGGCAATCTCGGTGGATGGCACGTCCTGTCCATCGATGGTGATGCTCACCAGAGCAGCTGAGGTGTTGGTGACGCTGAAGACGAGCGTGGGCTTGAGTGTTTCCACCACCTCGGCGCGAGCAGGGCTGACGACCGACGCCGAGGTCGCTACGCGGCGAATCGCATTGTACACGTCGAGAATGCCATAACCGAATTCGGGGTTGGGCACAGCACGTCCGTCCGCGGCGGCAGTATCCTGGATGAGTTTCTTCACATCCCCAGGTTTCACCCCTTGCGAGAGCAGGATGGCCACTGCCCCGGACGCGTGTGGCGCCGCCATAGAGGTTCCCATCTCGTAGCCGTAGTTTGCTCCCGGCAATGTGCTGAGGATGTCGTCCGTTTCGATGCCGGTAACCATGCTGTTTCCGCCGGGCGCGGCAACGGTGGTGTAGGGGCGAGCCTGTGAGTATGCGGCGTGCTCGCGGCGAGGACCAACTGCCGCCACCGCAAACACAAGGTCGCTGACCGATGCCAAGTTGGCAGGATGATGAGGCAGGTTACCTTCCATGAAACGGTTTCCGGCAGAACAGACAAATATTATACCTCGCTGCGTCGCAGCGATAACCAGCTGGTTAAATGGGTCAGCCATATTGGGGGTATCACTTACGTCGTCGCCGCCCAAGCTCATATTGACCACATTCACCTTCTGGTCGATGCAGTACTGCACAGCGCGGATCAGCGCATCCTGCGGAAACAAACCGATGCTGCTATTCGGTGAGGCTTTTACCGGAAGGATTTTCACCCCTTCCCAGGTGACGCCAGCGACGCCAATGCCGTTATTCGTCGTTGCTCCGATAGTACCTGCGACGTGTGTGCCGTGACCGGCAACAGGGTCGTTACCCGGCGGGTTGGGGTCATTGTCTTGGTCGGCAACATCTGTGCCCGGCAGCAAGCGGTCTTTCAGGTCGGGATGGTTCATATCCACACCGGTGTCGACCACTGCAACCACAATCCCCGCTTTTCCTTTCTGGAACACCCACGCGCGCGGCATGTTAATCATTTCTAGCCCCCACAGTTCACCATAGCGGGGGTCGTTAGGGCGAACCTCGCGCTGGTCTACGGAAGCCAGTTTATTCGGGCCTGCATAGGCAAACAAGCCGCTATCCTTCAGCTTTTGCACCATTTCCAGCGTTTGGGCATCGGTTACCGTGCCCTTGCTCGCGCCCTTCATGATGAGGCGGTACACGCCTGGCACGCCCAGATAGTCCACCGTAAGGTCCATCTGCTGCGCCAGGCTCTGGAGCTGTCCCACGCTGGCGTTGGGGTTGAGCGAGACAATCAGCTCTCCTGCCACGAACTGGCGCATTGCCGGTTCCGGTACAGCGCCCACACTAAACACCATCAACAGAACAAACGTCGCCAGAATGCGAAACATCCGCGCGCGCATTTTTACCTAGCACCTCCGACGCATGAGTCGTCTTTTCACCATGATAATCTTTACTTTGCGCCCCCTCCCCACCATGTTTTTAGAGGGGGCGCATCCATCGCGAAGCGATGCACCGTCAGGGAGCAGGGGGAGGCTCCGCTGCTGGTGTGAACGAGAAGCCCTCGCTCCAGATGTATCGGAACTGCCCGCGATTGTCGCCAGGCCAGGGAACGGGACCGGGCTGGTCATTGATGTTGCGTGCGCCCGCCCGCCAGTACAGACGTGGTGCACCGGCGAACCTCGTGCGCAGGTCGACGTTGCGGATGGTTACCGTCGCCCCGGCGGGCAACATCACCTCGTCGGTGTAGAACGAGAGCGACTTGTTTTGGAAGGTGGGGTCGGTGGAGACCTCTACCCGGTAAGCCTGCGCCCCCGGCACCGCCTGGAACTCGAAGTCCACCGAGCCGAGGTTCACGTCCTGGCTACCGTTTGCGGGGCGCAAGAGCACCGGCTGAGTAAGCGGGGTAGCCAGTCCCGTCCACGCCTTGTCGCTCTCGCGGTAGGTGACCTGTTGCTGCTGCTGACCCTGACCACCCCCACCGGGTTGCCCGATGAAGGGCGAGACAAAGCGGTACACCAGCGTGATTGCGTAGCGATATGACTGCCCCGCGGTGACACCCGGTATATCCTCCTCGTCGGTCAGGTCGGGGGTATCCACTTCCTGCCCGGGCGGGATGTCCACATAGCTCACCGTACGAGCGGTCTGGGTGTCTATCACCGAGGTCTCGTTGGACCTGGCGGTCAACACAGGCACTCGCGGGCGGGTGGGGTCCGCCGGCTCGCGGTAGATATGGTACAGGATGCGGTCCTGGTTTGCCTGGGCGAACACGCTAGGCTTCCACGAGATTTTCACCGCCGGACCGGCAGTGGGGTCTATGACGGCTTCTGCCTTCGGTCCCTCCACGCCGGAGTTACCGCCCTTGCCGATTTGCAGGGCGCCAAAGATGATGCCGCCCACCACCAGTATCTTGCCCAGATTGCTCAATCCTGCGGACTTGGGTTTGGCGCGAGGCTCCGCGATTTTCACCTTGCCCCCGTCGAATTTGACCGTAGGCAGTTTGAACACGGCGCGAGCCTTGTCTTCGGGCTGGATACCGAGCGTGCTGGTGATGACTTTGGCTATTGCATCGCTGGTGCTGGGGCGGATAACACGAATGCGCCCGACCACATCTCTACCACGCAGCACTATCATCTCCATGCCGGTCTGAATACCGCTGCGGGTACCACGGTTGAGCAGTACCTCATCCGTGCCGACGGTATTCAACACAGTGGCTTCAGGGATGGTGTAGGAGGCAATCGTGGTCGCCGCTTGCAGTGCGGCGTTGCTTATCGCTTCCCGGATGAGCTGGTCGTCATCTCCAACGTAGCCCACTCGCGGGTTGCTCTGTCCGGTGACAGCGGCGCCATTGACGTCCTCACCCGATGCCACGTCGGTCACGCGCACCAGAAGAGTCACGCGAGCAGTTCTCGGCGAGCCTTCCACCGTCACCGCCACCACTTCACCGGACACGATGGAGTCCACCGCAAGGGTTTTACCCAGTTTCATCACTCCCAGGCGGTCCAGTATCGGCTCGAGAGAGAGCTCCTGCAGCGCGTTCTGTACTTGCGTGCGTGGAAGCACATTAAAGCCCGCGCGCGACAGTTCCATCGCCACAGCGTCTGTGGCGGCGCGGCTCAGCAACGCCTGCTGAAGTCCGGGACGCACGGTGAAGTCCACCACCGCCACCGTCCCACGCGCTGCCTGTTGCGCCACAGCAGGCACTGGCGCCAGGGACGCCAGCCATGGCACAATCATCGCCACGATAAGCGTCCAGCTTAACGCGCGAGCGATTAACCCTTTCCGGAAGCGTTTCACCTTTACCGATTCCCCCTATTCGTTCGTTTCATTTCGTCGATATCCTCTTTTCCCCTTACGGGGCGATGCTCCTGTGACTATCGTGTCAGCACCACGGGCACCACACTGCGTGCGACCTGTCCGTCCGCGCTCGTGGCGCGTATCTCCACGGTGTATGCTCCAGCAGGCAGCGACACGCCGTGGCGGTCGCGCCCGTCCCACGTCACCGTGTTGATACCCGCACTGCGTGTGGACTGCGCCAGCAACTCGCGCACCGGCTGACCGTTGCGCAGCACCACCACGCTCACCGCCGCCTCGCCGTTCAGCGTGAAGGAGATGGTGCGGCTGCTGCCGCGGCTCAGCACGCTGACGTTGCTGATGCGCAGGCTGGTGCGCTGTTCGTTCGCCACCTCGATACGGAAGGCGCGAGTGGTCATGCCTTCACCGCTGCGGAAGGTGTACGCCGCCAGCGTGCGCAGGGAGCGTCGTTGACCAGTGGACTCGTCCACCAGATACAGGTTGAGCCCACGAGGCACGCGCGCTACGTTCGGGAAGCGCAGGGTCACGTCCGTGTTGGCGAGGTTGGTGGTCACTGTGAACCGCCACACTTGCCCCAACGCTCGCGAGCGCACGTCCACCGCGTACTGCCCGGCGGTCGCACCCCATTCGGGATGTTCGAATGCCACCTGCACCATCGGCTGTCCATCGAGCATCGGCGGTCGCTCCACATCGAACAGCGCGTCGTAGCCGTCAGAGGCGCGGCTGGAGACGCCGAAGTAGTTGCTGCTATCCTTCGCGCTGCCGGCGGTTGCCGCAATCTGCACCAGCCAGCCGTCGGTCTGGATCGGCTCCACCGAGCGGGTGAGTGCGCTGCGGCTGCGCCCAGCGGGGTCAATCAACAGCGTGACCGCACGGTTTGCCCGCACCCAATAGCCCATCCACGGCTGCAACTCGCTAGCGAGCACGTACTGCCCACTCACGTATGTCCACAGTCCGTTCCGTATCGCCTGATTGGCTATCGCCTCCTGCACACTGACCACGCTTGCTCCATCGCGCACCTTCATATCCAGCCAGCGCAGCGAGAAGTTGTACGGCACGCCGATCAGGTTCCAGCCGGGCACCAGCGGTATCTCAAACGGGATGCCGGTATCCGCCGACGCCCCCTCCTGCGTGATGACCAGAGGCCTAGGCGCGTTCAGGAAGAAGGCGCGTCCCAGACGCACGCGGTCGGCGGGCACGTTCGGGTAAGTGGCATACCGTCCCAGCGACCACGCGAACAGCTTGAAGTTCGGGCGGTCCGCTGCCGGTACGTTCAGCACGTCCGCGGGGTCCTGCGTCGGATAGTCAAATGGCACCGAGATCAGGCTCAACCCTGCTGCGAAGGTATGCAGAGGCTTCAGCGTGAAGTTCACGCCCGTCGTTTCAGTTTCGGACTGCACGCTGACCTGGCGCGACTCGGGCACCGGGGTGAACCCGCTCTTGCGCACGCGCACCGTGTAATCGCCTGCATCCACGCCGGTGATTCGCCAGTTGAAGGTATAACCGTTCTCGGTCTGTGCCGGTCCGGTGGTGGTGCGGTAGGTCTTGTTGCTGGAAACCACCTCCACTTCTACACCCTCCTCAGGCTGCTGGTCACCCTGTCGGATAACCAGACCGGAGATGCTGCCCGGCGGCACCGGCTCCAGCTGGAAGTTCTCCGTGATTGTCTGATTAGACTGCACCACGATGGTCTTCGTCTGCGGCGAGAAACCTGCCGCTGAGGCGGTTGCCTGATAGGTTCCGCCGTCCACGCCGGTAATGGTGTACTGCCCGTTCTGGTCGGTGGTGGCGGAAGCCACCGTCGTGGTACCGCTCCTAATAGTCACCAGCGCGTTGGCGATGGGGTCACCTGTATCGGCGCGGGTGACGGTACCGGTCACGTTACCCGGAGCAGGCTTCAAGCGGAAGTCCTGCGTCACTTCGGTGGCGGGCGGGATGCTGAGGCGTACTGGCTGCGGCGGCTGGTCGGGCGAGAAGCCCGTCTTCGTCGCAGTCACATCATACCCGCCGCCATCTTCCACGCGGCTGGTGGGCAGACGAGGGATCACATAGTTACCCTGTGCATCGGACATGGCGGTGAACTGCTGACCGGTGATCACCTCCGTGGCGGTCACCAGTGCCCCCTGAATAGGTGTAGTGCCATCGGGATAGGTGACCTTGCCCTTCAGCACGCCCGGCTCTGCCTTGGTGAGCAAAAAGCTGGTCTCACCAAAATCGCCACCGTGTACACCAGCCAGTGTGACCTTCTGGGCAGTGTAGCCGGGGAAGGCAGCCACCACTTCGTATACGGAGGCATCCAGACCACCGATATTGTATGTGCCGTCCCGGCGGGTCAAGGCAGTACCTACTTGCGGACCGGTAGTGCGTTCGTTGCCTCCGCTAAAGATAGCACGCACCAGCACCCCTTCCATTGGAACGCCGCCTTCTACGTCGCGCACGGTGCCAATGATAGTTCCTGTGCGCATCCAGCAGATCGCATTATGCATCAACTTTCCGCGCACATTGCGACCGTAAGCGACCGGAGGGTTACCAAAGGTGTAATAGTGCCGGTTCAGCCCCTCTATCCCAAAGCTGGCGTAAGCCACTTTAGAGCCGGTGCCCGCATCGAACCAATAGATGAGTCCTTGCACGCCATCTTCGAAGGTGAGTTCGGCGCGTGCAGGAGCCAACGGGTTGATGCCGTCCACATATCGCTGGTTCGGCGCACCATCGTTGAAATACGGGTTGTTGCTATCAGGACCGGGTTGTAGGTGGCGCGCCCCACCTCGCCATGGCGGATCGTACACCAGCCCATTCGCGGTGATTTCGTAGTAGTTATGGAAATCCCATGTCGTGTGCGCAAAGGGGTGAGCTAGATCATCGACACCCGACAAGTCGTTGCGGTTGAGTGGGACGAGCGAAGGATGCTCATCGTTCAGATACTGCGCCTTCAAGATATTGGTAAAGAATGCATTGGGCTGCGTGCCGTTTAGCGTCAATGCCCAACCGATATCCTCCCCCGTGAGCAACAGACGTCCACCCGCCGCGACGAATTGCGTCAGGTCGCGCTGGGTGTTTAGGTCGGTGATAGTGCCGTTACCTGCCCACACATCGCCCGCGTAAGGTGCAGCCCAGATAATGCAACGGTCGGCGACAATTACCGTCTGCGTTGCCGTGCGAGGGTTGGATGGGCTCGGTTGCTGCTCGCGTCTGGGTAGGTACGCTAGGTATACCGACTGGGGTATCGGGCCACGGCACAGGATGCGCCAGATGTCATATTCCTGCGAGTCGGAAATACGAGAATCAACCGACCAGAAAGCAAGGTTTGGCCATGGCACCCCGTTGGGCTGGCGTGTGCCGTACGAACCCGCTCCTAAGGTGTTCCACGTATCCGCTACCGCCTTAGGTTGGTTGTCGTTCCCCCCAGTAATATACTCGCCCGAAGACGGCAGATAGTTGATATCGATATCGGTCAGCCAGGACTCTGCTCCCCAATAGGTGAAGAACACGTTGTCCAGCGCGAAGTTGACACCGAACCGCCCCTGGAAGAATTTCTGCCCCAGCGTGTAGTCGGAGACAAACAACACCTTTTTGGATGCGTTGAACGGCCTGGTGGAAAAGCCCCAGATGTTATCGTAAATCTTCCAGTTCGACTGCTGGGTGGGGCGGAACGGGTTCACCGCCCGGTCGTAGGCGATGATATCCAGGTACCAGTCGCTGGGGTTATCCGCGGGCGTTGTCCATGTGTTGGTATAGATGCCGTCACCAGCGACCTCGCCCTCCGGCTCATGTCCACCTTGTGAAGCCGGACCATCGTCGTACAGCCTTAGCCAGTGGCTCTTCGGCGGATGCGCCGCCCCACTGAAGGCGTTGAAGTCGTCGTAGCCC
>JBMFOT010000041.1:0-31335 GCA_049969495.1 Armatimonadota bacterium
GCCAAATAAAAGGCGATGTCCGTTGCCTGCCGGATGGTTTCTGTGCGCCCGTCTTCTTTCGCCCGCACCGCAATCAGCATCACGCTTGGGCTATCCGGTGAGCCGATGTCCACCCACACCGTTCCCTCCACGTTCGCGGGCAAGCATGTACCCTCAGCGGCGCTTAAGCCAACGGCACTCAGAGCACCCTCTACCTCCTCCCAGCACCACTCGGTGTTTTCGTCTTCGGGTTCGATAATCAGGTCATACATCAATAGTCCACCGGACGTAAGTAGTAGTCGTTGATGGACGTTGTGGAGAGCATGGCGGTCGTGGGTAGATGGCGTTTCCAGTGTGTGCTCTCCAGCCTTCCCTTCACCAGCAGAATCTTCTCGCGCGGATAGTCCATCTCCTCAATTTGCTCTACGCGATAGCCGCGCAGCAGGAAGTACAGAATCTGGTCGGCGAGGTGATAGGAAATGCCCAGATCGTCCTCGTCCGTTTGCCCGACAATCAGGTCCGCCGAGGCAGGCTTGGAGACAATCACCTCCGGCACGCCCAGATACCGTGCCAGCTGCCACACCTGCGTCTTAAACAGGTCGCCCAGCGGGTTGATAGGCGGCGAGTCGTCGGCGTGCCAGGTGAAGTATCCAAACAGCCTTTCGGTCTTATTACCCGTGCCGACAGGCAAGGCGTTCAGTTTGGCGGAGAGGTCGAACAGCACAATCATGCGCATCCGCGCCATCACGTTGCCGCGTCGTCTGCCGTCGGCGTCGGGTTCGTACTGCAGGTAGCCGTCCACTGCCGGCGTGATGTCTATCGTGCGGGAATGGATGCCCAGCTGGTCTATCACCAGCTGCGCGTGTTCCAGGCTCTCAGGGCTGCTGGTGCGGTAGGGCATGCGGATGCCCCAGACGTTCTCCGCTCCCAGAGCACGCGCACACAGGAACGCCGTCACCGACGAGTCCACCCCACCCGATAGCCCGACGACCGCACGATGAAAGCCCCGCCGACGTATCATCTCGTCGCGCAGGAACTCCACCAGCCACTCCGCCACCAGAGGCGCGTTAATGCGTAACAGCTCTTCGGCATCGTGCGGGTGCGCAGGTGCATGAATCACTTCCAGTTTGCTCATTGCCGGTCCCTCGCATGTTGCTCCGCGGCGATTTCCTGCATCTCTATCAGCAGGTCTGCCAACCCTGCCTCCAAATCGGCGAGCAGGGGAGCGTTCGCCCTCGCGATGGCTATCTCTTCGGTGTCGAGCGTGGCGGTAATCATCGCCTCTTTCATCAACGGAGCGGAAACCACAATCTGCCCGAAGGGGTTCACCACCATCGATTGTCCGACGAACCCCTTACCCCCTTCGAAGCCAACCAGGCTCGCGTTGACCACCCATACCCCATGTTCTTCCGCCATGTTGCACAGCAGTTGCTGCCACTTCATCACGTTGCCCACGTTCTCGCCATGAAAGCCCCTGCCGGGGGAGGCGGCAATCACATAAAACACCTCCGCACCTTTTAACGCCGCGATGGCGCCCGTGATAGAGTGCCATACATCTTCACAGATTAATACGGTGGCGACGCCGAATCGCGTTTGAAATACCTCGATATTACGCCCTCGCGCCACAAAGCGTTTCTCCTGAAACACGCCATAGGTAGGCAGGAAAAACTTGCGGTGCGTGTGCAAAATACGGCATGACTCAGGCTCCGCGCTCAAAGTGAGGTACAGGGCGGAGTTGTAGTACTTGCCGTGCCACAGCTCGTAAAAACCCAGCACCACATCCAGCGGCTCTTGGCGCGCGAAAGGTTGATAACGCTGTACCAGTGCTTCCAGTATCTGTTCGCGTGTTCGCGCTGCTTCGCGCACGCCGCCCTCCAGAAAATAGCCGGAGGTGATGGTCTCGGGAAACACCACCACATCGGCGGGCACATTATCTTCCACGACCTGTCGCAGCGCGTCGGTTACGCGGTCTAAATTGTGTTCCACATCGCCCTTGCGCGGTTTGAACTGTACCGCCACCACACGGATTTTCATCACAGAACCTCTGTGAGCATCTGTTATAACAGTATCCCATAGAATCTATGTCCTCGTCAACCGCCTCACTCCCACTCGCCGACTGTCAACACCTCCTCTTCCAGCCACACACCGAACTTCTCATAAACCCTTTGCTTTACGATGTCTGCCAGCTGGCGGATGTCGCTGGCGGTGGCGCCTCCCGCGTTGATGAGAAAGTTGGCATGTTTCTGCGAGACCATCGCCCCGCCCACGCGCAGCCCTTTCAATCCCGCCTCGGCGATCAGGTATCCCGCAGGCACAACGCCTGCCTCTTTCAGCGCGGCGGGCAGGCCGGGCAGCCTTTGCGCCAGCTCCGCATCGGTGACGTTCTTGAAGAAACTGCCCGCCGAAGGATTGGGGGGTTGCCTCTCGATGCGCCAGCGTTGCAGTGCGCGTGCTCGGGCGAAAATCTGCCAGCGGTCGCCGCGCTGCAAACGCAAGGTCACCGCCAGTATCGCCGCGCGCGGGGGATTGGGGCGACGCAGGATGCTGTCACGGTAGGAAAACTGCATCCACTCTTTGGTTACCAGTTTGCGCTCGCCTTCCACCACCACGTCAATGGTTTCTACCAGGTCGCAGATGTTCTCACGGAACGCACCCGCGTTGGATACCAGCGCGCCGCCCACCGTGCCCGGAATGCCCACCGCAAACTCCAGCCCGGATAGCCCCGCTTGCGCCGTCTTGAGAAAAAGCTGCTGAAACGATGCGCCCGATTCGGAGAAGGTCAGTTCGCCCACCTCAATACGCCGACAGCAGTTGTATACCACCAGCCCGCGGATGCCTTTATCGCTCACCAGCAGGTTGCTGCCCAGCCCCAGAATGAAGCTGGGCACGTTCAGCCTATGGGCGGCAATCACCACCTGCGCAAACTCCTCGATGCCGGTCACTTTGTAGAACAGGTCGGCGGGACCGCCCACACGCAGGGTGGTGTACCCCTTCAGCGGTTCGCGAAGGCGCAGGTGAGAGGGAACGGGAACCGTCTGCATCAGGTGATGCAGGGCGTCAGAGAGCGGCGTTTGCTGTAATGGTGTGGTCACAAGTTTCGTCAACCACCGAAGGATGAGAATGGCGGAGAGGGCGGGATTCGAACCCGCGACCCAGCTCTTCGCCGGGTACCCGCTTTCGAGGCGGGCGCACTAGGCCACTATGCGACCTCTCCGACGTAGTAATATACAGGATTTTTAAGGGGAAATCAAGATGGCAGATAGAGCAGGTTTATGGCGGCACTGCGAGAATAGATATTAGAAATTATCGCAAGATGGAGAATAGGATGGCGCGAGTGTATCGGCATCTCGGGGTGTACAGCGACTGGGTAGAGGCAGCCAACAGGGCACACGCTTTGTATCCTGCGGCGCCGCCCGGCGAGCAGACACGTCAGAAACTGAAAGAGGTGCTGGGCTTCCATTTCGAGCAAGAGGAGCCGCAGGCGGTCAGAGTGGAAAGACGATGGAGCCGTGACGGACTGGTGGGGGAAGAGGTTTCTTGGTCGGTAGGATATGGACCACGTACGCATGCGTGGGTATTGAAGCCGGAAGGTATCAAAGCTCCCTTGCCAGGGGTAGTGGCTCTGCACGACCACGGAGGCTTCAAGTATTTCGGTAAAGAGAAGATTGCGGATGGTGCCGATGAACCCCACCCGGTGCTGAAGCCTTTTCGGGATCAGTGCTACGGGGGGCGTGCCTTTGCCAACGCGCTGGCAAAAGAGGGGTTCGTGGTGCTGGTGCCTGACGTGTTCCTGTGGGGCAGTCGTCGATTTCCTCTAGAGACCCTCGCTGAGGTCGACGGTGCAGCGCGCGAGATGCTTCCCGAGTGGCAGAGTGGGGAACATACCGAGTCTGTCATCCAGCAATACAACGCTCTCGCCGGCGGTCACGAGCATCTCGTGGAGAAATACTGCCACTTGCTGGGAACCACGCTGGCTGGGGTGGTCAACTATGAGGACAGGGTGGCGGTGAACTATCTGCGCTCGCGTGAGGAGGTGCGTGCGGACGCCATCGGCTGCATCGGCTTGTCGGGAGGTGGGGCGCGCGCTGCTTTGTTGCAAGCTTGCTGTGACCATATCCGCGCGGCGGTGATCGTGGGGATGATGTGTACCTTCGCCGAGACGCTAGACCATAAAGTGGTTTCCTACACGTGGATGGTGTTGCCGTGGGGATGGGCACGCTATGGAGATTATCCCGATATCGCCGCCTGCCGTGCGCCCTCGCCGTTGATGGTACAGTACGACGAGGACGACCCGCTGTTCACCCTGAAGGGGATGCAGGATTCCCATCAGCGCATCGCCGAGCACTACCGAAGCGTTGGCGCCCCCGAGAACTACGTGGGCGAGTTCTACCCGGGTGGGCACAAGTTCGACCTGGAGATGCAAGCCAGCGCATTCGCCTGGCTCAAGCAGCACCTGAGCCTCTAGATAGCCAGACGTGTGTGTCTGCCCGGTAAAACGGGGTTTTAGAGACGGATGATTAAGGCAGCGATTCCGCCTGCTGTTGCCAGATACGCTGACACAACGGCAGGAAATCACACACCTCGCAGTGGGGGATGCGCTTCGGCTCCAGGTACTCGAAGTCGCGGGAGATGATCTCTTCGCCCAGCAGGCGAATATCCTCGCGAAACTCCGCCAGCTCCTCATCGGTGAGGCTTGCGCTGGCGAACGCGCCCGTTTGCAGCGCAACAATGGTGGCGACCACCCGGCGGTGCGGGTAGAGGTGCTTCAGCAGCAGCTGATAGCAGCACATGGCGAGGTCGTCGTGCACCTCTTCGGGGGTCACGTCGGTGCGCCAGCTCTTGTAGTCGATAATCTCCAGCGTGCCGTCGGGATGCTCGTCCACGCGGTCCACGCGCCCCACCAGCGCGAACGTGCCCATATCCAGCCGCAACATTCGCTCCTGCATCAGGATGCGCGGACGCTGTTCGGGCGGTATCTGCTGCAACGCTTCCTGCGTGCGGGCGTGGTATTGTTCCAGCAACACCGCCGCCATCTGCTGGAACTGTTGCTCCTCGTGGGGCGACTCGTAGCCTGCCGTCACCCACTGCTGCTGCATCACCTGGTGCAACTGCTGCACGGAAACCTCCTCGACACCGCCGGAGGCGTGCAGGTGCTGTAACACCGCGTGCATCGTGGTGCCAAACGAGTACTCGCGCTTTGCCCGCATGTAGAACTTACCCTGCGGGTTGAGGTAGGTATGGTAATACTTCACCTCGCACAGCAGGTAGGTTCGGATACGACTGGGGCTGAGCACAGGCTTGCGTGGCATTCTTCACACCGCCATCACGGTGGTTACTGTGTCCAGCAGTGTACCGCGTTCGCGTAGCATCGCCACCGCCTTATCTACCGCCTGCGTGCCGCCGGTGATAAGCAACGTCTTGCTGTCACCTCGTTCGGAGATAATCTCCGTTTGTATCCCCTTTGTCGGGAAGCCCATCTTCTCGTCGGGGGCGACACGCACGATGGCGATACTGCGCAGTTCGCGGGAACCGTACGGGTACGCCTGCACCTGCAGCACCTGCTGAAGGCGGGACAGGGTGCGCAAAAGGGTCTCCTTCTTGCGTTCGGTGGCGCAGAAGCTGAGCACGATAGTGCTGGGTGCACCCAGCATACTGGCTGCGCTACTGCCAAGCGTGGTTTCCAACGACACGCCCCGACTGGAGAACGCCGAAGCGATAGCGGTTAACGCGCCCGGTTTATCCTGCACTTTGATGACAAACACCCAGCGCTCATTCTCCATATTTCGTCCACTCCCGCAGCTTGCGTTGAATCTGACTGGCGGATTGCATCAGCAACCGCGCTTCGTCTTCCCAGAGCTGTATCGGTACCACCTGCGACCAGCCGTTATTGCCTACCACAATCGGCGCGCCGGCGGTGGTGTGGATGCCGTAGATCTCCCCGTCCAATCGTACCTGCCCCGCCACCACAATCTCGCGCCCGTCCATCAGCGTGCGCACCAAGTCTACGGTCACGTTGGCGGTTGCGACCGCCGTTTTCGCGCCTGAGAGGTGTGTGAGGTATGGCTTCAACACCACGCGCAGGTCGGGAGGGAGGCGGTCCACGTGTTCAAACGCCTCGCGTATCAGCCCCTGCTGCAGGTATGCGACCACGCTCAGCTTCTCGCGCTGCACCTCCTGCGGAAAGTCCAGCACACTGCGTTCTCCACGCAGCCGCCTGCTAATCGCCAGCATCTCCTCCATGTCCATCCCATAGATGCGCACGCTGCTCCAGAGGGGAACCATTTGCTCGCCATGCTCGCCCACCACGAAGGCGTGTACCATCTGGCGACGCACCCCCACATCGGCGGCGATTTCACGGCGGAAACGCAGCGAATCCGAGTACGCGCCGATGCCGATGACCCTGTGCCTGCCCAGATAACGGCTGAAAATCTCCACACCCAGCTCCACCGGATTGGTCACGATGATGACCACCTCGTTGCCGTGTCCGTACTTCTCGATGGCACGAGCGTAGGCATGGAACACCGGCAGGTTGGACTGCGCCAGTGTATCGCGAGAGGGTGCGCTGGTAGCGTCGGTAGGCACTGCCTGTCCCGCCGCCATCACGATGATGTCGCCAACCACCTCTTCGGGATGCAACGCCACGTCCAGCTCGGGGGCGATTTCGGCGTAAGCGTCGGCGAGGTCACTGCGCAGACCGAACAACACGCGCTCGCTTCTGCCGCCCCGTCTGCCCACTAACTGCAGGCGTTCGGTGGGGGAGAGCACCCGTTCCGCCACCAGTTGTATCGCAATTTCGCGCCCGCAATCGCCGCCGGCGCCGATAACCGATACGTCCATCGCCTTAACCGTCCCAGATAACGTCTTGCACGCCTTCTGCTGCGTTGACCGCCCTTGCCATCACGAACAGCAGGTCGCCCAGACGATTGAGATAGGTGATGAGGTGCAGGTTGCCGGGCTCGTGATGGTAGAGCGCAACCACACGCCGTTCCGCCCGACGGCATACCGTGCGCGCGACATGCAGCACGGCTGCACTGGCGGTTCCTCCGGGCAGGATGAAATGCTTCAGGGCAGGCAGGTTTTGCTCCAGTTCATCGATCCAGCTCTCCAGCCTCTGCACGTGCTCCTCGTCGATAGGCTCTACCGGCACTTTGTGACCGATGGGCGTCGCCAGCTCCGCACCGGCGATAAACAGTTCGCTTTGTATCTGTTGTAACATCTCGGAAAGATGCGGATGTGGGCGCAGATATACTATCGCCAGTCCCAGATACGCATTCAGCTCATCGACGCTTCCGTACGCTTCCACGCGAGGCGAATCCTTGCTTACCCGCTGTCCGCCCAGCAAGCCCGTGGTGCCGTTGTCGCCCGTTCTGGTGTAGATGCGCATGGCCAACCTCGTTTGCGAAGTACGCACTCATTTTGGCGCATTCGACGGGCGATGTCAAGATACTGAATTTGCGATAAAAGGTGGGGATGTTCACACCGCTCGCCAGAGCCTCGCCCTCCACATAGCCTGACCGAGAAACAGGCATGGCTTCTTATCGCCGTGCCGGTATTGCTGGGTTCTGTTGGGCGCATCCCGATGGGCGTGTCCATCTGTTCCGAACAGCACCACTTCCGCACGACATCAGCGGGTTCTGGTTCCCTGAAGGCAAGCGACCCAACGTGGTGCCGCTACACTACTTCGTGCTGGGCGGACCTACCGGCACCATCAACCCCAAGATTAAATACCCAAAGCACGGTTTCAAAGCGCTATTCGTATCGCATGGCAACCCACTGGTCACCGAGTTTTCCAGCCTGATGAAGAGGGCAATAGACAACCTCGACCTGTTCGTCCAGATAGGCGAGTCACTGCCCGTTTTCAAACCGGCGTTCAGCCACTTACCTGAAGAGGGCCAAAGGTTGCCCCTGTGTATCGTCACGCCGCGCTCCAAGTGGCGGGTGCACTCCACCCCCAGCAATAACCCGCTGTTGCTTAACATCAACCGCAAGCCGGTGGTGGAGATAAACCCGCCGGACGCTGTCGAGCGCGGTATTCAGGCCTTCGCCAGGGCGACATCACAAGTCCGAGCGCATCGCAGCGGACGTGTTACAGCACGTCGCCCCGGAGCTCGCCGGCAAATTCCGATTGCGATACTATCCGTAGGAGGCAACCGGTTCGCGGTAGCGGTCCGTCGGGTTGTTGGGCAGACACAGGGGGCTGTTCCCTGCAGCCTCGGCATAGGCAGGGGGCGCCCTCTGTGGTTGCTCTTTTTGCAGGATACCGTTTCCCCAATCGCCAACTATGAACCACTATGCGCAAAAGTCGAGCAGTTCGAACAACCGTCCCCCTCGCAGCGGTGGTGCTGGTGCTCATCGCGTCCGCGCTGTGGTACCGCTGGATGCCTGCGCGGGGGGATTTTACCGGCAAGGTGGTGGGTGTCTCCGACGGCGACACGATAGAGGTGATGCGGGCGGGACGAGCGGTGCGTGTGCGCCTGCAGGGGATAGACTGCCCGGAAAGCCATCAGGCGTATGGCACACGGGCGAAGCAGTTTACCGCAGATCTGGCGTTTGGTAAGACGGTAGCGGTGCAGGTACACGGAACCGACCAGTACGGGCGCATTCTCGGTGAGGTGATTCTGCCGGACGGGCGCAGTCTGAACCGTGAGCTGGTGCGCAATGGCTATGCGTGGTGGTATCGACGCTATTCGGATGACCCAGTGCTACAGCAGCTGGAGGAGGAGGCGCGGCGCGAGCGACGGGGCTTATGGCGTGACAAGAACCCGATACCCCCCTGGGAGTTCCGAAGGGAGCACAGGAGAAGATAGAAGGGGGCGAACCGTGCAGACCTCTTACTACTTGCGCGACAGACGGGTTTTACTACTCGTGCTTCTGCTGGCAATTTTGTGTTTTGCGCTGCTGGCAGCAGGCTGTGCAAAGCGGACGCGTACAGCAACCGCGCGTGTGGTGCAGGGGCATCACGAGCAACCGATAGGGCAAAGCGTTCGTGACGCCATAACCGCGGTGGGCAGTGCAGGCGAGCACGGATGCTACGTCGCTTTCGAGGAAGAAGAGCGAATCCCTCCTGTTAGCCAGTTGATCTCTTTCGGAAAGCGTAAGCCCGCAGTGCGCGTCCTCTTTAACGGACAACCCAGCCCCTGGTTCGAGCGGATAAAGTGGATGGGTTTCCCCTTTAACGATGAGAGGTTCTTTTTCGTTGCCAGAACGGGTAACAAGGAGTTCTTGTACGAGGGGCTTCACCGGATAGGAACGTACGACGAGATTACTCTGGCGTTTGGGAGTAGCCGAGACGGTAAAACGCTTGCCTACGCCGCGCGTCGGGGTAACCAGTGGTTTGTTGTGCGCAATGGTCGAGAGGTGCCGGTATCCGGCGGAGCGATTACGGACCTCGTTCTCAGCCCCGACGGAAGACAAATCGCCTACATACTCGATCAAGCGGGCAAGCAAACCATTATCGTCAATGGAAAGCCGGTCGGTGGCTGCCGAAAAGCAACCCTCTATTCCATCAGCAACGACGGGAAGCGACTGGTTTACGAAGCAAAGCAGGGTGGTAAGAGGTTTTTAGTGGCTGATGGTAAGCAAAGCCCCCCGTTTACTCTTATCCGCTGGCTGTCGCTGGCAGACGATGGGCGGGTGCAGGCTTACGTAGCGCAAGCGGACGGCAAACAGTTTGTCGTTTGGCGCGGCAAGCGGTCGCCCCCTTATGACGAGGTAGGCATCCTGAGCCTGAGCCGCGATGGGACACGGCTGGCTTATCCTGCAAGAATCGGTAACCGCTGGACGATAGTGGTGAACGGACAAAAACACGGCAGATACGATCAAGTCGCGTCCGTGCAGGTTAGAGAAGATGGAAGCGTGGCGGCAGCCGTGGTGCGGGAGGGGGGACAATGGTTTGTAGTGGTCAACGGACGTCGAGAGGGCCCCTACGATTCGGTAGAGCCCACACTCGGCTCTAACCACATGGCAGGTCCTTTTGCGGGACTGGTGTCGCCGCTTGCAGTGGGGGCGGGCAGCAGGCGTGTGGGCTATGCGGCGGAGGTCGGCGGCAAGTGGTTCGTGGTGGTGGACGGCAAACGCAGTGCGCCGTACGACCATGCTTACTCTCCTGTTTTCAGCCGTGATGGCGCACATGTAGCCTTTCTCGCTGTAAGGGGTAACAGAGGTCTGATTGTGCTGGACGGCAAGGAAGGCCCTCAGTATGATTATATATCTGCAGGTCCCGTCTTTCGCAAGGATGGTTCCCTGGAATACCTCGCCGTTCGTGGAGAGAGGCTGTACCGCGTTACCGTGCCGGTGAAATAAACACACTTGCAGGAATCGCCCTGCCCGCTCCCGAAAGATTACCTGATACTGCTAGTAGAGCGTCAAACTTTGTTCTCTTGGAGGACGAGGCTCCTGCCGAGCCGTTGCGGTCACAGGGTTTCGGCTCACCGGGAGGTTCGCCCTCCAGAAGGGCGAAGGGAAGATTCACGCTTGACAAACCACTAGCACAGAGGAAAGGAGCGTTCAACGCATGGAAATCGGCATATTGACCGCGCCGTTTGGTGGGGAACCGTTGGAGGTGGTGGCAGCTTTCGCAGGCGAGCACGGCTTCGCCGCGCTGGAAGTGGCCTCCGGGCCGGGTTCCAAACATATCGACATCACGAACTTCACGCAGGCGGATGCCGAGCGCGTTCTGGAGCTGATGGAACGACGCGCCCTGCGCATCAGCAGTGTGGCGATGTACACCAACACCACTCCGGCTGACCCGCAGGAGCGCACGAAAGTGATCGACCTGCTGAAGAAAGCGGTGGACGCCGCGCAGCTGCTGGGCGTGGACGTCGTATGCACTCTTGGGGGGATGCCCGTGCCCGGCAAGGATAAGTTCAAGACCATTCAGGAGGACTGCACGCAGGTCTTCCCGCCGGTACTGGATTACGCGGGCGAGCGCGGCATCAAAATCGCGCTGGAGAACTGGTACGCCACCAACATGCAGGGACTGGAGCACTGGAAGTGCATGTTCGACGCCATCCCGCATGAGAACTTCGGCTTGAACTTCGACCCGTCGCACCTGATATGGCAGGGCATCGACTACGTCGCGGCGGTGCATCATTTCGGCAAGCGTATCTTCCACACACACGCGAAGGACACCGAGATTCGCGAGGACAAACTGCGCTGGCTGGGCAATCAGGCGCACGGCTGGTGGCGCTACGTCATCCCCGGCTTTGGCGCGGTGCGCTGGGGTGAATACATCGGCGCGTTGAGGGCTGTTGGCTACGACGGCGTGCTTTCCATCGAGCACGAGGACAGCGCGTTCGGGCGCGAAGAGGGATTCCTCGCCGGCAAGCGATACCTTAGCCAGTTTGTGTAGCGGGAGGTTGACAATGGCATATCTGCTGGGCGTCGATGTCGGTACCAGCGGCACGAAGGCGTTGCTCATCGATGAAAGCGGGAGGGTGGTCGCCCGCGCGGTGAGCGAGTACCCGCTGTATACCCCCAAACCCCTCTGGGCGGAGCAGGAACCTGCCGACTGGTGGCGAGCCACCTGCGAGAGCATCCGCGAGGTACTACGGCAGGCAGGCATCACCGGTGAGCAGGTACAGGGTGTAGGGCTATCGGGGCAGATGCACGGCTCGGTGTTCCTCGATGAGAACAATCAGGTCATCCGTCCCGCCATCTTGTGGTGCGACCAGCGTACGGCGGCGGAGTGTGCATGGATTACCGAAACCGTCGGGCGTGAGCGTGTGGTGGAGCTGACCTCCAACCCAGTGCTCACGGGCTTTCAGGCAGGCAAAATTATCTGGCTGCGCAACAACGAGCCGGAGGCATACGCCCGTGTGCGCAAGGTGCTGTTGCCCAAAGACTACATTCGCTACCTGCTCACCGGCGAGTACGCCACGGAGGTGTCCGACGCTTCGGGCACGTCGCTGTTCAACGTGCGCAGGCGTCAGTGGGCGGATGAGGTGCTGGACGCCATCGGCATCCCGCGCCAGTGGATGCCCAAAGTGTACGAGTCGCCCGAAATCACTGGGCGCATCACCGCCGAAGCGGCGGCAGCAACAGGGCTGAAAGAGGGCACTCCTGTCGTTGGCGGCGGCGGTGACCAGGCGGCGGGCGCAGTGGGCAACGGCATCGTGGAGACGGGCGTGGTGTCGGTGTCGGTGGGCACGTCGGGCGTGGTGTTCGCCTTTGCGGACGAGCCGGTGGTGGACCCCGGTTTGCGCACACACACCTTCTGCCACGCGGTGCCGGGTAAGTGGCACGTGATGGGCGTGATGCTATCGGCAGGAGGTAGCCTGCGCTGGTGGCGTGATGCCTTCGCTACCGAAGAAAAGAGCGTCGCTTCCGCGATGGGCGTAGACCCCTATGAGCTCATCACCGCCGAGGCAGCGCAGGCTCCACTGGGTGCGGAGGGATTGATTTTCCTGCCCTACCTCACAGGCGAGCGCACCCCTCACGCCGACCCACACGCGCGAGGCGTCTTCTTCGGCATCACCCTGCGCTCCGACCGGTCGCACTTCGCCCGCGCGATACTGGAGGGGGTGGCGTTCGGCTTGCGTGACTCCTTTGAAATCCTGCGCGAGATGCGCTTGCCGATTACACAGGTTAGAGCGTCCGGCGGAGGGGCACGCAGTGCGTTGTGGAGACAGATTCTCGCCGACGTATCCGGCTACGACCACGTGACCATCAACGTGGACGAGGGTCCGGCGTTCGGTGTGGCATTGCTGGCGGGTGTAGGCACAGGCGTGTGGAAGAGCGTTCCCGAGGCCTGTCACGCCACCATCGAGGTGGTGAGCAACACGCCCGCCAACCCCGACGCTCACCGCGCCTACGAACGGTATTACGCGCTCTACCGCAGGCTGTATCAGCACCTGAAGGCGGACTTTACAGAGGTGGCAGAGCTCGTAGAGTAGGGAGTATCCGGAGGACGAGGCTTATGCCGAGCCGCTCAGCTATCGCGCGGTTCGTCCCGGGGAGGGCGAGGCTCCCACCGAGCCGTAGCATTTCGCCGATTACCGCGCGCGAGCCACGCTATCACACCGCCTGTGCGGATAGCAGATACTTACCATTGCAAGGTGTCTGAAAGCATGTGTCTGGTGGCGTTGATTTCGTTCATTCTGGCGTGGAGGTTTCCGGTCTTCTGGCTGGTGTTCTTCTGGTCGCTGTGGGCAGCGTCGAGACAAGCCAAAACAACCCACTACTACCGCTACCAGCAGACTGCCTACCAGCCCCCGCCTCCGCGCACGGGACCGCCTCCACGTCGAGACACGCTGTACGACCTGCTGGAGGTGAGCCCCAACGCCTCGCCGGAGGTGATTAAAGCCGCTTACCGCCAGCTTGCGCTCAAGTATCATCCCGACAAACAGCCGGATGCACGGGCGCGACAACAGGCGGAAGAGCGCATGAAGCAAATCAACGCCGCCTACGACATCCTTTCCGACCCCGCGCGGCGAGCGGAGTACGACCGTCGTCTGCGCGAGGAGTTCATTTAATCCACAAGGAGGGT
Organism: Armatimonadota bacterium; assembly: GCA_049969495.1. Classification (GTDB taxonomy): domain Bacteria; phylum Armatimonadota; class HRBIN16; order HRBIN16; family HRBIN16; genus HRBIN16. The sequence continues at coordinate 13,466 of JBMFOT010000041.1, forward strand.
ATTGCCATGAAGTGCCCAAAGTGCGGTGCAGAAGTAAAAGAAGGGTTAGCCGCGTGCAGCGTGTGCTTTGCCCCGTTGACGGGCGAGGAAGCGGAGCGCGTGGCGAAGCTGGCAAAAGAGGCTCCCCAGATAACTCCCCAGACACGGCGCACAGCGGAATCTGCGCCCAGAAGCTCTGGCGGCGGTAAGGCGGTTGCGGTGATACTGGTTATCATCCTGCTGGCGGCAGTGGGCGTAGCGGGCTGGTACTACTTCATCTACATGCGCTCACCCCAGTACGCCGCGCGTCAGTTTCTGGACGCTCTGAAGGCAAAAGACTATGAGAAGATATACCAGTCCTGCGTGTGGACGGGATTTCTCGGTTCCGTCCAAAGTGGGCGGGACGTGGAGCGGGTTTTCAACATGGCGAAGCAGCTCGGCATGGACGTCACCATCGACGCTTACTCCATCAACGAGGTGACCACTCAGGAAAATCGGGCGACGGTCAAGACCACAGTAACGCGCGGAGGCAAAAACAACAACTGGAACGTGATTATGGTAAAGGGCGAAGACGGCAAGTGGAAGTGTGACCTGCTGAGCAGTGTCGTGTCCGCCGTGGGTGGTTCTCTCAGAGTGCCGTCTGTGCCCGGTCTGAGGTTAGGAAGGTAAACCACTCTGATACGAGGAGGGTTCCATGAAGAGCTGCTGGCTTTTCCTTATCCTGTTAGTGCTGGCGAAAAGTTTGCAGGCACAGGATGCCCTTTTCTCTTTTGTGGTGCCGTGGGACATCGCTCCCTCTGGCGTTGCCGACCTGAGCGGTTTACTGCACCGTCCAGCTGGCAAGTTCGGGCACGTGCACGTGGGCGCGGACGGACATCTGTACGTGGGCGGTCAGCGCATCCGCTTCTGGGGAGTCAATATGAGCGCGGACTCCTGCTTCCAGCACAAGGCGAACGCACCAAAGGTTGCGCTGCGCCTAGCAAAAGCTGGCGTGAACATCGTGCGCTTCCACCACATGGACGCACCGTGGGCGAACCCATCCCTAATAGACTACTCGATGGGCAACTCGCGCCAGTTGAACGCGCAGGCACTGGACAACCTGGACTACTTCTTCGCACAGCTGAAGCAGATGGGCGTCTATGCGAACATCAACTTGCTGGTTCATCGTCGCTTCTTCGCTTCCGATGGATTGCCTGCCGAGATAGAAAGCCTCTCCGACCAGAAAGACCAGCACGTTATCGGCTTTTTCTACCAGCCGATGCTGGATCTGCAGAAAGAGTATGCACGGCTACTGCTCACCCATCGTAACCCCTACACGGGCTTGACGTACGCGCAAGACCCCGCCGTCGCTTTCGTGGAGGTAAACAACGAGAACGGGCTGGTGCACGGCTTTCTGGGCGGAGTGACCGACCGTATTCCGGCGGTGTTCCAGGCAGACCTGCAGAGGCAGTGGAACGAGTGGCTCATCGCCAGGTACGGCAACACACAGGCTCTACGTCAGGCATGGGGTGAGCGTAGCGAACCGCTGGGGCAGGAGATGATTACCAACGGCAACTATACCGGCGGCACGACGGGCTGGTACCTGGAACAGTATGCGGGCGCTCAAGCAACGGCGACGGTGGTCACCGACGCCCCACTGGGATACACCCGTTCTATTCGCATACAGGTTACCCGTACGGGAAGCCAGGGGTGGCACGTTCAGTGGTCGCAATCGGGTCTGTCGGTGAGCGGTAACGGGCTGTACACCCTCTCCTTCTGGGCAAAAGCGAACACCGCTCGCAATTTCACTGTGGCGGTCGCGATGGCGCATGAACCGTGGCAAGGTCTGGGACCGTGGATATCGGTTCCACTCACGACCTCATGGCAACGTTACGAGTACACCTTTGTGGTAAGCCAGAGCGATGATAACGCGCGGGTGCTTTTCACCGATATGGGTTTACAGACCGGCACATACTGGATAACAGGAGTATCCCTGCGCCCGGGCGGCATTCTGCGTGTGTTACCAGAAGGGCAAACACTGGAGGCAAAAACCGTTGCCAATGTGATGCGCAGTAACTGGATAGCCACACACGAGCCCATCCAAAAGGATTGGTTGCGCTTTTTGCGGGACACGGAGGAGCGATACTGGACGAGCATCTACCGCTACTTGAAGAACGATCTCGGCGTGCGCGCACTGGTGACGGGCACCATCGTTGGCTGCACTACGCCCAACCTGATGGCGCAGATGGACCTGGTGGACACACACGCCTACTGGCAACATCCTGAGTTCCCGGGCGGAGTCTGGGACAGCCGCAACTGGTACATCCGCAACATCTCGATGGCGAACGAGCGCGGAGGCACGCTCGCCTGGCTCGCCCCAAAGCGGGTGCTGGGCAAACCCCACACGCTCACCGAGTACAACCATCCCGCCCCAAATACCTTCACTGGTGAAGGACTACTCATTGCGGCGGCGTACGGGTTGCTACAGGATTGGGACGCAATTTACTTTTACACCTACTCGCACCGCAGGGATAACCTGGACGCCCGCAAGATTACCGGTTTCTTTGACATCGACCAGCACCCCGTGCAGTGGATGAGTTTAGTATCGGCAGGAGCGATGTTCCTGCGGGGGGACGTGTCGCCTGCGCAACAGCTGGTGGCAGTGTCGCTGAGCCGCGAACAGGAGATAGACGCCCTGCGCAACAGCTGGGCGTGGAGGCTGGTGGACGGCTCAGACGTGGGACTGCGCGGAGAGATAGCACTCAAGCACCGTGTGGCTGTTGCGATAGAAGGGCAGTCTCTGCCTCCAGATGCTCTACGTCCCGACCAGGTAGATACGTCGGGCAACGTGCTCGTTTCGGACACAGGTCAGTTACGCTGGGACTGGAGCCTATCCGGCAAAGGGGTGGTGACCATCTCCACACCGCGCACGAAGGCGGTTATCGGCTTTGGCGGTGGAAGGCAATTTGACCTGGGCGATGGTGTGCGGATAGAGCCCGGCAACACCCGCCAGAACGGCTTTGCGGTGATTACCCTCACCGTCAAGCAAGGTGTGCTCTCTCCACAGGTCACCCATACCACACAGCTACTCATTACTGCTACCGGCTACGTGCAGAACACTGGCTGGGGCTGGGAGGAGCTGGGCGATAACCGCGTGACGGTGCGCGATAACTGGGGAACCGCTCCCACGCTGGTGGAGGGTATTCCTGCCCGCATCACCTTGCCGATGCCCGCCGGCGCGGTGCAGGCGTACGCTCTGGACGAACGCGGTGTGCGCAAGGCAAAGCTGCCTGTGAGCCGCGATTCTAGTGGAAGGGCGGTGATTCAGATTGGGGCGCAGTACCGGACGCTGTGGTATGAGGTGGTTGCTGTGGCACGCCGACCGGTCGCGACAAAATAGGAGGAGTAGTACTCTTCCGGACTCGTTAAAGCAGCTGCGCCCCCTCTCCTGCAAGGAGAAGGGGGCAGGGGATAACCGCCTACCTCGACCACCGCTCATGAATCGGAGGCATTGCGGGGAACGGCGCGTGTGGCTCCGCCTGATACCAGTACGCCACCGAGGCGATGTCATCGGTGAGGGGCTGGAACTTGCCGTTAGGCCACCAGCCCAGCGCCTGAATAGTTACCTTCAGGCTCTGCTTGAAACGGATAGGGTCGAAGATGTGCCAGCGGTACAAACCGTGTCTGGGCACCTCACCGGGCTCTCGGCGCCACAGGGGATAGCCAGTAAAGGGAGCGTTGAAGGTTTCACCGAAACCCCATGCCCCACAGAAGTAATCTTCCGTGCCCGTCCCACAGATGGTCGGATACTCGGTATCGCCGTCCATGTAGAACTTGATTTCCCCTTCGCCCCACCATCCGTTGGAGAGCTGTGTCCACGCCAGAAACGTGCCGACGTAGTGCCCCTGTCCCTTCACGCCGTCCAAGATAACGTGTTCGGGGTATTCGCGCGTGGTCATGGAGCGTCGCCACTGCGCGTGCAGGGTGGCGGCGTTGTCCGGAAGGTCGGTCAGCGCGTAGGTAATCTGGTAGAAGAAGCCGTGAATCGGCTCCCACCGCTGGTTCTCGATGGTGATTCGCGCTCGCTTGCGGAAGGGCATCGGTAGGTAGCAGTTGAAACCGCCAGATGGGTTGACCGCTACCGGCAGAGAGACCACGTTGTAGCGCAACCCGTGCCCGTTGCAGAAGAAGTCTCCCAAAGGCACTTCTACCGATGGCGTGCTTTCGTCATCCCAGTACATGCGCAGTATCGTGTCGCGATACGCTTTCACGTCAACGGTAATCCAGATGTGCTGGATAATGCCCGGACCCTGAATATCCGCCAGTGTGGTGATGGTTCCGGGTTCCAGTGTAATGCAAGGGCGCACTTTCCAGCCTTTGCCCAGCATCGAGGCGGCATTGCGCTCGTCAGGTTCCGCTTTGGCGCCGCCACCTCGCTCGCCATTGGGGTTCTCGGCAGAAATAGAACGAGTCTCTGCCTGAGACAACAAGGGGAGGCTACCCAATCCCAGGTTTAGCAGGTGCAGGTCGTTCATTCAGCTCCTCCGTGCAGGTTCGTCGTTGGGTCGTGCACCTTCTGTTTCGTAATGCAGGATGGACTATCCTTCCTGAGACACCTGCTGCTGTACGGTTTTGGTGTCGCCCCATAACCGTTGCGACAGCACAATAAACTCTTCCAGTGAAAGGGTTTCGCCGCGTCGCTGGGGGTCTGTATTGGTTTCTCGCAACACGCTCTCCACTCGTTCGCGCGGCAAGCCCAATCCGCCGCTGAGGGCGTTGAGCAGCGTTTTACGACGCTGTCCGAAAGCAGCACGTACCACGCGGAATAGCTTTTTCTCCTCATCCGGAGAAAGCCGTTTGGGTAGGGGAGTGAAACGCACAATGGCGCTGTCCACTTCTGGCGGGGGGTAAAACACCGTGCGCGAAACCCACTGCACAATTTCCACCCGAGAATGATACTGCACGAAAACGCTGATCGCACTGTACTCCGATGTGCCCGGCTGGGCAATCAGGCGTTCGGCGACCTCACGCTGAAGAGTCAACACCGCTCGCGTCCAGCCGCTTGCAACACCGAAGAGCCTGTCCAGAATCGGGCTGGTGATGCTGTAGGGGATGTTCGCCACCACCTTGAAGGGGCTGCCGCCGAATGTGTCGCGTATCAGCTCGGGCAGATTCTGGCGCAGGAAGTCGCCGTGTATCAGATGCACATTCTGAAAACCTTGCAGATTGTGTCGGATAACGGGGATCAGTTTGGCATCCACCTCGAAGGTGAGCACCTGCTTCGCGCGTTCCGCCAGTGCGCGGGTGAGCGTACCGATACCGCTGCCGATTTCCATCGCCCCCTCGTCGGGGGAGAGGTCGGCGGCTTGCAGGATTTTGTCCAGAATATTGTGGTCGCCCAGAAAGTGTTGTCCCTTGCGTTTATCAGGAACTAGCCCGAACTGCAGTAGCACCAGACGTATCTGCGACGGCGAAGTGAGCCTCACGTGACGCCCTCCATGAGCAAAGGAATGGAAAAGGCGGAGCACAGAGGCTCCGCCCAGATCAGGTGTTAGTCCAGTATATACACTTTGACCTTGCGCATACCGACCCGCTTCGCTTGACGATAAGTGTCGTGCCCAAGGTCGATGCGATTGCCCTTAATGGCTCCACCGGTATCGGCTGCAATCGCATAGCCATATCCTTCGATATACAGGCGCGTGCCAAGCGGGATGTAGCGAGGGTCTACGGCAACGGTTCCGTAGCCCGCCTTCATCCCGGTTGCGGTGCGTCCCGTCCGGCTGCCGCCACAGGCATAAGGTGCGTAGCCCGTAGCGATCATGGTAAGCACACGCCGTCCGCTGAAGAAACCTCGCGCGGGCAGCGAGCCGCCCGCCCCGTACCGCTCGATACGCAGTTTGGGTTGCGAGATTACTGTGGACGCTAACACCTTTCGGGACACCTCTTGACCGTCCTCGAAAGTGATAAGCCACTGGACGCGCTTTTTGCCGTCCTGCCCTTCCTGTACCACACGCTTCACACCTGCCCGCAAAGCGGGGTCGGCGAAACGCTTGACGGGTGCAGGAATCGTCTGCTCTTCGGTAACCACTTGCTGGCGCACCCGGGTGACCACCACTTCCATGCCCTCGGCAAGAGGCGTTGCCGGAGGCGGTTGGACGCGGTCCAACTTCTCCAGGCGTATCTCCGCTTCGCGCAAGAGTTCTGCGACGGTTGCGGCTTGTGTGTCCAATGTACGCACCGTGCCACCTTCGCGCAGGCGCACCGAATATCGGCGTCCTGCGTCTGCGGTCACGAACGCACACAGGGTTGCAGCTATCAGCAGAGACGCGATGAGCGTTCTGCCGTGCGCGTTACGCAAGTGCACGTCGGTACCTCCTTTCGGGCTTTTTCGGTGCCGTCGGGACGCAGGTTGTCAATGTGCCGCCCGCTCTTTTGCGGGCGTTGTAACGCTCGTGCATTTTACCACGAGTTGGGAGAAAGAGTCAACCAGTCGGCGTCTCCGTCTCTAACACGATACCTTGCTCTGCTAACCAGGTGAGCAACTGCTGCAGCCGTCCCTGCTGGTGGAGGTGATGGAAGCGGTACGCTAGCGTGCCTAAGGCGGGCAAATCAAACTCGCTCAGCAGTTGGGGGGCAACGCCAAAGATCAGGCGTCGGTAGGAGGCGTGTTCGAGCCTGTGTAGCAGCAGCAAGGTGAGGATGAGCGCTTCAGGGTATTGGCTGGGTCTTCCGCGTCGTTTTTGGGGCAGCGGGTGTTGTTGGCAGAAGCGTTGGACGTGGTCGTAGATGACCTTCACCGGGAGGGTGGTCAAGTTCACTTGTTTAGGGTATTCGTGTTTCATAGCAATAATTTATATACCAGAAATCCACCGATTTTTCAAATATCCTATCTATCCTTTGTGGTAGACCGCACCCACAATTTGCCCCAGCGCGATTCCGCCATCGTTGGGGGGCACGCGCTGGTGCCAGTAAGGGCGAAAACCCTCCTCGCCCAGCCGACGCACCGCCCGCTCGGTCAGGTAGGCGTTCTGGAAACAGCCGCCGCTTAAAGCCACCCGTTCGATGCCTGCCGCCTGTGCCACCGCAACCATCATCTCCACCAGCGTATTGTGAAAGCGCGTGGCAATCAGCGGAGCGGACACCACTGCACGCACGTCCTCCAGAATAGCCCTCACCATCGGCGACCAGTCCAGCATATAAGATGAAGCCCCCTCGCAGAGGGAGAAGGGGTAGGTCTCGTCGGTGTGTACATCGTGCGTAAGGAACTCCAGCTCCATCGCCGCCTGGCCCTCGAAGTTCACCACCTGTCGCAGACCTGCCAGCGAAGCCACCGCGTCGAAGAGCCTGCCCGCGCTGGTGGTAACGGGCGCATTGATTCCCTGCCGCAGCATTTGCCGGAGCAGGCGATGCTCATCTTCAGTGAACACCTGTGCCAGCAGGTCAAAGGCATCGTCGCCGAACAGCTCGTACAACACGCCCAGCGCGCAGCGGCGAGGCTCCTTGATGGCACGGTCGCCGCCGGGCAGCCGGAATGGGCGCAGATGGGCGAACCGCTCCCAGCCCTGCTCGCAGATGGTCAGGAATTCACCGCCCCATACTGTGCCGTCCGTGCCGTAGCCCGTGCCGTCCCATGAGACGCCCAACACAGGAGGCTCCAGCTCGTTCTCCGCCATGCACGATAGCACGTGCGCTGCGTGATGCTGCACCTGGGTCACCGGCAGCCCCATCCCATGCGCCGCCTGCGTGGAGAGGTAATCGGGATGCATATCGCACGCCACCGCCTGCGGTTGATGTGCCCACAACTCTTTCACGTCTGCTATCACGCGACGAAACGCCTGCAACGCTTGCGGTGTCTCCAGGTCGCCGATGTGCTGGCTGAGAAACACCTGCCTGCCTATGCTCAAAGCAATGGTGTTCTTCAGGTGTGCTCCCACCGCCAGCAGGGGGGGCAGAGGCTCTTTCACCAACACGGGCAGGGGGGCGTAACCGCGCGCCCGCCGAAGCACCAGCTCGCGTCCCTGTAACACGCGCACCACCGAATCGTCCACGTGGCGCGCGATAGGGCGGTTGTGTACCAGAAACAGGTCGGCGATGCCGGCAAGGCGATGCAGCGCTTCGTGTTCGTCCGTGCAGATGGGTTCATCCGACAGGTTACCGCTGGTGGCAACGACGGGGAAGCCCAGCTCGCGCATGAGCAAGTGATGCAGGGGAGTGTACGGTAGCATCACGCCCAGATAGGGGTTGTGTGGCGCGACGGAGGGCGCAACGGTGTTCAACTCTTTCCTGCGCAACAGCACGATGGGCGATTCGGGCGAGCGCAGCACGCGCTCCTCCACCTCATTCACCTTGCAATGCGCCTTCGCCATCTGCAGTGAGGGGTACATCAGCGCGAAGGGCTTCTCCTCGCGCCGCTTGCGCTCACGTAGACGACGGACAGCGGCGTCACTGCGGGCGTCTACCATCAGATGAAAACCGCCCAGCCCCTTCACCGCCACGATGCGCCCCTCGCGAATCGCCTCCGCTGCCCGAAGTAGCGCGTCGTGGTGTTTCGCCAGGCAGACACCTTTCTCGTCCCAGAGCTCCAGATGCGGTCCACATTCGGAGCAGGCATTGGGCTGGGCGTGGAAGCGGCGGTCCAGCGGGTTCTCGTACTCCTCGCGGCATTTCGGGCACATGGTGAACGCTTTCATAGTGGTGTTCGGGCGGTCGTAGGGCAACGCCTCGATGATGCTGTAGCGCGGGCCGCAGTTGGTGCAGTTGGTAAATGGGTAGAGGTATCGGCGGTTGGTGGGGTCAAACAGTTCGCGCAGGCAGTCGGGGCAGGTGGCGATGTCGGGCAGGATGAGCGCGCTCCTCTCACCGCTCTCCTCGCTGTGGCGGATTTCAAAGGCGGTGTAGCCCACAGGGTCTAAAACGGTTTGCTCCAGACTCTGGATGAAGGCACGCGGAGGTTTGTCCGTCTCGATACGCCTGACGAACTGCTGAAGGGTTTCGGGTTCTCCCTCTACTTCGATGAACACTCCCTGTGCGGAGTTCAACACCCATCCCTTCAAGCCGAGCTCAGTCGCCAGACGATAAACAAACGGACGAAACCCCACGCCCTGCACCGCTCCACGGATAACCAGACGCACACGCTTGTCGTTTTCGATTGACGCCACTGTCTCCAACTCCAGAGCTCTTTTCCCCGTCACCGATAATAGTACCAGCTTCTGGGGGCTTGATGATGCCACACAGGAGAAGCCTTTTTGTGTGGAGAAGTAGAGGAAAACAGCGTCGCAAGGGGAAGTGCCAATGACCGACCAAACTACCATCTGGGCATACCTGGTGCATCTGAGCTATAACATGTGGTGCGACCGCAAGGCTCAGGAGTGGGGTGAGTACGGCGTTTACAGCCCCCGTCTGCGCTTTGACGAGGAGTTGTGGAACTCACTTCTGGAAGAAATGCCTCGCGCCGGGGTGAATATGGTGGTGATAGACCTCGGTGACGGAGTGAAATACCGTTCCCATCCTGAAATCGCCGTGCAGGGCGCGTGGAGTACGACAAAGTTGAAGCGAGAACTGAAGCGCCTTCGGGGTAAAGGGCTGGAGCCGATTCCCAAGCTCAATTTCTCCACCGCACATGACGCCTGGCTGGGCGAGTACTCTCGCTGCGTATCTACACCACGATACTACACCGTCTGCCGTGACCTGATTAAAGAGGTTGTCGAACTTTTTGAGCAGCCCCGTTTTTTCCACCTGGGCATGGACGAGGAGACATGGGAACACCAACGGCACTATGCCTACGCGGTAGTGCGCCAGCATGAGCTCTGGTGGGAAGACTTTCGCTTTCTCGTAGAGCAGGTGGAACGGCACAACGTGCGGGCGTGGATATGGTCGGATTACTACTGGCATCATCCCGAATCCTTCTTGCAGAACATGCCGCGCTCAGTGGTGCAGAGCAACTGGTACTACGGTGAGGGGTTTGACAGGCAAGAGGTAGCGGTGCGCGCTTACATCGATCTGGCTCAACACGGCTTCGACCAGATACCCACCGGCAGCAACTGGTCGAACGATGTGAACTTCGGGCGCACCGTGCAGTTTTGTCGCCAGAACGTTCCGTTGGAGAAGCTGCTGGGCTTCCTGCAAACGTCGTGGAAACCCACACTGGCAGAGTGTCGCCAGAAGCATCTGGACGCACTGCAGCAGGTGGCGCGTGCCAGAGGCGGACAGTAGTATACACATCTCTACTATACAAATTGGTTGACAATCTGCCGAGAGGTATGATAGCATGATTAGGGAGTGAACACGAGGGCACACAAGCCTTACGGGAGGATAGAGGAGGAAAGGCGCGACTAATGGAACGCAAATACAAGATTCTCGCGGTGGACGACGAACCGCACATTCGTCGCCTGGTACAGGTCAACCTGGAGCGGCACGGATACGAGGTCATCACCGCCGCCGATGGGAAGGACGCGCTGGAGAAAGTGGCTACCGAAAAACCGGACCTGGTGGTGCTGGACGTGATGATGCCGTACATGGACGGCTTTGAGGTGCTACAGACTCTGCGCAAGAACCCCGAAACGCGCGATCTGCCGGTTATCATGCTGACCGCGAAGGCACAGGACGCGGATGTGTTCCGCGGTTGGCAGTCTGGCGCAGACCTGTACCTCACGAAGCCGTTTAACCCGATGGAGCTCATCTCCTTCGTGAAGCGCATCTTCAAGTCCAAAGAGACCGGCGGCGAGAAGCGCTACGAGCTGTAACCCGAAAGCGAGGCAAGCGATGGGTAAAAACCGTTTCGGGCTGTGGTTGGGATTGGCCGTTGCCACCATAGTGGGTGTAGGAGTGGCGGCATATCTCGCCCTGCGCCATGAGCGAACGCAGGGCGAGTTGAACGAGGTGCAACGCCTGATTCAGCGTTCGCAGGACATCGTGCACCGCCTCGAAAGCGAATTAAACAGCCGCGCGTCGCCAGATGCGAGCGCGTCCCGCGCGTGACGACAACACAGCCCGAAACCCCGGTTTCGGGCTGTTCTCGATTACCGCAGGGTAAAGAGCGTTGTGCTGTAAAGCCTCACCGGACCCAGTAACCCCGATGGCTGGAGGGGAGAGCCCTTGTGCCATAGCCTCCACGTAGTGAACGTAACACGTCCGGTAGGGCTTGGGCGTCCTTCCGATAGCCATTCCGGCCATTCCCGCAGGGTACCGTCAGGGTTGCGATTGCTATCCTCCGGCAGGTGCTCGTCGCCAATCATGCGGTTTACCCAGAGATTGGCTACCCGCACTTCCAGCAAGTTTTCACCGGAGCGCAGGAGGCGGGTGACATCCATGCGGAACGGCGGTTTCCATAACACATCGGCGGGCTTGCCGTTAATGCGTACCGACGCCACAACCTCCACACGTCCCAGATCCAGATAGATGCGTAGTCCAGATTGAAGCAGGCTTGCCGGGATGCGAACCGAGGTGCGATAAGTTGCCATGCCGGAGAAGTAACGAACGCCCGGATGTGCGTGCTCGCTCCACGAGACGAGTTTGGGGAAAATCACCTCAGGCGGCGCACCCCAGCCAGGAGCGAATCGCACCTTCCATGCCCCTTTTACCGGCAGAGCGGATGGGGAAGGGGAGACCCGAAATCGCCTGACCCTACCTGAACGGAAAACCAGCTCGTATTCGCCGTGCTGGAACGCTTCCACACGCAGCTTGCCGCCCGGCAGTTTCTCGATTTTCAACGGAGGGTCAAGGTCAGAGGGTGGGTACAGGGTTATAGTATCGGGGTCTATGGCGGAGGTGGTGTAAACCTTGCCCGCTACCTCATATTCCACCCGCAGGGTTTTGACCACGCCGTACGCAGGGTCGCCTTCGGATGCCAGCTCTGCTACCGTAAAGGCGAGCCTGCCGCCATCTACCATGCGCTGTACTTGCGCGGTTACATCTTTGGTGCGTGCGGTGTCGCCCTCCGGTCCCCACAATGCACTGCGGATGCGGACCCGAGTCAACGGTGCGGGGATAAAGTACACACCGCGCCCGTTACGCTTCACCTGCACTATCGGGTCGTCGCGGAGAGAAGACGTTCTGAAAACCACAAAGACCGACTCTGACGGTTTCAGATGCAGCGGCAGTTGAGTTCCCTGTCTATCCTGACGATACACCGCAACCTGTTCGATGCGTCCCGTTTCGGGATACCAGATTTCCGGGCGTTTGCCGGAGACGCGGAAGGCGCAGGTTGCGCTAACGGTTCGGTCGCTGGTGTTCGCCATGAAGTAAATATCTGCGTTGCCGATGCGCCGATGGGTGAACTCCAGAGGGCGGTCGGAGCGAAAATCGGGCGGCACGCCCAGCGAAGCCAGCACCTGCTGTACCGATTTGCCCCGAATAATCTTGCCTTTACCCCAGAGTTCCGCCGCGATTGTGCGCACCTCTTCGTCGCAGCGCGGATAGTGCGATAGGCTGGGGGATTTGGTAGGAGCAGTCTCGCCGATAATCACCGCTCCAGTATCCACCAGCTGTTTGATGCGTCGCAGGAGGCGAGGCGTCATCCGCTCGACAGTAGGCAATACCAGCACGCGATAGCTCATGCCGTGAGGAAGCGTCAATCGTCCGTTTTTGACCTGCAGGTCACGCAGCACCACCTCCGCTGGACAGGCATCCGCGCTGTAGCCAGATTGTTTTACAGACGCGGGTGGGATAAAGCTGCGAGGCGCACCTTCCGGCGCCATAAAAAGTACGTCCACGAGAGGTATTCCCTGTTGCAACAGGTACTGACAACGGGCGAGGTAGAGGTGCCAGGGTTTAGAATATTCCCACCATGTTTGCGTGCGCTCATAATGTAAGCCCCACGGTCCCATGCTCATACCGGGGCGGCGGTCTCTCCATGGTTGCAGGGCGTAACGGTGGAACACAAAGCGGTTGATACCCTGGCAAAATGCCCAGTCACCCAGCGACTTGATGCTACCCGGATGGTGTAGCCAGCGCTCGGCGGAATCGGCGGTGAATGCTTCTGCACCCACCACGCGCTTGCCGTAGACATGCGCTGCGGAAGCCATTGCCGGAAGCGTGGTGCTGCCGGCGAGTCGGGGCGTCGTCCAGAACTCCGCCATTGGCTCATCCGCGCGTCCGGCATAAGCTATATCGTCGAACACGCAATCGCCATACGCCTCGATGCTCAGGCGCAGCCCATGACGGTGTGCGAGGGTACGCAGGTGCCCCGCGTAGTTTTCTATCAGTAACTCCGAAATCGTCTGCCGCCAGTCCCAAAGGAAACGTTCGGAGACTTCCGCGCTTTCTATCACCCTGCCGGTGATAACCGGCAGGTAGGGCAGGGGATCGTAGCCTCGTCGTTGCCGAAACTCTTCCCGGAAACGCGGTGTCCAGTTTTGGGAGCCGACCTCCCAGCTGTCGACATGCGTCGCGACCAGTGTTACGCCAGCCAGTTTGCCCACATCGGAGATAAGCTTCGCCATGAAACCTGCGAAGTGCGCTTCGATGCCCTCCTTGCTGAGCTTGTCGCACTCCAAACCGCGTCCCGAGGCAGGAGAGGGGGCGTTCATGGCGCCGGTGGGTGTGTGCCCGACGCGCAAGATAGTCCAGCGACCTTCTGGCGCGTCCCAGGTGAGTGTGCCGTCTTCTTTCACAAAAGATGTGAGGTTTATTACATTTTCGCATCTCACGATAGACGAAGTGTCCGGCTCAGGGTACGAAGCAGGCAGGATAAACTCTTGGCGGACGAAAGCGGCTTTGCCGACGATGTTGGGAATGCGAACATCGACAGCAGGGGTAGGGAAGGCAAGCACTGCCACATCCCGGTAGTACCCCGCAATAGCTGGCGGTTCAGGTAGAACTATTTCTACATGTCCGGTGACCTGTGTTTCCGTCCATACCAGTTTTTGCATGGCTTTGTCGGGAGGTACCCACGGACCGCCGCTTCCGCACCAGCCGGCGTCATTGTTCATATTGACCTCCAGACCAAGCCGATGCGCCTCGGAAACCACATGCTTGAACAGGTCGCGCCATTGCGGGCTGGCGAAAGGCACCGGCCCCAGAGGAGCGCCTTGGTCAACCTCCATAATCAGCACACCGCCGATGCCCACGCGCTGCATGGCTTCGAGGTCGGCAGTGATGCCTTCGCGTGTGATATTGCCGTTCAGCCAGAACCAGTAAACCCACGGGCGCGCCCAGTCTGGCGGGCTTCGGAACCCGGCTTCCAGAGGTTGCGCCGCTGTCCAGCCTGAAAGCGCGAACACAAACAGGCAAACAAGCACCCTGAACATGCGTTTCGTGCCTCCCCTCGCAAAGTAGAAATAACGTCCGATAAGAAATATTATGTTTTATCAATGCGCTGTATCCGCTCACACCTGTTTTACCGCCGCCGACGCTGCCACACGTCGCCCAACACCGCCAGCAGAATCACCACGCCTTTGACCACTTTCTGATAAAACGCGGAGACTCCTGCCATCACCAGCCCATTATCCAGCGCGCCGATCAGCATCGCACCCACTACCGTGCCGCCAACGCCACCGCGTCCACCCGCCAGGCTCGCTCCGCCCAGCACCACTGCTGCGATGGCGTTCAATTCATACATCTCGCCGTATTTGGGGTCGCCTGCGCCCAACCGTGCCGCCTGCACGATACCGCATAGCCCGGCCAGAAATCCTGAGAGAACATACACGATGATTTTCACCTTCGCCACGTCCACACCCGACAAACGCGCTGCCTGCTCGTTGCCGCCGACGGCGTACACCGCGCGCCCAAACTGTGTTGCTCGCAGCACAATTAACGCACACAACGACACAATAATTGCAATCCATACGGGGATGGGAACGCCCAGCACCTCGCCTCCGGTGCCGCCTCCCAGACGGTTGAAGGTTTCCGGCAGGTTGCCCACCGGTTTGCCATCGGAGTACACAAATGCGGTTCCTCGTGCAATGGTCATCGTTGCCAGTGTGACGATAAAGGGAGCAATGTTCCAGCGAGCGATTAACCAGCCATTCCACCAGCCGATGAGCGCGCCCAGCATGCAGGACACCAGTACCGCCAAAGGTATGCCCATCGCCAGCTCTGGTTTCGGAACCAGGGTTCGCCCGCCGAGCACCAGTCCGTTCATCATGAGGTCGGTGCCCACCAGCCCGCACAGCGCCAGCACCGAGCCGACGGAGAGGTCTATTCCGCCGGTGATAATGACCAGCGTCATGCCGACCGCCAGAATGGTATTAATGGCACTTTGCAGGAGAATATTGACGAGGTTTCGTTGCTCGATGAACCGTCCCTCGGTCATCAGGGCAAAGAAGGCGACAAGAAACAGCAGGTAGATGGCGATGGAGTATCTGGGGAACCGTTCTGCTCTCAGCGCGCTCATCGGTGGATTCAGATTTCAAGGCGGTCAAACCGTGCGCTGGTGGGGTCTAGGTACTGCCTTACCGCATCGTACGCCTGCTGAATGCGCTGGCAAATCTGCTCCGCACGCCGTCGCTCTTCCGAACCTTCGGGGAATCGTTCAGGCTTCGCGCGCTCCATCAGCCGTTTGTACGCCTCCTGCGCCTGGTGGATATCGGCGCTCGGTGAGATACCCAGCAGGCGGAAATGCGCCAGCAGGTCGGAGGACATCGGCGGAGCACTGTCCGTAGCCCTTCCCTGCTCCACTGGCGGCTGCGTGGAGCGAGTTTGCGGAGGAGCGGTTTCAGGAGTACCTCCTCCCGGTTCGAGATAGTCCTCCAGTTCACGTCGCGCGTTCAGCTCCGCCTCGAGCTCGTCCAGACGCTCGCGTGCGGTTTTCATATAGCCTTTGATGATTCGTCGGATACGTCGCGTGATCCCCATCAGAAACTCGCCCTCAGTTCGATATTTGCCTGCTCAAAGTCCGAGCGACGAAACACCACCTGCGGATAGAGCACGAAGCCTCCGCCCATGTTTTGCTGTATGGATACCAGCCAGCGCAACTCGCGAGCGCGGCTGTTTGCCTCCACCCGCACCACCGGTTTCAGTCCAGCGGGAAGCCGTATCGACGCCTGCGCGATGAAGAACTCCGCATCGGGAACCTGCCCGTGTCGCGCCACAATGGCTTCCAGCTGCCACAGGGTAATACCGGCAATTTGGCGGGTATCCACTCCCACCAGTAAACCGTGACCCTTGCCCAGCTCCGGCTCGTAATCCTCGCCTCGTATGAAGCGGAAAGCTGTCTTGCTGAGACCCAGATTCTCGCCAGCCGCTACCGATGCACCCAGTGAGCGCGAACCAAAACGGCAAAACACCCCTTGTTGTCGGCGGCTACCGTTGTTGGCGAGTGCAATATCCAGCGCATTATCTCGCCACAGCGGCACAGAAACGAAAACGCCCTTTGCCAGCTCGCGCTCCCCCATCCCCTGCCCGAACGGCATCCACATCTTACCCGCCCGAACACGCCAACCTCGCCCTTCATAACTGAGGAACGCCTGTTCCACTTCGTCCGGGTCCACAGGTCTATCGAAGTTCTGCAGCTTCTGTGAAAAGTAAACGCCCAACCGGTTCTCTCCGTACAGGGCGAGGTGTACATCGGAGTACTCGCCAAACTGCGAATAAAGCAACAGGTTGGCGTTGCGATTATTGTCCATGCGCATCCGTGCACGGATATTGAAACCGAACTCGTACAGCGGTTCCGCCATGACCGGCGCCGCCAACGCCAACCACCCTGCAAGCAACAACCCGATAAATGGTTTCATTACGGATTAGAGGTTGTGGTGTTGCTATCGCCTTTTAGCCGTGCTTCCAGTTCCTGAAGCTCCTTGTCTACCTCGCTGGCCTCCGCCTGCACGGGCTGAGCTGCCGGCTGCGCTTCGGTAGCGGACGGAGCAAGCCCTAGCCTCGTCTCCAGCTTTGCCAGCTCCTCCTCAGCTGCCTGGCTCGCGGCGTAATCTTCCAGCTGCGCTACGCGTCCGGTCACGCTCTCGCGAGCCATCTCGGCACGCGCCTGCGCTTCCGCCTCCGCGCGGCTGATTTTGTCCTCGACGCGCTCCAGGTCGCGCGATACGTCGTCCAGCGACATCCCTTCCAGCGCCTTGTTGATGGAGTTCTGGATTTGTGCGCTCTTCCAGCGCGCTTTCTGCGCCAGAATCTCCGCCGTCTTCTGGCGGACGCGCTCCTCATCGCGCTTGATAGCCAGTTTCACCTGTTCAACCACCTGGTCTGCCTGCGCCAGAGCCTGCTTTACCGATTCCAGTGAGCGCATGTAGGATGCCTTTTCCATCAGGAACTGCTTTGCCAGCTCCCTATCGCCTTTGCGCAGCGCCATCTCCGCCCGTCGCTCCAGATCGATGCAGGCTCGTTCCAGCTTTTCCACCTCTCCCCGCAACCGGTTGCGCTCGGTGATTGCCTGAACAGCGCGCTCCTTGTTCTTCAGCAAGTTCTCGCGCATCTCCTCACGTGCCTGCTCCAGAATCACCTCCGGGTTCTCTATCTGTCCCAGAAGGCTACCGAACAGCGCACGGATGTACCGGAACAGTCGCTTGAGCATTCGCTACAGCCCACTCCTTTCGCCTGCGTTGTCACCGGTATTATCGCACCAATCGGGGGGCGTTGTCAACATGCCTTCTCCTTCATGTTTATAGACACCGCCACTGTGACGAAGTTGCAAATACCCCACACAAAAATGGCGCGGACAAGATGTCCGCGCCACCCTATGCTCAGGACTCACCGATTTACTTCCACAATTCCCAGTGCTGAGGCGCCTGATCCGGCGACAAGTTGAGTGTGGAGCAACCCAGACCACCTCCCTGAGAACATGTCTTCTCATCAACGGGGTACAGCGCCTCGAACGGCAACGCTTTCACGTGACCGTCGCAGAAAATAGTCGTCGTCTTGGCAGTATGCCTCCCATGTGGGCGCTGATGCCATGGCTGCCATGTGCCGGTCAATCCCCAGGCGGTGGGAGAGAAGGGCGGAGACAGGTGATTCATGTATGCTCC